>PLUI01000057.1 GCA_003164855.1 Acidobacteriaceae bacterium
TCTACAGGCGCAGGCAGAGAACCAAAGTTCACCCAGCTGAAAACAGAGGAGTTAAGGAAGGTTAGCTTTCACACAAGAGTGGCCCGCTGACAACACCGTGTCAGCATCGACACGTCAGCGGCCTTCCCTGAGGGTTGCCTCCACTGCATGGTTGGGCTGAAGCAGAAAACTAGAAACAAGATGGATAAAGCTCAGGAAGAAGTCAGACAAAAGAAAGGGGAGGTTGGGGGAGGGCCACCACTCTCTTTCATCTTCATTTATAAGGCGCCCGGCCCTTGCCGTCTGGGGTAACGGCTCTGTGGGGTTCTGTGGGTTAGGGCCGGGCGATCTCGACTAGAAGGCCTGCATTAAGTAGGTCTTAGTTCAATGTCAGCATTCTGCCATTAGCAGTTTTTCATGTCAGTGATTACCGTCACCCCTATGGGTGATTGTGATCATCTTCGCTCTTCTCAACCGACTTCTCTCTCCCGCGCTTCGAGCGCTCCCGCTCACACGCCACTGTGATGAGCATCACGGTTTCGCTCCGCTCTCGCTTCTACACTGAAAAGCGAGTTCAACCGAATACCAAAACTCTTAATCCCGGAGATCTTCCTCATGGCCTACGTAATCACCGATTCCTGTATCAAAGATTCTCTCTGCGTCGATGTTTGCCCCACCGACTGCATTCATCCCAAACAGGATGAGCCCAGTTTCGAAGAGGCGACTCAGCTCTTCGTCGATCCGGTCGAATGTATCGACTGCGGTGCGTGCGTTCCCGCCTGCACCTCAGATTCGATCCTCGCAGTCGACGACGTTCCCGAGGAGAAAAAGCCGTTCATCGAGCGCAACGCCGCCTTCTTCAAGAACTGATCCCGCGTTCCTCTTTGGAGTCTCAGAACCGGCGCCGGCCGTGGAATCGAAATCGTGGAGTCGATACCACCGCCCTGCGCCGTCCTCCATTTGCCATGTCGCACCAAGCCCTTTCACCACAGAGACACAGCCACAGAGAAAGTTTTTTCTTTGTTGTTTCTGGGTTTTCTCCGTGTCTCCGTGCCTCCGTGGTGAAAGCCCCTTCAAGACGATCCGAAAACTGAAGCCAAAGCCCGAAGCCCAAAGCCCGGAGCCCAAAGCCCGCAGCCCGAAATTTGACTTCCCCTTCTCCCCATCGCTATCGTTGCCCGCATGAACGTCGTCAAAGCCACCCGCCACTTCGAAGGCTGGCTGGCCCAGCGCACTCACCTCGATAAGAACGACCTCCGCCTCAAACACGCCCGCATGAAGGCGGAACTTTTCCCCTTCTTCCGCGCAACTTACTTCCGCTGGGCCCAACTCTGGCCCCAGATCTGTCCCGAACTCGCCAAGGCTCCGCACGTCCTTGCGGTCGGCGATCTCCACGTCGAGAATTTCGGCACCTGGCGTGACATCGAGGGCCGCCTCATCTGGGGTGTCAACGACTTCGACGAAGCCTGGCCCATGGCCTACACCATCGATCTGGTGCGACTCGCCGTCAGCGCCCACCTTGCCGTCGAGGCCGGCCGCCTTCCCCTCAAACGCGAAGACATCTGCGGCACCCTGCTCGAAGGCTATCGCGAAAGCCTCCAGGAACAAGGCCTACCTTTTGTCCTTAGCGAGAAGCACCAATGGCTGCGCTTCATCGCCGAGGGCCGACTACGCGATCCCGTTCGCTTCTGGCAAAAACTGGACGCGCTCCCCACCCTCAAAACGGAAGCTCCGATCAGCGCCGTCGACGCCATCGAACACCTCATGCCCGCTCCCGGCATCTCCTATCGTCTCGTCCATCGCGTTGCCGGACTCGGCAGTCTCGGCCATGCCCGCTACGTCGCCCTCGCCGACTGGCACGGCGGACGCATCGCCCGCGAAGCCAAAGCGCTCGTCCCCTCGTCCAATTGCTGGGCCGAAAGCCTTGAGTCCAAAACCGAGAAAGGCCCCCCGGAGATTCTCTACCAGACCATCATCAACCGCGCCGTCCGCTGTCCCGATCCTTTTGTCCAACTGCGCGGACGCTGGATCGTCCGCCGCCTCGGCCCGTACTGCTCCCGCATCGAACTTGCCTCCTTGGGTGGCCCCGATACCGAACTCCGCCTGCTCCACGCCATGGGCTGGGAAACCGCCAACATCCATCTCGGCACTCCATCCGCGCGCAAGGCCATCCTTCGCCATCTCGATGCCCAAAAAGCGAGATGGCTGCACCGCGCCGCCGAAGCTATGCTCGAAGCCGTCCGCTCGGATTGGAACGTCTGGAAGAAAAAAGGCTACAGCTGACTGCAGTCGTGGGTCTGAGTGCTTCCAGAGCAGGCCGCGAACGCGCGGCCCAAAGCAGTCGACTTTCGCCGAACTATGCCTTGCGGGCCACTTCCCTAATTGCCGCACCGTTCGACATCGAACATACCTTATACAGCGAATACTGTAATACTTCCGCTTCACCTCAAACCAATGATGAACAAGCCTGAAAGCGACCTTATGCAAGAGCTTTGCGCGAAAATCGCCGTGGAACAGGACCGGGCAAAATTTCTGAAACTTGTCCAGGAGCTAAACCGCGTCTTGTCTGCCGAAGACCGGCGCATGCAGAAAAGCGAGCCCAGCGATCCAAAGAGCGACTAGAGGCTGTCTCGTAAGTGGTTTCGGGAAGGCCATGTCCTTAGAGGTTGCGGAAAACTCAAGTTCGAGCAGGCTCGGGAAGGGCGCGACTTCAGTCGCGTGCCGCCAGGCCGAATAAAGACGCGAGGCTTTAGTGTGTGCGTGAGAACCAGATTTTCAGCTTTGTGGTGGGATTAATTCCCCGGTCAGCCGCGAAGCGGCGCAAGAATGCAGCCCACGGCGCAAGCCGTGGGTACAAAGTGGGAGATGAACAAGCCCCGGAGGGGCGGAAGAGCAGTTCTCATGTACACTCTTTGGCCCCTGAGGGAGCCGGCGCTGTACTTCTTCGGACCATTATGCGGCGATGCGAGTCAATCGTCACAACTCGCTGTGGTAGAGAACAACATCGGATGGAGCCTCGTCCAAGTCGGAAAATGATAGGAATTTTCTCCGTATCTTCTACCTTTTTATTCCTTCACATTTCCACTGAAATGCTGGCCCAGCCTACAGCTTTCCGGCAATGACGGGAGACGGTTCGATGCATCCAACGTTTTATGGAAACGGATGTCTTGGTGGAAGGAACGATCATCGTTAAGCGCGCGACAAGCTCGAGCAAGCCGATTTCCCTGCGCCCCGGCTCCCGCTCCGACGCCGCAGGCAAAGCAGTCAGCAATCTCATCCTGCTCTCGCTTCCCGACAAAGAATTCAACCTGCTTCGCCCCCACTTGGAGCCCGTCGATCTCCCCCAACATAAAATTCTGCACGAGCCCGGCGAGAAGATCGATTTCGCCTATTTTCTGAATGACGGCATGACCTCCCTCGTCGCTCTCAGCCACGACGGCAGAAGTGTTGAGGTCGGTATCGTCGGCAAAGAAGGCATGGTCGGCATGTCCCTCAGCGCCGGCCTGCAACGGGAAATCTTCCGGACGATCATGCAGATGTCGGGAAGCGGAATGCGAATTCGCTCGGAAGTATTTCAGGATATTTTGCTTTCCGCTCCCGCGCTCCACTCCAAACTCGGCCGCTTCGCTCTCGTGCACGGCATGCAGGTTGCTCAACTCGCCGCCTGTAACCGGCTGCACGGAATTGACCAGCGCCTGGCTCGCTGGCTGCTGATGTGTCAGGATCGCTTCGATTCCCAACTGCTCCCCCTGACTCACGAATTTCTCGCCCAGATGCTCGGCACCGGACGCCCCAGCGTCAGCCTCGCCGCCGGCGTGCTCGAAAATGCCGGCCTGATTGAAAACTTGCGCGGCACCGTCAAAATCCTGAACCGCAAGAGCCTGGAAGCCGTGGCCTGCGAGTGCTACGGAGTCATCCAACACTTCAACGGCGGACTAGGNNCTTTCCTCCAATAAAGATGCATAATGTCTCTTCTCGCGGTATTCGAACCCGCGAGATCAATTTATTCGTAGAAAACATTTTCGTCGGCTGAGAAGGAAAAATGCGCCACTTCAAAACTACGCTCCAGATTTCTGTAATATTCGTCGTCGCCGCCTGTCTATCGCAAACTGCGGCCCCACCTTCGGAGAAGATCGTCTTTGTGCGTCCCGATCCCATGATCACAACGTCATCCTCCATGGCGATGCTGTCCGCCGACACTCGCGGTTCCGGTACAGGGACCGCTGACAGTCCCAAAGGTTCCGTCGGCATCAATTCAGTCGACAACCCCGCCATGCAATTCCACTCCTCCTCCGACGCCAAAATGAATCTCCTCGCCTTCATGAATCCGGACGGTACCGGAATTACGGATCTCCACGTGAACGGCTTCGACCCCTCGGTTTCGCCGGACGGCGCCAGGATCGCATTCTGCTCCTTGCGCAACGACCAATACTCGCAAATTTATGCAATGAACGCCGATGGCTCCGCCCAGAAACGCCTCACCAACATCAGCACCGGCGATGCCTGCGGCCCCGTCTGGTCCCACGATGGCAAGAAAATCGCCTTCTATCAATTCGCGCTGCCCAACCCCAGCCGTAATCCTGCCATCTGGGTGATGGACCCTGACGGCGCCAACCTCAAAAAGCTGACTGAACATGCCATCTCCCCATCCTGGTCTCCCGATGATCGGCAAATAGCTTTCGCCTCCAACCGCGCCGGCAAGTTCCAGATCTTCGCCATGAACTCCGATGGATCGAATGTCCGCCGGCTCACCGAAGACAAGGGCGAAGACTCCTCGCCCGCCTGGGCGCCCGATGGTGCCTCCATCCTGTTTGTTTCCGATCGCGAAGGTGAGCATCCAGCTTTGTTCCTGATGGCTGCCGACGGCTCCCAACAACACCGCCTGGTATTTTCCAAGCGCCAGGACTTTTGCTTTCCGGCCTGGTCTCTGGATGGTAGATTGATTGCCTTCTCATCTCTGAATCGTGTCGCCACTCAATTCATAACCGTCGGCGAAGAGCGTCCACGCTGCGAAATGTGGACCGGAGAATATCAACTCTTCACCTTCGATGCCGACGGCAAACTCCACCAGCTCACCAACACCAAATACATGGCCATGAAGCCCACCTTCGGGAGGCTCGCAACCGCTCATTAGATCATTGCTCTACCCTGTGTCCCTCTGTGCCCTCTGTGTTAAAGATCTCAAGGCACCGCCCGCCCTAAGCTTGATTGCGTTACACTATTCCGCCGCCCATGTCGCCCACCTCCCACGATCCCAACCATCTGCTCACCCAACTCGAAGCCTCCAAAAATCAGTTCGGCCCACGCCACGTCGCCTTCGTCACCAACCTCCTCGCCCAACTCTCCAAGCTCCAACTCGACGATCCTCACCACGTAATCCGCTTCCACGAGTGCCTGCTTTTCCTCCGCGCCTTTCCCCACGCCCCATCTCTCATCCCTCGTATCGAAAATCTCCTCCATACCTTCCACCTGCGCATCGAGAAGCTTCGCGCTGCCAACGCCGACATGTCTCTGTTCGACGAGTTCGATACTTCCGGCATCGCCGGCACCACCATGCAGGACACTCTTTCCCTCGATGTAGTCCAATGGCTCGTGCGCCGCATCCCGCGCAATCGCATTTCGCCCAATCCGGAAATCGCCTGGAACGATTACTGGGAGGACTACCCCTCCGAGCGCGCCCGCGGCACAATCTGGCCGCGCTTCATTCCCCTGCTCGAAGAAGATGCCGATGTCGAAGCCAACATCCCGTGGCAGCATTGGCTCGATGCCGCCCGTGGCCGCGAGAACCCGCTCTCCTGGCTCATCCAGCGCTTCGAGCAACTCCCGCTCCCCGCCCGCCAACGCGCCGAACTCTACGACTCACTCCGTCTTCCCATCCGATGGAGACTCGAAAACTTAAAGCTTTCCCGCACCCGCAACTTCAATCGTCCCCGCCGCTTCTACTTTCATTCCGGCCCACTCATCCAGCGCAGCGAAGTCTCACTCTCCCGCGAACTCGCCCAGCCCGCACCCAGATTCGAAAAACTTTCCCTCGCCTCCGGAGAATCCGTCATGCACGCCATTCGCGACGTCATGGTCGTCCGCTACCGCGAGCTCTACGGCACCACCCTTGGCGACCCGCGCACCGTGCTCCGCGCCGATCTCGGCCGCGGTGTCGTCATGCATTTCTGGGGACTGCCCCCATCCCGCCGTCTCCCGCTCCGCGCCTACCTCGCCGGTTACACTCTGAAAAACGGCGTCCCCATCAACTACGTCGAAGCCATCGGCCTCTGCGAATGGATCGAAGTCGGATTCAACACCTTCTACACCTACCGCCAGGGCGAAACCGCCTGGATCTACGCCCAGGCTCTGCGCTGCCTCCGCGCCCTCACTGCCGCAAACTGTATTTCAATTTATCCCTACCAGATTGGCCAGAATAACGACGAAGCCATCGACTCCGGCGCCTTCTGGTTTTACCGCAAACTAGGCTTCCGCCCCGGCCGCGCCGATCTTCAGAAGCTCTGCGAAAAAGAAGAGAAAAAAATCGCGGCCAATCGCCAATACAAAACTCCCGCCCGGATCCTCAAACGCCTGGCCGAAGCCCACATGTTCTACGACGTTCGAGCTTCCATCGATCCCCCTACGAAATCCAATGTCGCGTTCCCCAAAATTTCTCGCGCCGAAACACCCGCATCAGCTCGCAACGAAACATCGGCACCAGTTCGCAACGAAACATTGGCATCAGCTCGCGCCGAAAGATTCGTATCGGGGCACGCCTTCAGGCGTGCCGAAAATGCTGCCGCCTCAGAACCGGCTTTAGCCGCTGCTGGTCCCTGGGACACTTTCTCCACCCGCAATCTCGGCCTGCTCGTGAACCGCCGCATGGCCCGCGACTTCAACGGCGACAGCCACAAAATCCGTCAAGCATCCACCGCCGCCGTAACCCGCGCCCTAAAAATCAACCCGCGACGCTGGACTCAAACCCAAATCCAGTCCCTGGAAAACTGGTCGCTAATCTTAGCCTTAATCCCCAACCTAACCAGCTGGACCCCCGGCGAAAAATCACAACTCATCAAAATCATCCGCGCCAAATCCGCCCCCAACGAAATGACCTACCTCCACCAAACCCAACACCACGCGCGGCTACGAGCCGAACTCCTTCGCCTCGGCTCGTAGACGCTCACGTGAAAGTTCCGTCTTTAACGCTGCTCTATTGTGCATTCTCCACGAACTTCGCCGTCTCCACGAGAGTCGGCATGCTACTGACGTTGATCTTGTGCGAAGAGATGGGATTCTGAGCGGTCCCAATCCCCGTTTGATAGTACGTGTAGGCAGTTGGCACGGTAAGGCTATAAGTCGTTCCACAGGGAGTGGGGTCGGCGCTAAGACAGGCATAGGCCGCACCTACATCCCAGTAAACTCTTCCCTCCCAGCCGGACGGACTGCTCTTCGTAAACTCGCAAGCCCACAACGTACCGGTTTGCGAGCCGCTGACCAGACCGCAGTTGAAGCCGGAGACCATCGAACTGCCTACTATCCAGTTGATTACGTCGTAGTAGGCCTGCCCCGGGTCAGTCAGAGTAAGAGACCCCGCTGTACCGGTCGAAAGAATACTGCTGGTGCCATTGGTGCCGGTACTGCCGTCATATTGATACCAGTTGAACTCCGAGAAGCCCAGCGACCACTGGATCAGCGCATAGCGCGCCACAAAAGCTGCTTGCTCGCCGGGATAGCTGAGTAAGTCTACACAGCCGGTAGCGCTACACCCTTCCCAACCGTCTCCGGCATATCCGCCCTCGCCGTTCATGAATGGCAGCCCAGCCTCATGCGAGTCCGTGAAGATGCTGGTAGCGCTGCTGTGCTCGTTGGTCATCTCGGCTTCAGGCTGCTGATTGGAGGCGCCACCGGGAGGGACTTCGTTTCCGGGCTTCATGTGGAAGTTAATGATGTCAACTGCGAGGCCTCCCCAATCCGATGTAGCCGTCCAGTTGCAATCCGAGGTGGGCGGGAAGTTGTTGGGGTACATGCTGCCGCCGGGGACGTTGCAGTAGAAGAAGTTCTGCATCAATTGGATGCCCTGGTTAATCTGTTTCGCGGTGCTCCCCTGCGCATGGGCGGAAGGCGTAGTGATCTTGGCATTTGGCAGCAAGCCCACGCCGCCGGGGAAGTTGGTAGTATTACAGGATTGAGTGCCGCCGGTGGTGGTGTAATTGTGTATCGTTAATTGCCCGGTCGGGCCGTTGTTGCCAATTAGAATGCAGCGCGCGTCCTCAGTCATGCGTAACAACTGTTGGTAGTTTCCGTTGTAGGAGACGTTGGATCCATTGGTCTGGCCGGTCAGGAAGTTCGATCGGTCAAACTCGTTCCAGATTTCAAAGTACCCGACCTGGGCATAGCCATCTGCTGTGGTAAGAGTTTTGAGATATTGAGCGAGTGCCGTGACCCAGTTTCTCCACGTTTGGTTGGTGTAATCGCCACTACTGTTGGCGGTGGCGAGATCGGCTGGGACATCGCATTGCCCAGGCGCATAAATGAGGGGCCCAGAACCGTTATTCCAATAGTTTGTCCCGTTGTTGTAGTAGTTGCAGGTGGTGTCGCCCTGGCTGGCGGTTGACAGCGCCCAATACGGGGTCCTGCTCAAGGTATACATCGCAACCGCATCCTTGTTTGCTGTGTAAAGGTTTTGCAGCTCAAGAGCTAGAGCAGCCTGGCCCTCAGTCGATAGGGTGGGGCTGGAGTTTGATGTCGATGCCGAGGTTTGCATGTCAGGCCACGCAAGGGAGTATCCGCTGGAGTAGCCGGAAGGAGTGGCGTCCGTGTCCCATATCCTATAGACGCCGAATGGAAGTCCTGCATTCGACCCCACACCCGGAAAATCGCCGGCGTATGGGGTGGTGCTGGAGCCACCATCGCTGACCATCATCCCATTAAATGTAGTCGGGGCCGGGTTTATCTGCGCCCACATCGACGTGGAAGCGAGCAGCATTAAGAGCGCCAGAGCAAGACAATGGAGCAGCGTCGGGCGCAGTGGGCAGGCCGGGTGGACGATTGAGGGTTGAGCGGGCGAGTGCTGGTATTCCTCACCGATGTACATATTTATCTCCTTGGTATTTTCAGGTTAGGGGTTAGCTGTTACGCGAGGCGGCGCTCTGGAATTGGAGGGAGTTTAGCAACAATCTCCAACTCTCAAAAAAAAAGAAGATTTTGTTACGAAATCCGAAACGAGGGCGCGAGGCGTGCTTTCCCCTCTATGGCAACCGCTGGCGGAAGTTCGCTATATAATTTCTTCTGTTAGAGTGGGCACAATGTTAGTAGAAGCACTACAATCCCGCCTGCAAGTTCTCGAAGACGAAATCCTGCGCCTCACCAACCTCGCCTCTCAAACACCGGAGAAAGACCAGCAGGAAAATCACTGGCTCATGGCCAAAGACCTGCAGCGCGAGGCCCGCGCATTACGCGAACAAATCAGGAAAAATTCAGAATCCGCACCTCAGGCTTGCGTTCCATCCTCTTGATCCGCCGCGCACCCGTAACATGCCGCACATCCTCCTCTACGACGGCGTCTGCGGATTCTGCAACCGCTTCGTTCAATTCATCCTTCGCCGCGACCGCCATGCCATCTTCCGTTTCGCATCGTTGCAAAGCCCACTCGCCTCCCGCATCCTCGCCCGCCACAACCTCAATCCCAGCGATCTCGATACCGTCTACGTCGTCGTCAATCCAGAATCTGAAAACGCAAACGAACTCGTGCTCGCCCGCTCCGACGCAGCCCTCTTCGTCCTTAAGCACCTCGGCGCTCCGTGGCCCGCCGCCGTATCCCTTCTGCAACTCCTGCCCAAATTCCTCCTCAACTCCGCTTACAACGCCATCGCCCGCCATCGCTATCGCATCTTCGGCCGCTCCGAAACCTGTCCTCTACCCAGCGCCCAAGACCGCAATCGTTTCCTCGATCTCTAGTCGCATCAAGAGGACCGAGGCTGCCTGGCATTTTTGGCCCCCGAAACCAAGCCCGATCAGGCCGGGCTTTTGGTTTCCCCGGAACCTAATCTCATTCCCGGCGACGAAATCCTTCGTGACNNCTGTCCTTTGTGGTCCATTTTTCTTGTATTCCACGGACAAGCCGATGGGGAACAAACCACATTGCGCCCCACCGCTCCTCGTGATATATTCCCCCTCACCTTCCCCAAGGCCGCTGTCGTCGCGCACCAGCTCCAGCTCGTCATTTGATCCCGGGAATTTTTTTCAGGAGGTTTTCCCCATGCGCTGCACCCACCTTTCAGTCTCGCCCACGCAACGCCCCGCAATTTCAGTCATGCTCCTCATCATGATTCTCGCGATCAGCGCCTCTGCCAGCGGTCCCAGTGAGAAAACCATTTACAACTTTCACGGAGGCAACGATGGCTCAGATGCCACCGGCAATCTCGTGGCCGATAGCGCCGGCAACCTATACGGCACAACCGAGAGCGGCGGCGGCAGCACAGCTTGCGGATTCTCTGGCAGCCAGCCCCAAGGCTGCGGCACGGTTTTCGAACTCTCGCCTCCCGCTGCAGGCGGCGGAACCTGGACTGAGACCGTCCTCTATCGCTTTCAGGGCGGCAGCGATGGCTCTAACCCCAACGCTGGTCTCACCATCGACTCGTCGGGAAACCTTTACGGCATCGCCACGGGAAACTCCACTCTGTGCGACTGCGATGTAATCTTCAAACTCAGTCCGCAGTCGGGCGCATGGGTACAATCCGTGCTCTACACCACTGATTACCCAACGGACTATGAGCCGATTGGCTCCCTCACCCTCGACTCGGCGGGCAATCTCTACGGATTCACTTCGGCGGCAGTCAATTGTGGTGGCATCTTTCAGTTGTCACCTCCCGTGTCCGGCGGGACGTCCTGGACCGAGACCGAGATCTTTCAGTTTCCAAGCACTCGAAACGATCCCGACCTCTGCGCTCCCATTGGATCGCTGGTTCTCGACAAATCAGGGAACCTCTACGGCGCAACCCAGGGAGTGGTCGGAGGTTTCGGCACTGGCGCTGTATTTAAGCTCAAACCGCCAGCTACTTCAGGCCAACCTTGGAGCTTGTCCGTACTTCACGAATTCACCGGAGGGGATGATGGATTCCAGCCCGAAGCCGGCGTCATCTTTCACGACGGCATGAATCTCTACGGCACTACTTACTGGGGAGGTACTAACAACGCTGGAACAGTATTCGAACTCTCGCCGCCCGCCGCCGGCCAAACTGGCTGGGTCAAAACTACGATCTTCGACTTCGACGCGTACACGACCGGCCAAAGTCCGGTCGGATTGGTCTTCGATAAAGCCGGCAATCTCTACGGCACAACCCGTTTTGGCATGTCGGGCCTGGGCGGCGAGATCTTTGAACTCTCTCCTCCATCTGCGCCCGGCGGCGCATGGATAGAAACCACGCTCTACACCACCAATTGCGACTGTTCCGCCTCGGGCCTGGTCTTCGATAAAGGCAACTCTCTTTACGGCCTCTTGCCTTGGGGCGGAACCGCCAGCGAAGGCGCCGCCTTCGCCATAACTCCATAAACCGCGCGGAACTCCGCTTTCAAAAGAATAGGCACGAAGCAAGCCCGGCCCCGATCAGGCCGGGCTTTTGATTTCCTCGTTCCCCGCATCTCAATTACCCAACGACGAAAGCCTTCGTGACGATAATAAGTTGAACTCAGGAATGGTTTAAGACTTACGCGTCCGCGTACACGGCCCCGCCATCAGCATGGTTACAGCTCATGCAAACCGGCAATGGAATCATCCACGTTTTTCCATTTTGCGAGAGGAACGTTGCGTCCATCTGCAACAGCGGCTCACCGCACCTGGGACAGTTCAGCACCGGCGGTTGGGCCGCCAGCATGTCTAAAAGATGTTGGGAGGAAGTTTGATTGGTCCGTGCGCCCAGCAGATGGTTGACGTAGCAATGCTCATGGACGAACTCGCCGTTTTCATCGGCACAGAAATCAGTCTCTAAATTTACCGACTCGCTGCAAAGTGCGCAGGCTATTCTTGGAAAGGGTTGACCACCCATCGCTGCCTCCTTAGGACGGTCACAAGTACCTTAGGCCGACAGCGAAATGAAGACTGTTCAAAACAGACCACTCCAGGAAATTGGCACCTTCGCCAGCGATCTCCCATCCATCACATCGAACCGTGACTCAAGTCATTGGATCAGACTTCCCAATTCCGTACCTTTATATATATTTTGCGGTTCGAGCCCCCGAACGACCTCGAGCCGCTCGCCCAAAAGGAAAGGACAAATCCCATGGCGCCCAGCACAATCATCGAACCAGAAGTCGACCTCGACCTCGAGCAGAATCCCCGCGCCGCCTCCGGCCCCAAACAGCCCAAGCCATCGACGCACCCAAGCCCGAAACAACGAAATCTCCTGGACGAGATATTCAACGGGCACGAGGAATTCCTCGGCGTGACCCCCGACTAATCGCCTCGCCCGGCACACGCGGACCCCTCCCGCCAGCCCTCCCACCCCCGCGCCAAAATCTTGTCAAGCCCTAAACATCAACTTTTTTCCGTAACTCATTGCTTCTACACAACAAATAAATCCGCCGTCATGTCCCATTACCCCCACCAAGTGTGATATAATACCTATATAAAGTAAAAGAAGGCGCAGCCGATTCCCGGCATGCGCCTTTTTTCATTTTCCAGACAATTTTCCAAACCCGAGACCCGAGACCCGAAGCCCGAAGCCCGAAGCCCGAAGAACTAACCCGAGACCTAAACCCGAGACCTTCTCATGTCAAAACGCCAGGGCCCTTCCCGCGGACGCAAACTGCGTCTCGCCCAAGCTCCCCAGCGTCTCACTCCCCCGCTTCTCACTCCGTTCGCCCGCGAACTCTCTCCACCAAACGCCGCGGAGAAATCTCCGAACTCGCCTTTGCCCTCGCCGCCGCCCGCTACGGCTTCGGCATCTCCAAGCCCTTCGGCGACAGCGAACGCTACGACGTCATCCTCGACCCCTCCCATCTCCCATCCGTCATCCCCACCGATGCGCAGCCAAAGCGAGCGAAGAGGAGCCCCCTGCCTTTCGATTGCTCCCGCCCCCGCCTCGTCCGCGTCCAAGTCAAATCCTCCACCCAACTGCTCAACGGCCTCTACCACATCAACGCCCACCGCCGCATCAACGGACGCGCCGTCCCCTACAAGCTCTCCGAAATCGATTTCATCGCCGCCTACATCATCCCCGAAGATTCCTGGTTCATCCTCCCACTCCCTCACGTCCTCGGCCAAACCAGCCTCCTGTTCCGCCCCAAACGCAGCCGCCTCCCCGGCCTCTACGACTCCTACCGCGAAGCCTGGCACTACCTCCACGAACCCGACGGCCTGGTCTTCGCCTAGCTCGTGCAAGTGTGGGACGGACACTCCTGTCCGACGCCCTTGACGTTGATTTTGATCTTGATTTTGCCCGTGTGGGTCGGACACTCCTGTCCGACGCCTTTGACGTTGATTTTGATTCTGACGTTGATTTTGCCCATGTGGGTCGGACACTCCTGTCCGACGCC
>PLUI01000187.1 GCA_003164855.1 Acidobacteriaceae bacterium
CAGCGCGAACCGGTGCTGGTCAACCTGGTCATGGCGGACGCCATCGAACGGGTGCGGGCGCTCACTTCCCTGCCGCTGGCCGCACAGCCCAATGCCGGCATTCCGCGCTCAGTGGAAGGCAGGAACATTTATCTGTGCTCGCCGGAGTACATGGCGAGTTATGCGCGGAAGTTTGTGGCAGCCGGAGCGCGCATCGTCGGCGGATGTTGCGGTACTACGCCCGACCATATTCGGGTGATGAAATCTGCTCTGCGAGCGGGAGAAGCGAGAGGGAAGTCAGCCTCAGGTCAGGTTACGAGCGCGACTACACCAGAGGCTACGCCGGCACGCCCTTTAGAAGAGCGGTCGATTCTGGGAGCTAAGCTCGCTCGCGGAGAATTCGTCACCATGGTGGAGGTGGTTCCTCCCAAAGGAACCGATATCCGCAAAGAGTTGGAAGGCTCGCGCTTCCTGAAATCTGTAGGAGTGGATGCGGTCAATATTCCGGATAGTCCGCGAGCTTCGGCGCGCATGAGCAATCAGGCGCTCTCCTTGCTGGTGCAGCGCGAGGCGGGAATCGACGCCATTTTGCATTACACCTGCCGCGACCGGAATGTGCTGTGCATCCAAAGCGATCTGTTGGGCGCGGCCGCGGTGGGGATCAAGAACCTGATCTGCATCACGGGCGATCCGCCGAAAATGGGGAACTACCCGGATGCAACGGCGGTGTTCGATGTGGATGCTATCGGGCTGGTGAATATTGTCCACAACCTGAACCGGGGGCTGGATCTTGGTGGAAATCCGATCGGCGCCGGCACCGGGTTTGTAATCGGGGTGGGAGCGAATCCGGGACTCACCGACCTGGATGAAGAAGTTCGCCGTTTTGAATACAAAGTGTCAGCCGGCGCCGAATATGCGGTCACGCAACCGGTTTTCGATATCCGCCTGCTGGAAAATTTTCTGCGGCGCATCGAGCATTGCCGCATTCCCGTAGTGGCGGGAATCTGGCCTTTGGTCAGCGTGCGCAACGCGGAGTTTATGAAGAACGAATTGCGGGTTTCGGTGCCAGACGCGATCCTGGAACGCATGGCTCGGGCCCAGACTCCGGAAGGCGCGAGGGCCGAGGGAGTGGCGATTGCGCGGGAGATGCTGGTGGCGGTGCGGCATACGGTGCAGGGAGCGCAGATCAGCGCGCCGCAGGGACGCTACAGCTCGGCGGTGGACGTTCTGGAAGCCTTGGGAACGAAAACTCCCGCTGCAGTTTAGGATTCCCTTCTTGATACGCGAAGGTGCAGTTTCACGAACTATTTACAATAAAAGACTGGACATCCTCCTAGAATAGGAGCATTACATATAGAGACGGAGCGAAACCTCGTTGGCAAAATTTGAGGAATGCCTGCAGCGCCTGGAAAAAATAGTTCAGGAACTGGAAAAGGGAGAAGTGCCTTTAGAGAAGTCGCTGACCCTTTTTGAAGAGGGCATGAATCTATCTTCGGCTTGCCGCAAGGAGTTGGAGCAGGCGGAAGGAAAAGTAGAAATTTTGCTGAAGAAAAACGGGAAGCTCCAGGCCGAGCCGTATGAGTCCGTAGCGGAAAAGGCGAGTGCCCGCAGATAGGCAGCTCGCGCCGTTGTTGGGATTTATTTCAATGTCTGTGGAGTAGCGGTTCCGAACCCTTCCCCGCAGCCCTAGTCCGCCGTTGTTGACGGTGTTGAGTCCGGAGGATCTATGGGCTTTAGTGTTGTAGTACTGGAAACCAATCCCCGAGTCGCGCAATCTCTGGCCGGTAAACTTTCCCCTCACTTCCACCCAGTCCACTTAACACTTTCCGGCGACGAACTCCGCGAGCGCGTCGCCCGGAGCCGTCCAGAAGCTGTGGTCGTCGATATGGAATATTCTCGTCTGAGCGATGTGCGAGACCTGCACGACGATTTTCCGTCGCTACCCATCGTGTGCACGCATCGCCTTCCGGATGAGGAACTCTGGATCGCAGCGCTGGAGGCTGGCGCCAGCGACGTCTGCCAATCCGATGACGTGCAAAACGTCCTGACTTCGGTCCTGCGGAGCGTGGCAGTAGCAAAAGGCGCCGCAGCATAAGATCAAACCAAAGAACTCAGTAGCGAGGACGCCTTGCGGCGTCCTCGTTTTTTCGCCAGTTCAAAATAGGCGCGCAGCCGCGGCACGGGGCGCTATTTCGGCATCACTACGGGTTCGTCTTTCGGCATGGCCTCAAGCGTAGCCCTATCGATGCCCAGGTGGGCTATCACCAGCTCCGGAGGAGTGTGGGTGAGCCATTCCGAAAGCGCGAGATCCTGATAGGAGCTACTCTTGAACATTTCCAGAAATTTCAAATCGGTGGCGCCGGTATTTTCAACGTAGTGCGGCAGCGTCTTCTGAATATAGCCAACATCTCCCGCTTGAAAGTCCATCGTACGGGCGCGGCCGCCGGTAGCGAACACGGTCATTCTTCCCGCACCACTGATGTAGTACTGCCACTCGTCAGCATTCGGATGCCAGTGCAGTTCCCGAATTCCTCCCGGATGGACAGTAACAATTGCCGCCGCAATCGTAGTGGAGATTTTGAATTTGCTGGAATCGATAATTCGTACCTCGCCTCCCTTGGTGCGTTTCGAAATTGGTTGCTGTGCTACACGGAAGGCGAAATCCTGTGTCGACATACCCAGCGAGCCGGCAGCCGCCTTCTGGTCCGCTTCCAGCGGCCCCGGAACCTCGGCCTGGAAGATAAACTTTTCGCGCCTTGGCATTTTGTCCAATGCCTGCTGACTCACGCCAAAATTCTTTGAGAGCACATCATGCGGAGTGTGAGCCATCCAGTCGGTAAGCAATACGGTTTCGTATTCCGAGAAGTTGCCATCGTCGAACACCAGCAGAAACTCGCAGCCGTCTGGCTTCAGACCCTGAATGGAATGTGGAATTCCGGTGGGGAAATACCAGAGATCGCCTTCGGTTATGTCGGCGACAAAACTCTTGCCCTCCGCATCGAGCCCGGTAATCCGCGCATTTCCGTAGAGCATTATGGCCCACTCGGCCGCAGTGTGCCAGTGCAGTTCCCGGATGCCGCCGGCGGTCAATCGCATGTCCACACCGGCAATCGACTTTGAAACCGCGAGCTCCCGTATCGTGACCTCGCGCGACCATCCCCCTTCTTGCATGCGCTTGTGAGAGAGTCCGAAGGGATATTTGAACGTCTGCACTCCGCCCGCATCGGAGGGTGGCGGGAAGAAAGAATCCGGATTCTGATCGTCCAGCGGTTTATTGCCTGGGCCGGGCGCGCTGGCGCTGCGATCGTCTTTGGTGGGATACGGTTTCTGCTCTTGGGCTGCTGCGTCGGCTGATAGCATTCCGGCAGCCGCTAGCGCCGCCGACCCCATCCCCAGAAATCCTCGCCGCGAATAGCTGTCTTTCCTCGATTCGTCGTCCACAAAACCTCTCTTTCAGAGTGCGAGCACCAATGGTGTGCCAGCATCTTCCATTTTGGCAAGACAATACGGCACATGGGCAGGCGTGTCAATCCCGCACTTGCCGAAAACTATTGCCAACGAAGAGTGACCCTAAGCAGTCCGCATGTCGAACAGTTGTCCGCGGTAAACATCTCCTTGAACCCGCGCCTTGTTATACTCACTGCTCNNAGCATCCCGTATCCATTCACAAAGCCATGCGCCATAGTGTGTTTGCCGGAGGCAAACGGCTGCGGCCGGTATTGTGCATGGAGGCCGGCCGCATGATCGCGGGTTCGTTACCCAAGAAAATTGAGGAACTAGGCGCAGCGCTGGAGATGCTACACACCTATTCGCTGATCCACG
>PLUI01000043.1 GCA_003164855.1 Acidobacteriaceae bacterium
CGACCGTCCAACCGGGAGAGCTCCGCAAACCGGTCGCGAGGGCAGAATCCGAGGGAACCAGCACGGTCGCGATGCCCCAGCGCTCGAAGGTCTGCTGCCAGGCGCCTTTGAACTGATAAGTGTCTGCGAACTGATCCAGCAACTGCTCTCCGTAAAGATCAGCCCGGCCGTCGATGAAGACGCGAGTGGAAGGGTACAGCCTCCAGATTAGGTAACCGCCCCAGTCGTAGTGGTTGAAGATGGGGCCAGCGGGGGGATGGTGCTGGAGAAACGCGACGGCTCCGGCGGGAAAATGGGTGGCCTCGGCTTCGGGCTGGTGATGAATCACATGGGCGATGCGGATTGTGGCGAAGACGGCCATGCTGACGAGGATTACAGCGTTGAGCGCGGTGCGGGAGGGCGAATGGCGCGAACTGCGAGGGCTGCGAGGCCAGGTTCCCAGGCGCTTCGCAATGAGCGGTACCACGATCAAGACGAAGAGGGGGATCATGCGGATGGAAGCGAGGCTGGCGTAGAGGCCGACGAGCAACAGAATCAGGTCACGCGGACGTAGTGGGTTAGGGGTTGTGCTGAACGCGGCGAATGTGGCCAGAATTATCGCGAGGTAAGGCCAGTACTGTGGGTGATGGAAGTTGGGGGAAGCCCATTCCGCGATGTAGTTCTGCATGGCGGCGGAGCGCAGGGTTTCGATGGGGTAGGAGAACATGCGCAGGCCGTTGGGATTCAGAGGGACGAGCAGGAGATCGAGAAGCAGGATGGCGGCGGCGGTGGGGGTGTGAGAGTGGTGCGTGGGGGCAGCGCTCAGGCGTTTTTCGATAAGGTCTCCTACGAGGAATAAGGCTGAGAGGGCCAAACCGAGGGCGAATCCGGCGTGGAGATTGACCCATAACATGGTAAGGGGAAGAGTCCACCAGAGAAGGTTGGGGTTGCGTTCGGAACGTTCGAGGATCAGCAGCCAGAGGCTGGTGAGCAGGAGCGAAAGAACTTGAGGGCGCACGCCCCAGATGGGTGCAGTGGCCCAGGCGGCAGAGAGCGTGGCGACTCCGGCGACGTAGGGAGCGGGGCCGCTGCGCAGGTAGAGCAAGAAAAATGCGGTAGAGAGGATGGCGGCGAAGATCAGGATTAGGCCGCCGAAGCCGGCGATGCGCTGGAGTTCGTACATTGCAAGTTCGGTGAGCCACTCGTGCGCGACCCAGGGTTGGCCGGCGCGGGTGTAGGAAAAGGGATCGGTGTGCGGAACGCTTTTATGCTGTGCGATGTACTCGCCAGCTTTGAGGTGCCACCAGACGTCGGGATCGGTGACATTGCGAGCTGTCATGGTGAACAGACCCAGGAACAGCACGGCGAGGAATGTGTTTTTGGTGGTGAGGGTCGCAGTCATGAAGAGGCCGAGGAATCGAGGGCGGGTTGAGGGCGGAAGAGCACGACTGCCAGCATGGGCAGATAGAGGAAGATAACGGCGACGCGGCCGACTTCTGTGAAGTTTGCGGGCTGGTGGAACCAGCGGTAGATTCCCGCGCCCCAACTGAGGAGAACTGTAGGAAGAATTTCGCGGCGGGTTTTGGGGATGAGCCAGAGGGTGAAGGCGTCGAAGAACCAGCGCTGCGGCATCATGGCGGCAAGCAGGAGCAGCCAGGCATCGCGATCGCGGTAGCGAAACAATGCGAGGCAGAGCAGAGGTCCGGGAAAAACGATCAAGGGAATGAAGTGTTCGTAATAGTGGGTTTGGCCGAGCCAAAGTAGCGGCCACTGCGGCAGGACGATGAGGCTCAGTGCGGCTATGAAAGCGCAGGCGAGAAGACCGCGGCGGGTGAGGCGGGTGAGGAAGACGGGGAGTCCGACTTGGGGCTTCATCATGGTTGCCGGGAGCAGCGTGGGGAAGAATGCGCTGGCGGTGATGAGGGTGGACCATTGCGCGGTGAGGAGTCCGGCCCAGAAAGGGTAGGCGAGGAAGATGCGCAGGCGGGAATAATTTTTGCGCGTGAGACCGAGGGCAAGAAGAGCGGAACTGACTCCGTAGAACACACCGGCGGCGATTTCCGGGCGCAGGCGCAGTAACGGCAGGGCGGGAAAGGCGGCGGGCAGGGGGTATTGTTCGAGGGGAGTATCGTAGGGATTCTGATGGGCGACGAGGCGTTGCGCGAGGTGGAGGGCCCAGGTGAAATCTCCGGCAGTCTGGTGAAGGCGGGTGATCAGGAAGCAGGAGAATGTGCCGGTGGCGAGGCCGACGAGCACGGAGATTGTGAGTCGCTTACGCATGGTTAGCGTTATTGCCCATAAGTTGTAACATGGGAAAGGCCATTAAGGGGACTGGACGGTATGGCGCGCATGGCGAGCATTGCGTAAACGTTTGCAATTCGTCGTATTCCTTGTGCTGGCCGCAATTGCCGCGGCGAGCATGTGGTTTTATGTGATCGGCATCTTACGAGCCCACCAGATTGCCGATGCCGAAGCGAAGCAAATTCCTCGAGGCAATCTTTCCGATCTCTATCCGCGGTGGTTGGGGACTCGGGAACTCCTGCTGCATCACCGTAATCCGTATAGCCGCGAAGTCGCGCTCGAAATTCAGGAAGGCTATTACGGGCGGCGGCTGGATCCGGCTCGACTGAACGATCCTAAAGACCAGCAGGGCTTCGCGTATCCGGTATACGTGGTGTTTCTCTTGGCGCCGCTGGTGGGAATTCCGTTTCCGGTGGTGCTGAGCGTCTTTTATTGGTTGCTGGCGATTTTGACGGCGATTGCCCTGTGGTTGTGGCTGCGAGTTTTGCGATGGCAGTTGCCGCCGTCTGGCCTTGCCATTTGCATTCTACTGATTTTGGGAAGTTTTCCCGCGGTGCAGGGAATCAAGTTGCAGCAATTGAGTCTGTTGGTGGCGGGGTTGATGGCGGGAGCGGCGGCTTGCGTAGCCAGCGGATTTCTTTTTATCGGCGGAGCATTACTGGCTCTGGCGACGATAAAACCGCAGCTGGCGTGGCCTCTGGTGGCGTGGCTGCTTTTGTGGGCGGTGAGTAATTGGCGAGCGCGACAAAGGTTCGTGCTTGGCTTCGGACTAGTGATGGCGCTGCTGCTGGTGGGCGCAGAGATTATCCTGCCGGGTTGGTGGCTAATGTTTGCCGACGCGCTGGGACAATACCGCCGGTACACGCAGAGTCAGTCAGTGCTGGAAGTGATCCTGGGGCAGATTCTTGGTCCGGCCGTGGCACGCGTGGTTGGAGAAAGTCTTGCGGTGCTTGCCGTTCTCGCCTGCGGATCGGCGCTATGGAAGTTAAAGCGTTCTCCGGCAGAGGGTGCGGCACTCGGCGAGGCCACGGCTCTGGCGCTGGCTTTGACGGTGGTGGTGGTGCCAATGTATGCGCCCTATAACCAGGTGCTGATGGTGCCTGCGGTGCTGGCTCTGGTGCGGGACTGGAGATTTTTTACGGCGGGATCGTGGGCGCTTCGCTTGGCGTATGCAGCGGGGGCATTCGCTCTGGCGTGGCAGTGGATGGGGAGTTTGTTTTTGAGTGGGGCTTATTTGTTGGGGTCTTTTTTTGCGCCTTTCGTGGGGTTAAAGGGGTGGGCGATCAGCGGCTGGAAGTTGCCGTTCTTCGCGACGTTTGCCTTGCCGGTGTTCGTTTTCGCGCTGATTCTTCTTGATGTGCGTCGCATGCAGCAGCGGGATCAAGCTGAACGGGTGGGAGCTAAGTCTAATCGCGATGGAGGGTAGCACCTTGTCGCGGGGTGCGGACGCCGATTAGAAACAGCGCCAGCAATGGAAAAGCGACGAGGGCGTAAGAGCCGGCACGCAGAGCCCACAGGTGGAGCGGAGGCAAAAATAAAACTCCTAGGGACGCGAGAGTGATCCATTTTGCGGCGGCCGCGAGGGCAGGTCTTTGTGCAAGATTGTGATGCAGCAGTAGGGCGATGGGTAATAAACATAGGCTAAGGTCGTGAGGGTTGAGGTGGTAGCTGACCAGGAGCGCAAATAGTATTGTGCTGGAGAAGGCGAGATCGAATTCTCCGAGCGATATTTCCGGGCTTCGTTGGGATGAGGTCTGGGGGCAGAGCCGCGCGCGCTTCCAGTCGGTCAGAGTCTTGATGAGAGCGGCGGCAGAGAGCATCAACAGAGCGGCGACGGCCCAAGGCGAATGGTTCTGGCGAAAGAAGAAATAAGTTAATCCGCGGAAGTTGGCCATAGCCTGGGGAAGGATGCCGGCGAAGGCTTGCTGCGGAAGGTGTGCCAGGAATTTTGGATAGGCGGTGAAGATGGACCATCCGCAAATGGCTGCCGACAGGGCCATCAGAGCGAGCGCAACGAGGATGAAGGCTTTCGCCAGCGCGTTTCTGGCGGGTTTGCTCTGAGTCAAGGTAGGGACCAGCACAATCGGCAGGATGAGTTGGAACTTAAAGAGTCCCAGCGCGAGCCAACAGCCGGCGGCGAAGGCGCGGCCACGACGGAGATCTGTGAAAGCTAGAACAATCAGCAGTAGAAGCAGCAAGGAATCCTGACCTTGGATGCAACAAAGCAAAAGCGGAACAAAAGTGAAAGAGGCTGCGACCAGGATTGGCCAGTTCCACGGGAGTGCCGCGTTGGTCAGGCGGCAAGCGGCTATGGCCAGAAACGCCAGGTTCAAAAGAGTCCACAGCAGATAGGCGCGCGGCAAGGGCAGCCACGCCACTGCGAGGTAAAGCAGGGCTTCAAAGGGTGGGTGAATGTAGAGAGTGCCGACGCGTCCGGCGTAGCGTGCCTGATATTGACGCTGGACGTCAGCGTTGTAGAGTTGATGGCCCTGGCCGTCAGCGAGCATGCGTGCGGCGCAGTAGAAGTCCGGGAAGTCGGTGCCTTGGAGTGAGTGCGAGAAGCGCACTCCAACCAGTGCGGCCACGGCGCACAGGAGCAGGAGCACGGCTAAGGTTTTTGTGTGAGAGACGAATGCGCTGGGAGCTGAGTGCGAGGGGAGCACGCCGCAGTCTATCGAAGGTCAACCGGAAGCGCTACCTTAGTTCGATACAAAAGGCTAATCACAAAAGGCTGGTCCGGAAAAGACTCTTCCCGTTGGGGCATGATTCCTGTCATTATTCTTATTCTTGTCGGTATTGTTGTTGGTTTGATTTCCGGGTAGTTTTCCACCCTGCCGCCAAGTGCGCGGCGGGAGTGGGGCACCCAGTGTCGGGTAGCGGCGATAATCTCATGGTGCTGAATGCGATAGGGCGTCCGCAGTCTTCGGGGTCGGGAGTGTTTCCGGCGCTGGTGTTGGTGCAGGGGAACGAGCAGAGGAACATTGTGCTCAATCGAACTCCGTTCAGCGTGGGGCGCAAGGTGGATAAGGACCTGGTGATCGCCGATCCGCGGGTGTCGCGCGACCATGCGCTGATTGTGCTGGAAGAAGAAGGGTTTTTTCTAGTCGATCAGGGCAGCAAGCATGGGACGTTCGTCAACGGGGAACGGGTGCAACGGCAGAAGCTGGAGCGCAACGACCGGCTGGAATTCGGGGCGCGCGATTCGACCTATGCGATTTTCAATCCGGCGCATGGGACGTCGAATACGGCGCGCGAATTTCTGAGCCAGATTTCCGGGATACAGATTTCGCAGGAAGCGACCGATCTGGAAAAGTTGACGTTGTTTCTGGAAGCGGCGCGCAAGTTGAACACGGCGGGCGTGCTCGATGAGATCCTGATGACGATGCTGGAAGTGACGCTGCGGCTGACGCGGGCCGAACGGGGTTATGTGTTTTTGAAAGATGACGAAGGCAAGCTGCGGCTGGCGGCGGGGCGGAACAATAAAGGCGAGTCGCTGCTGGACGATAAAACGATTTCGCATTCCGCGCTGGATGAGTCGCTACGGTCGAATTCGGAATTTTTATTGACGGATACTGGCAGCTCGGCGGATCTGGCGGGGCGGCAAAGTATTGTGGCCTACGATCTGCGGACGGTGATTTGCATTCCGTTGCGCAAGCGGCAGGTACAGGCGACGCGAGAGCAGGCTACGCCGGCGCCGGACGCGGCTTCGGAGGTGACGGGAGTTTTGTACGTCGATTCGCGGTTTGCGTCGCGGGAATTTTCCGGTGTGGGGCATGACATTCTGCGGGCGATCGCGACAGAAGCCGCATCGTTGATCGAGAATGCGCGGCTGGTGCAGGCGGAAGAAGAGTCGAGGCGCTATCAGCAGGAGTTGACGATTGCGGCGAGTATCCAGCAGCGGCTGATGCAGGTGAAGATTCCGGAAGTGCCGTTTGCCACTCTTCGAGGGAGAAATCTGCCTTGCAAGGCAGTCGGAGGGGATTTTTACGATGCTGTGAATACGAAGGAGGGTCTCGCTGTGGTGCTGGCGGACGTGAGTGGCAAGGGAGTTTCAGCTGCGCTGCTCGCTTCCACTTTGCAGGGGATGGTTATTTCGCAACTAATTTCGGGCACGCCGCTGCTCGATGTGATTTCCGCCGTGAACCGTTTCTTCACCGAAAAGCTGGTCGGAGAGAAATATGCGACCATCCTGCTGGCGCGCCTGCGCCGGGACGGCGACCTGGAATACGTGAACTGCGGGCATGTGCAGCCGGTGCTGGTTTGCGGCGGGGAAGTAATGCGACCGCCGCACGGGAATGTTCCGGTGGGATTGCTGGCCGATGCCACGTTTGAGAGTGCGCGCTGCCAGATGAAGTCGGGGGACCGATTTATTATGGTCACGGATGGAGTGACTGAGGCGGAAAATGCCATGGGCGATTTCTTTGAGGACTTCCGGCTGGAGGCGGCGGCAGCTAAGACTCCGACGCTGGAGGGAATTTTTTCGGCGGTGTCGGAGTTTTGTGCAGGGAATCCGCTGAATGACGATTGTACGGTGGTGGAGATTATTTATTCGAATGTAGGAGAAGCGTAGGAGTTTTCCTCTCCGTCAACTCAGAGTGCACCTCAGCGGCTAAAGCCGAAGCTGGAAAAATGCGTTAACCGCAGCGCTGAAGCACGTGCGTGAGAACTGCTCTTCCGCCCCTCCGGGGCTTGTTCCTCTCCCACTTTGTACCCAGGGCTCTCGCCCTGGGCTGCATTCTTGCGCCGCTTCGCGGCTGACTGGGGACTTAATCCCACCGCGAAGCTGAAAAATCTTAGTTCTCACGCACGCACTGAAGCGCTGCGCCACCCAAAATCCGTCGGGATCAAAACCAAGGTCGAGATCAAGGCCAAAGAAGATCAAGGTCAAAGAAGATCAGGGTCAAAGAAGATCAAAGTCAAAGGCAGACGGACAAGAGTGTGCGTCCACACGGGGAATGCTACTCCACGACTACGGTGTAGTCCTTACCTTCCCAGCGGTTTTCCTGTGGCCAATAGAAGGTGAAGACGACTTGGGCGCCGGTTGGCAGTGATGCGGTTGGCAGGTCGAGGATATAGATGCTGAGGCCGGTGTCGCGGGCGTTGGTATCCTGTGAAGTTTTCCAGCCGTCGATACTCCAGTGGACGAGGCCGGGAGTCAGAAGAGCGATGCGAAGGGTTTTGTAACGAGGGACGGAGCGAGCCTTGTTGTTAAATCTCCAGCCGAAAATTTGGCGGGTGGGTTTCTCGACTTGGTAGCGTTGAACGGTTTGCGGAGGCTGGTCGAAAATCTTGCCGTCGCGCAGGGAGCGGCGAAGTTTGATGTATTCGGAGTGGGCCCAGACCAAGGGACAAGCGGAGCCGGAGGGTTTGCCGCGGAAGAGTTCGAGCGCGGGAATATCGTCGGCATCCCAGACTTGTTCTGGGAGCAGACGGCTGTGGCCGGTGGTGCAGTTTTCCATCATGGTTAATAAAGCCTCGGCGTCCTGGGGACGTCCGGCGGCAAGTTCGTAGTGGGCGCGTTCGCCAGCGAGCAGCGGCCAGGGGCGGCCGATGCCGCTGCCATCGAATGCCGAGCCGTCCTGGTGTTCGCCGTATCCGTCGCCGTTGTAGCGGTACCAGCAGGGGCCTTGCGGCAGTTGGACTTTCAACAGAGCGTCGATGACTTTGATGGTGTTCAGGATGCGGGGGTCGTTGGGGGCGCGCAATCCGAAGCGCACCAGGGCCAGCGAATCCGGGCTGACGATGCGAAAGGCGCGCTCGACGCCTTGGCCGGGAGGACGATTTTTGATGGGAACGAAACCTTGCGTGGGCGAGGCGGCGCTACCGGTGTCTGGCGGGGCGATGCGGACGTAGTAGCCTTCCACGCCGATCTGCTGGGCGAGATCACCGCCGGTGGCGTAGACCCAGCGCTCGATATTGTGGTTCCAGGCGTCGGCGAGATCGCGAAGAGTGGAAGCGGCGTCGGAGTGTCCGGTGAGGTCGGCGATGTCGGCGGCGGCGAGCAACGCGGAAATTTCCACGGCCAGGGTGAAGGGAGAGTAGCCACCGTCTTCTTCCCAACGATCCTGCTGGGTGACGGGCCCGTTGCGAATAATAAAAGTTGCGGCCTTGCGCACCAGGGGCCACCAGCGTTCGAGCTTGCCTAATGCTTTGGGAGCTTCGCGGCGCAGAAGATCGACGAGCAGGATGGGGAAGGCAGTCTCATCCATCTGGATGCCGCTCCAGTAGGGGCGGCCGTCAAGCCAGAGATTTTGCGCCCAGTTGCCGGCGGCTTCTTGCGTGGATTCGAGATAGCGGAGGACTTTTGCGGCCTCAGTGACCGCGCCCGCCGCGAGGAGGGCGCCGGCAGTTTCGACCAAGTCGCGCGGCCAGATAAGGTGGTATCCGCCGAGATCTTCGTCGCCTTTGCTGAAGCCCCAGGGGATGGAGAGGCTGGCGATGATGCCGCCGAGAAAATCCTTGGATTCGTGGGTGCGCAGGACGGCCGTCGAGGAGCGGTAGAGATCGTAGGGCCGCTTCGGTTCATCGAGCTTGATCAATGTATTCTGCCAGTTCTTCCAGTGGAAGACGTACTGCTGGCGAAGCTCGGCGTAATCTTCGAATAAGGAAGAGCGGACTTGCTGGCCTGCCTCGGTTACGATCGAGCCGAAACCCAGGGCGAGGATGAATTCTCCGGCGCAGGCGGCGAGATCGATTTCTCCGGTGCAGGCGATGTTGCCATTTTCGGCACGCTGATATTCCCACTGCATTTGAAAGTGAGTGGAAAGGTCCTGCCATCCGTCGGAGGCGCCCACGAAGCCGACCGACATTTTTTTCCACGGAGCCGAAGCGGCAAAGGCGAGAGCGGTGCCGCCATTCTCGGCGAGAAACATGGGCGCGCCTTTGTAATCGCCGACCCATCCAGTGTTGTTGTTTCCGCAGTTGGCGAGGTGGGGGGAAAGCAAGGCGTAGAGGCGATAGTCGGAGAGCTGGCCTTGCAGCGGCTCGAAGCGGACCTTCTGCAGAACGACGTTGCGGTAAGGGTCCGTGAGGATTTCTTTGTGAATGCGGTAGCGGCCGTTGATCTCGGTATTCGTCAGTTCAAAGGCCGGAATGCCTGGTTCGACAGGTGCGTTCTCGAAAGTGCAATGGCGTTTTTCTTCGGAAAAGAAGTCGCGACCGTTGGTGACGATGAAGCCGAGGTCGCGGGTGCAGGCCTGGTCGACGCGGGGGAAATAGACCTCGTTCAAAATGCCGTGGCTGATGGTGAACCAGACTTTGCTGTGCTGGTTTAAGGCGGTGCCGGCTCCGGTTTTGGCGCTGGAGGTCCAGCGCGGAGGAATGCCGGGCCACCCGGGGGCGTAACTGGTGGAGGAATCGCTCATGAAGTTTTTGTCCTACAGATGGAACTGAGTTGATCACACGTCCAGGATCACACGTCCAGGCCGATCGACCTCATCAAAGCCAGCCCATTGCTCTTCGTGACCACGCCTTCCTGCAGCTTGTAATCGAAGTGCATCCTACCATCTTCAAAATCTTCTTGAAAATGGACATTGTGCAGATGACCGTCGAGTGAGCCAGCAATGTCGGCCAAAGCCAAATCATGAGTGCTCACCAAACCGATAGCACCGCGATTCAGCAGAGCGCGAACCACGCCCTCCGCGCCGANNCAGCCTCCGCGCCGATGCGGCGATCGTTTGAGTTGGTGCCTTGCAGGAGCTCATCCAGCAGGAAGAGCAACGGCGGGATGCCGGACGCGAGGTCAAAGAGTTTGCGCAAACGTGTGATCTCCGCATAAAACCGTGA
The DNA here is from genome assembly GCA_003164855.1 of Acidobacteriaceae bacterium. Lineage (GTDB taxonomy): Bacteria > Acidobacteriota > Terriglobia > Terriglobales > Acidobacteriaceae > Sulfotelmatobacter. Next base: position 10,066 of record PLUI01000043.1, read on the forward strand.
GCTACCCTCCTGCAAGGAGTCGTTCACGCGGATGCTGGCACCCACCGACAGCGGAGTCATGCGAAGGTGCTGGGCCCGCACGGGCGCTCCAGCCATGGCGAGCACGGCATTGATCCCGACCGTGCGCAGCAGCGTGCTCTTGCCAGACATATTCGAGCCACTTACCAGCAATACGCGCTGAGTGTCGGACAGGTGGACGGAGTTAAGAACGCAAATGCTTGCTGGGAGCAGTGGATGGCCGATCTGCGTGGCATGGAAGCATGCCGCGCCTTCGACAAACTCGGGGAAGGGATCGCCGGGATGCTCATAGCTGTAAGTGGCCAAACATAGAAGCGCTTCGATCTCGCCTATGACGGCGAGCCATCTTCGTACAGCGCGGCCGTGAATGCCGCGCCAGCGTTCGGCCGCGAACGCCACCTGCACCGAGTAGAGAAGGGGAATATTCAAAATGCGCACGAATACGTTGTCGCGCGAGTCGATAAGGTCGACGATCGTTCTGAGGCGAGCGATTGCTTGAGCACCGGCAACTTCATGGGATGAAAGTTCGCGCTGCAATGACTGCAGGCCGGGCGTGCGGAAGTTGTGCTGTTCGAATCGTGCCAGGATGCCTGAAAGCAGGTCCAGGTCATGGAATGCTTTTTCGGAGCCGTGCAGAACTTCCGCCATCGGCTTACGCAATCGATAAGTTAATGTCCCTTCAATCAGAACGGTTNNCGCGATGACGAGGATGGGCGCGAACCATGGAAGCCAGTCCGGTTTCAACTGGTTGGGCGCTTCAGCCCAGCCGAACAACGCTTCGGGATACACTCCCACACTGGCGTCTTCCCCGAGTATCGCTAAATCCTCCCTGAGATCGAGTTGATCGCGCAGTTCGCGCAGAGCAGTGTGCCGCTGTGCAATCTGGTCAACCGCAGAAGGCGAGAGCAGCCAGTTCGCCAGGGTTTCCTCGCCGATGCGGGTGCGTGCGGTGGAGAGAAGTTCGAACAATCCGCCGCGGCCAAACAAATCGAGATCGGCGGCGTACACATGATGAGGGTCGTTGAAGCGATCGCCCGCCTGTCCCGTACCCGGCCAGCGGTCTTCGATTCGAGCCAATCCCCTCCTGCAAAAGGAAGCGCCACGCTGGGCTATTTCCTGGGCTCGCAAGATGCGTGAATGATAGGCTACGACGAAAATGAAGACGATGGGAGGCAGAAGGATCCACCAGGGCGAGAGAGCGTGCCTCCAGAGAGATTCCCAGGCTATTCCTGCTGTCACCAGGGCCAGCGCCAGGCGAACCCTGCCGAGCCGAAGATGAATTGCTTCGCAATGAGCGATGCGACGTTCGTGATCGTGGAGACGCTGCGTGTATTCTTCGACGGCCGGCACAGAGTTGAGAATACATCAGGAATTTCGAGTGGAGGGAGTTGTCCGCGTCGCCTTGTCGTCGTCTTGCCACAGTTTTGCTGGTTGCCGCTAGAATGTAGCGTTGGTTATTTTGTCCGAAGGACTCGAATGAAAAGAGCCTCTCTGCTGCTTGCGTTTGTGCCGCTGGTTCTCGTTTCCCTGATGGCTGCCGGAACGTCTAGTCCGGAGAATCAATTGAAATTGATTCCTGAGCCAAAAGAAGTGCAGCTGCACGCCGGCAGGTTTCGAGTAGAGCCGACCACGCGGATTCTGGTGGAGTTCGCACATCAGGCGGAAGACCGCATTGCTGCGGAAACGCTGGCGGAAGAAATCCACGACCAGTCGGGAATGAAGATAGAAATTACGAGTGAAAAATCCCAGGCCAAGCAGGAGCCCAGCACGATCGTGCTGGCGCGCTTGCAAGACCTGCGGATCAAGCGATTCCTGGCGTCGAAGGGGCTGAAGGCGGATTCGATCGGGGACCAGGGCTATCTGCTGTTCTCGGATAATTCTCATCTGATTGTTGCCGCCAATACCGGGCAGGGGCTGTTCTACGGGGTGCAGACGTTACGCCAGTTGCTTCATCCCGATGGAAAGACCCTCATCTGCCCGGCGGTTTCGATTCGCGACTGGCCGAGCATGGAATGGCGCGGAGTGCAGGACGACATCAGCCGCGGTCCTATTCCGACGGAAGATTTCATGAAGCGCCAGATCCGCACCCTGGCGGCCTACAAGGTGAATCTGTTCGCGCTCTACATGGAGCATGTGTTCGATTTTGCCAGCCAGCCCCTGGTGGCGCCGAAGGAAGCCGCGCTCACTCCGCAGGAAATCAACGCTCTGGTGGACTATGCCAAGCAGCTCTACGTGACAATTCTTCCTGAGCAACAGACCTTCGGGCATCTCCATCACATCCTGAAGTACGAGATCTATTCCGATGTTGCGGAGCGCCCGCATGGGCATGTGCTCACGCCGACGAAGGAGCAGTCGTACGATCTCATTAAGGCTATGTATGCGGATCTGGTGCCGCTTTTTCCCGGACCCTTTCTGCATGTTGGAGGCGATGAGACTTTCGAACTGGGGCACGGACAAACTGCGAGCCGGGCTGCGGAAGTCGGCCTGGGGCGGATTTATATCGAGCACATGCAGAGAGTCAGCGCCATTCTTCAGCCTTATCACAAACAGCTGATGTTCTGGGGCGACATCGCGCTGAAGTATCCGCAACTGCTCAGCAGCTTGCCCAAAGATATGATTGCGGTTCCGTGGGATTATGACGCGAAGCCGAGTTTTGAGAGCATTATCAAACCCTACCGCGATGCGGGACTGCGCGTGGTTGTAGCGCCGGGGGCGCAGACTTGGAACCAGGTGTGGCCTAATCTGGATGTTGCCTACGTGAACATCCGCAACTTTGTGCGCGATGGTCAGAAGCTGGGTGCGATGGGTATGTTGAATACCACGTGGAGCGACGACGGAGAGTCAATCTACGGAATGGCTTGGCCCGCGCTGGTCTTCGGCGCGGCGGCAGGATGGCAAGCGGGCGAATCGGATGTGGATCAGTTCAAGAACTCCTACGACTGGGCTTTCTATCGCAATAGCGACGCGACCTTCCGCGACGAACTGGAGAACCTGGACCGCGGACACCAGGCGCTGGCCAAGATTAACGTCGATACCGAGACCGACGATTTGTTCTGGGCCGATCCGTTTACGCCGGAGGGGGCGAAGCTAATGCAGAAGATTCTGCCGGCGGCCCGGGATATGCGATTGGGCGCCGAGCACGCACTGGAATCGCTGTACCGAAATAGCGATAAGGCGCATGCCAATCAGTCCACGCTGGCGGATATGACTCTGGCCGCCTGGCGTTGGGATGAGTTGGGCATGAAGGCTCAGTTCACGCAGGAAATCAACCGATTCTATTGGGACGCATTTCTGAATCCGACGGACGCGGAGCGGGTGGGGAATGATCTGGAAGAAATTACGGCCATTAATGCGCGGCTGGAAGATCTGCGGGATGCCACTACGCGGTTGAGCGAGATGTATAAGCAAGCCTGGCTGCGAGAATACAATCCCTTCTGGCTGGACAATGTTCTGGTACGCTACGACGCGCTGGCGCGAGAATTTCAAAGCAAGATCGTTGCGGTGCGGCAGGCGCGCCGGCAGTACGATGCGACCAAGACTCTGACGCAGCCGCAGGAGTTGGGGTTTTATTTGCAGCCGTAAGAGCCCGCGATGTTTTCCGACCGCACCAACTGGAAGCTCACGCGCAATCGACTGACGGAGGCGCTCGAAGAAGTGCGGGCGAGTGGGGCGCGGGTGCTCGATCTCACGCTTTCGAATCCAACCCGGGCGGGGCTGCGCTACGACGAGGCGCGCATTCTGCAATCGCTGGCCTCGCCGCAGGCGATGGATTACGATCCTCAGCCGCTTGGCTTGCCCGGCGCGCGGGCGGCAGTTGCGGACTACTACCGGACTCTATTAGGGATTGGGCAAGGGATTCGGCAAGGGATTCGGCACTTCGATCCCGAGCGGCTGATTCTTACTACCAGCACCAGTGAAGGTTATTCCTTCGTGTTCCGCTTGCTGTGCAATCCCGGCGATGAACTGCTGGTTCCGAAGCCGAGTTATCCGCTGTTTGAGTTTCTCGCCGATTTGCAGGACGTCCGGCTGGCGCCTTATCCGCTGATTTACGATCACGGCTGGCAGATGGATTTTCCTTCGCTGGAAAAAGTTGTGACCAAGCGCACCCGCGGAGTGGTAGTGGTTCATCCCAACAACCCTACGGGTTCGTACGTGCATGCGCATGAGCAGGAAGCGCTTAACAGGTTTTGCCGCGAACACAAAGTTGCGATTATTGCGGACGAAGTGTTTCTGGACTACGCGCACAACGGAGCGCCAGAGCATAGCTTCGCCGCGAATCAAGATGTGCTTACGTTTACGCTGAGTGGAGTATCCAAGATTTCGGCGCTGCCGCAGATGAAAGTGGCGTGGGTTGCCACCAGCGGTCCGGCGGAACAGGTTGAGGCGGCGCAGGCTCGGCTTGAAATGATTTCCGATACGTATCTCTCCATGAACGCGCCCATCCAGTGGGCGGTTCCGGCGCTGCTGGAGCAGCGTAAGGACATTCAGCGGCAATTGCTCGAACGAGTGCGCGGCAATCTCGCTGAACTTGACCGCCGGCTTGCGATGCAAACAACTTGCCAGCGCTTGAGTGTGGAAGGCGGATGGTACGCGGTTTTGCGCGTCCCGGTAACGCAGACTGACGAGGAGTTGGTGGTTGATTTGCTGCGGCGGAAATCTGTGCTGGTGCATCCGGGGCACTTTTATGATTTTCCGGGCGATGGATATCTGGTGCTGAGTTTGATTACGCCCGGGGCGGAGTTTGCGGAGGGGATCGGAGGGCTGCTGGAGCGGATGGGCTCTTGAGGTTCTCGGTCGATTTATCTATGGGGCGGAGGAAGCGCGCCGTATCGAGTTCCGGAAGAGTTACCTTCCATGACTCAGCAATGGAGTCGCGGCAAGCGTGCGCCAATTCTAGGGCATAAATCTTCAACTCGCCCTGACTCGCATTGGCGTCCAGTGCGTGGCCAAACTGAATCATAGCCTGGGCGACCTTCATGTCTTCTACGAGCGCCAACGGCCCCCAGTAGAGCCGCCAAAAAGTGGCCAACTGCTGCGCCTGCTCCACTGCGGATCCGGCTGCGATAGCCGACGCCACTTCCACGGCGTCGAAGTAAAGTTCAAGCTGCCTGCTGGAGAAGGGCTTTCGGGCTTCGACTTCAGCGGATTTTGCGCGCTGATGGGCAAGCGATCTCTCGCTGGCCCGGTCATCGAAGTATTTCTTGAGTGTCCATAAGCCGCCTGCGATCAGCCCAAGCGCCTCGATCACTTTTGTGATCACGTCCCACATGCGCGACGAAGCCTCGCTTATGCCGAAATCCACGATGGGATTGTAGCCGGTGTCCTGAATACGGACCAAGAAAAAAGTTTCCCGTGATGCGCGCCGGGAAAGGCCTCTATCGCTTCACCAAAAATGGATTGCTCTCGCGTTCTTCGCCGATCGTGGTCAAGGGGCCGTGGCCGGGGACGACTACAGTCTCGTCAGGCAAAGCGAGCNNAGCCGGCGAACAGCGTGTCGCCAGCGAGCAGAGTTTTCTCGGCAGGGAAATAGAGGCAAATGCTGCCTTCGGTGTGACCCGGCGTGTGCAGAATGGTGGCCGAGTGCGCCCCGGCTTTGACCGTATCGCCGGTGTTTACGCTTTGATCGATTTCGACCGCGCCGGGCGGGACCATGCCTACCCATGCGGCCTGCGCGTCGAGCATTTTGAGCAAGGCATAGTCGTTCTGGTTGAGCAGAATGGGCGCTCCCGTCGCGGCGCGGAGTTTCATCGCGCCGCCTACATGATCGATATGAGCGTGCGTGATCACGATTTGCTTGACTTGCAGGTTATGCTTGCGGATGAGCGCGAGCACGTCTTCAATGTCGTCGCCCGGGTCGATCACCATGGCGTCATGCGTAGTTTCGTCGCCAATGATGGAGCAGTTGCACTGCAGCGGACCGACGGGGAAGATTTCGTGGATCATGCTTTTTATTGTAGCGAAGTAACAAGTACCGAGTACCTAGTACTCAGCGAGAGAGTAAATCAGAAGGAAGTCCAGGCTTGTCTTGGGGTGCGGCTGGGGCGACAATACGCCAGCGTTGGGAGGTTTTCTGTGGCAGCTAAATACCGTCAGCATGGATATCAAGACCGGGATCGCGAGGTAAAGCCGCGCAAGGAGTCTGGGGAAAAGCCAGCTTCGGTGCCGCCGGCAAGACGCGACTACAGCATGGGGCCGAAGCCGGTGAATATGCCGGGCACGCGCGAAGTGTCCCGCTGCTCGCAGTGCGGCACGGTGCTGCCCGGGATGCCGCCCACAGGGCTTTGTCCCAAGTGCGGCTTCGAATTGCACTCTTGCAAGCAATGCGCGTATTTCGATCCCGGCGGCCGCTTCGAGTGCATGCAGCCGGTGCCGAAGCGAATAGAAAAGAAAGATGTGCGCAACGATTGCACGTTCTACGAATTGCGGGTGGCGCGGGAAAAAGAAACTTCGACCCCGGCGAGCCTGCGTCCGAATGATGCGCGGCAGGCGTTTGAGAATCTGTTCAAGAAGTGAGTCGGCTGGCCGTAATCCGATTCGTAGAGAAGAAAGGTTGCTTGCAACCGTTTCGGCATTGACCCCAAGGCTAAAGCCGCAGGCAGCTATGCGCGCGAATGACCCAAATGCCTCACGGTTTCTGCGTGGGCCGCAAAACAATCTCGCTCACAAACGATTGCGGAGCCTGGGTTACGAGCATCTCGACGGCGTGGGCAACGTCTTCCGGCTGCAGCATTTTTGCGGGATCTTTGCCGGCGTGCGGGCTCAAGTCGGTGTTCGTCGAACCGGGGCAGATCACGCTGACGCGGATGTTATGGCCGCGCAGCTCTTCTGCCACCGAATAAGTCAAGCCATTCAGTCCCCACTTGGAAGCTGCGTAGGCAGCGCCGTTCGGCAGGGGATTCTTTCCGGTAATCGACGAGATATTTATGATGTGGCCGGAGCGGGCACGAATCATCAGGGGCGCGAAGGCGCGAATGGAGTAGTAGACGCCGCGCAAGTTCGTATTCAGGATCTGGTCCCAGGCGTCAGGAGAAAGTTGGTGAAGCGGGCCGCCGAATCCGCCGATGCCTGCGTTGTTAACCAGGACATCGACACGTCCCAGGGACGATTCGATGCGTTTGGCCGCCGCGCCCACGGACTCGATGCTGGTTACGTCGCAGGGGATCACTTCGGCGTTCCCGCCAGCCTCTGCAATAGTTTTCGCCACCGATTCGAGCGAGGCGCTGGAGCGTCCACACAGCACGGCCAGCGCGCCCAGTCCCGCTAGAGAACGTGCGATAGCAGCGCCAATCCCGCGGCTTGCACCTGTAATAATTGCCACTTGCCCAACCAGGGAATGAGCCTTATGGTTTGAGAGCGTATCCATGAGCAGTTTCCTCCTGGAGCGGTGTCCTCTTGCCGGCGCTACGCGACTGCGGTCGGTTAAAACAGCGCCGTCCAGCGTGCGCGACTTCTGCATCTTATACAATTGCGTTGGGGTAAGCTCGAAGTTGCTTGCCTTCGGATGAAGAGGTACTTATAATCCGGCAAACCGGGAGTGAAGGGTCAGTCGCCTTGGACCGCAGTTCGCCCCGAATTGTGCGGGGTCTGCCCGGAACCGGATTCACATTGCAGGCAGGACGCGGAGCGCGTGAGCGTTCCGAGCAAAATGCTACAGGTTCAGCAAGAACACTATTTCGCGATTTTGTCGATTCCCAAAGGTGCAAGGAGCCAATACTGATGAAAAAGATTCTGGTCACGGTTGTGCTTGGGGTAGTGGCTGCAACGGCAGCCGCGGCGCACTCCGCGCCACAACCATCGCAGCCAGCGGCGCAAACAACTGCAGGACAACCGCCCGCGGCAGCCCCGGCGCAGGCGCCCGTTATCAAAGATCCCGCTGAATATAACGCTTATGTGGGCGCAATTGGCCAGAAGGATCCTGCGGCGCAGATCAGCGGTCTGGAAGCCTTCATGACGCAGTATCCCAACAGCATCATGAAAGTGCCTGCTCTTCAGACCCTCATGCAGGATTACCAACAAACCAACAATCAGCAAAAGACCATCGACACGGCGACAAAGCTGGTTGCAGCCGATCCTAACAACGTGCGCGCCATGGCGTTGTTGGCTTATTTTGACCGCCTCAAAGCGCAAGGCGGGGATGCCAATGCCCAGCAGGACCTGGTGGATGCCAAGAAATACGGACAGATGGGCCTGGACGCGTTGCCGAAGTTTACCAAGCCCGAGGGCACTTCGGACGCTGATTTTCAGAAGATGAAAGATCAGATGACCGGGATTTTCAATGCCGCGGTCGGGATCGCGGACCTTACCGCCAAGGATTACGACGATGCCAGAAAAGCCTTACGCGCCGCCGCCGACAGCAGCCCTGACTCGCAGAAGGATTTCAGTGTGGTTTATCCCTTAGCCCTGGCTTATGCCGGACCCACGCCGGCGGATCCAAAGATTCCGCCCGATTCGCTCAATGCCATCTGGTACGCTACGCGCGCGTCGATCGTCGCTCCGACACCGCAATACCAGCAGCAGATTGAGAAATACGCGAAGAACCAGTACATGAAATACCACTGCGCCGACGATGGCTGGACCGATCTGCTGGCGCAGGCTAAAGCAAATCCTGTGGAGCCGGCGAATTTCGCCATTAAGCCCTGCCCCACTCCGCCGGAACAGGCTCACAACATGGTGACGGCAACGGCGCCCGAAAAGATGGATTTCGGTACGTGGGAGTTCGTGCTCTCGAACGGCTCTCAGGCAGATCAGGATACTGTCTGGAATGCCATCAAGGGAAAGCCGGTGCAGATGCAGGGAGTCGTCATCAAGGCCACAGCGACCGAGTTTGACATCGCCGGCAGCTCTGACGACATCGACGCGAAGAAGGCTGACATTACGCTGACCTTCGAAGAGAAAGTTCCGTTGCGGCTGATTCCGAAAGAGGGGACCAGTTTGGACTTCCAGGGCAACCCAGCATCCTACACTCCAAATCCGTTCATGATGACCATGGACAAGGGGCAATTGCTGAAGGCAGCGGCTCCTGCGAAGAAGGCCCCGGTGCATCACAAACCAGCTTCGCAGTAGTTCGCGAGGGGATCGACTATTGAGGCAGCCCTCGCGGGCTGCCTTAATTTTTGTGGGAAGGGTCGTATTGGTGAGACGTCGGTCTAGCGCGCCGCCTTTTTCTCGATACCCATGGGGCGCGCGCTGCGCGGAGGACGCTTCGCGCCATCACGGAGTTGCCGTACATCGATCTTGAGTTCGTCGATGGTGCGGCTGAGGGTATTGCGATGCATGCCCAATTCGCGGGCAGCGCGGCACTGGTTCCCTTTGTTTTCCTGGAGCACAGTGAGGATAAAGCGTTTCTTGAACTCGCGCACGCCCTCAGAATAAAGAATGTTGCTTTTGTACATCTGCAGGATAAGTGCTTCCAATTGATCTTTCACGGTAGGTCTCTCTCTTTGTTTTTTTAGTCTGAATCTCGTTACGAATGTCGAGTCTGAAAGTCTCTTTTTATTACGGCGTCCCTTGTTACTGCGGCTATCGCCGGGATTCAGCGGGAGCTCCCCGTCAAATCCTTTGGGGCACGACGCAAGAAATCCAGTCCCTCATCGAACTTTGCCCGTAAGGCCGACGGCGCTAACCAAATGGCGGCCCTTCCGACCACCAGAAAGTATGGCGCCAGCTCCGACTTCTCCAGCATCGACGAGGTCGGAGTGAATGCGGTCATTCCCATCAGCACCACCGCCACCGCCAGTGCGCCTTTCAGCACACCCAACAACGCTCCCAGAAAGCGATCGAAGCTGCTCAGCCCCACTTCCTTCATCAGCCTGCGTGCGATTCTGCCCGCGACGCTGAACACGAGCATGATCACGAAAAAAATAATGAGGAAAGCAAAAATCTCAGCCAGCAACTCCGAATTCAGGAATGTCAGCAACCACCCAGCAAGCCTTTGATATTGCCAGGCCGCGACCACGTAACCCACAACCAGTCCGGCCATGCTCAAGGCCTCGGCGAAGAACCCGTGCATAGCGGCTAAAATCACATTCAGCACGATCACCAGAATGATTAACCAATCCGCCGGAGTCATGCCGCTCTCCGGCAGACGGAGGGTTCGCCGAATGCTGCGCCCTTACACATCCAGTTTGTGTCCCGTAATCTGCTGGTAAGCGTCGAGATATTTGTCGCTGGTGCGCCGCGCAACCTCGGAGGGAAGCGCGGGCGCCGGCGGCTGCTTGGTCCAGTGAATTTCCTCCAGATAATCGCGTACGTATTGCTTGTCGTAGGACTCCTGCGACCGGCCGGGAGCGTACTTATCGGCAGGCCAGAAGCGCGAGGAATCTGGGGTGAGCACTTCATCCGCCAGAGTGATTCCCCTGGCGGTCATGCCAAATTCAAACTTGGTGTCGGCAATGATGATGCCGCGCTGGCGCGCATATTCTGCCGCTTTCTTATAGACGCGCAGGGTGAGGTCGCGCAGCGTACTGGCAGTCTCGGTTCCGACAATGTCGCACATCTGGGAGAACGGAATATTCTCATCATGGCCGCTGGTGGCCTTGGTGGAAGGAGTAAAAATCGGCTCGGGGAACGCCTCGGATTCGCGCAGTCCGGCAGGCAAATTGATGCCGCAGACCTTGCCGGTCGTTTTGTATTCCTTCCAGGCCGAGCCCGAAATGTAGCCGCGCACNNTCAGAAAGGAAGTCGAACCAGAACAGCGAAATCTGGCTCAGAACGCGGCCTTTGTGGGGTATGCCGGTGGCCAGCACGTAATCGAAGGCGGAGATGCGGTCGGTGGCAACGAATAGCAAGCGCTCGTTGTCGAGTTGGTACACGTCGCGGACTTTTCCGCTGGCGTGGAGTTGGAGTTCGGGAAAGTTTGTTTGTAGGAGAACGGGATCGAGAAGTTTCTGGGTCATATAGAAATAGTAAGGCAGGAGCGAGCCGTATTTTAGCCCTTGAGAAAGTTTTGTCAATCGCAGAGATCACATATGGAAGGTAAAACCGTATCCTATTGAGCAGGAAAATGTTGGCGATAGCGAGTGCACGCGGGCGCGGGGAGAAATAGAGTGCTTTGCGGGCGTCCGGTTGTGGAAAAGCTGAGGATGAGAGTGGATAAAGTGGCGGCTGGGCAAAAAAAGCGCGATGAAGGGACCTAAGAGGTTTCTTCAGGGGGTCGCTTCGCATCTTGGTGCTTTTTCTACGCCGCTCCGAAACGTACCGACACCAGCTTTGACACTCCTGGCTCCTGCATGGTGACGCCGTAGAGTACCGGCGCGATGCTCATCGTCTTCTTGCTGTGGGTGATGAGGACGAACTGGGTTTGCACGCTCATTTCTTTTACCAGCTCGGTGAAGCGGCCGATGTTAGCCTCGTCGAGCGGGGCATCGACTTCGTCCAGGATGCAGAAGGGGCTGGGTGTGTACTGGAAAATGCCGACCAGCAGGGCGAGCGCGGTCAGCGCCTTTTCGCCTCCGGAGAGCAACAGGACGCTTTGCAGGCGCTTGCCGGGAGGCGAAGCGACTACGTCGATGCCGCTCTCGGCGGAGTTCTCCTCGTCGGTGAGCTTCATGAAGGCGTGGCCGCCGCCGAACAGCTTTTTGAAAGTGGCCTGGAAGTTTTCGTTGATCCTGGTGAAAGCTTCCTGGAACTTCTGGCGCGAAACTTCGTCAATCTCGCGAATGGTCGCGGTCGTATTCTCGATGGAGGAGATCAGGTCTTTTCTTTGGGCGTCGAGGAAGGTGTGGCGCTCGGCAGTCTCACGATATTCTTCGAGGGCCATCATGTTCACCGGGCCCATGGCTTCGAGCTTGGCGCGCATTTCGTGATAGGACTGATCGCGCGCCGCAAGTTCGTCACCGCTGACGCAGACGATTGTGGTATCGGCCAGCAAGGCGGCGCGCTCGACGCTCAACTCGTTTAGGCAAGTTTCCGCCATGTACATGTCGTCAGCCTGCAGCTTGGCGGCGGCGGCCTGCAGCTCGCCGCGACGGTCGCGGGCCTGGTCAAGCAGTTGGCGGGCGTTGCGGAGAAGCTCGTCGATCTCCGTCAGGCGGGCGCGCAGTTGATCTTTTTCAAATTGCAGCAACCCCTCCCGCGCCTGACCCGCATTGCGCTCGGCGTCGTAGTCGGCGGCTTGCTGCTCGAGTTGAATGTTCTCGGTTTCGCGTTGCAGCTTTTCAGCGGCCGCCGCTTCGATCTGCGAAATCAAAGTATGGACGCGCTGGTTCATTTCGACGAACAGAGAGTCAATGCGTCCGAGTACGGCGGTGGCTGAGCGGTGGCGCTCCTCGAGAGCCGCAACCCGAGCCACGTGCTGCGAACTGGCCTGAGCCGCATCTTCACGCCGCTGACGCAGCGCGCCGAGAGATTCCTGAGCTGCCGCAATGTGCTGCTCGAGTTGAATGCGAGTCTGTTCGAGTGCGGCAATTTCCGACTGCCGATCTGCGATGATGGATTCCTGTTCGGCGCGCTCCGCCGCCAGCCGTTGCATCTCCGCCTGTGAAATTCGCGTGCGTTCGATGACCCGCGCCATTTCCGAATCGAGCTGCTGCAGCATGTGGCCGGAGGTCATCGACTGATGTTCGGCTTCGCGCTTTTCGCCTTCCAGACGTTCCAGCAGGGAACTGAACTCTTTGATTTCCCGGCCCAGCGTGAGCACCCGCATCTCTTCGTCGCGCAGAGCGCGCTCCAGGTCTTCGAGGTGGCGAAGTACTTCGCGCAGCTCGCGCTTCATCGAGAGCGGGCCTTCCGCGCGCTGTTTGCCGCCTGTAACCGTCACGTTGTGGAAGCATTCGCCGGATTGCGACAGGAAGAATGCGTCGGGGTTTTCGAGAGCCAGACCACGCGCGGTATCCGATCCGGGAACGATGTAACCGTCGCGCAGTTTCGGAAGAATCACTTCCAGCGACTTTCCAAAGCCATCGAGAACGCGGATGGTATTTTTCAAGGGCACGATCGAAGCGGTCGGAGGCGCGCAGTGCGCGGCTTCGTCGAGGATGAAGGAGAACTTGGCCTGCGAGTCTTCGGGATGAACCAGAAACGTGGCACGGCCGTCGACATCGCTGCGCAGCAGGCGCAGACCTTCGTCGGCAGCGTCCCAGGACTTGACCACGATGTAATTCAGTTCGTCGCGCAGAAAGTCTTCGACCACGCGCTCAAAGCGCGGCTCGACTTCAAGAAAATCGGCCAGTACGCCGACCGGCGCAAGGCCGCTCTGCATCACTCCGGACTGGAAAAGCCGGCGAACCGATTCGGTCGAGTACCCATGCTCGGCAATCACCGCCTCCAGCGAACCTTTTCGTCCGAGCGCGGTGGCGAACTCGGCGCGCAGAACGTCGAGATTGGTTTTCGCCCGCGTTTCTTCGCGACGTTTGGACTCAAGCAAGCGGCGAAGCTGGCTGATCTCTTCCGTGATTCCCGCAACGCGCTGGGTCACAGTTTCAAACTCGAGGGCGAGTTGCCCGCGCTGGCCGCCGAAAGCTTCCACTTGAAGATTCGCGTTGGTAAATTCAGTTTCCAGACGGCGCGCTTCGCGGTCCGCGCCAGCGAGCCGCTCTTCCGCTTGAGCCAGTTGGTTGCGAAGCCGCGAGGCAGAAGACACCGTGTCAAAAATTGCGACGCGAGATTCTTCCTGCTGAAGTTCGAGGTCGGCCAGCGCGGCGCGTGCGTCTGCAGCTTCCTGCTGCGAGAGGGCGAGTTCGTTTTGTGCCGCGGCCAGATCGGCTGCCGCCGATTCCAGCACCTGCCGGTTGGAATCGCGTTCGGCCTCAAGCGCGGTGAGGCGGTGACGGGCCTGTGCCAGTTCAGCGTCGGCTGAGGCGGAGCGAACCATCAGTTCGGCGCAGCGTTCTTCGTTGTGGCGGCGGCGGGCATGCGCGCGATCGATTTCCATGGCGAGCTGGCTCAGGCGATCGCGATTCTCACGCAGCTCGGTTTCGATGGCATATCCGCGCTCGGTGCTTTCGGTATGCTCGGCTTCGAGCAGCCGCACTGTCTCCGTGCGGTGCTGCATGTCCTCGGCGAGGGCATTGAGTTGAGCGTCGAGTTCGGCGCTCTCCCGCTCGATTGCGGCGAACTTACTGGCCAGCACAATTCGCAGTTCAGCGCGCATCTCGTCGCGCAACCTGGCAAAGCGCTCTGCCTTGGAGGCTTGCCGCTTCAGCGAATTCATCTGCCGCGTGACTTCTTCAAAAATATCGTTCACCCGCGCGAGGTTCAGCTTGGCATCTTCCAGGCGAGCTTCGGCCAGACGCTTCTTGGTTTTGAATTTCGTAATTCCGGCGGCTTCTTCGAGAATCGCCCGGCGATCGGTGGGACGGCTGCTGAGAATCTGGCCGATGCGTCCCTGCTCGATCAGGGCGTAGGTCTCGGGGCCGAGGCCGGTGCCCATGAAGAGGTCTTGAATGTCGCGCAGACGACAGAGTTTTCCATTTAACAAATACTCGCTGTCGCCGGAGCGGAACAGCCTCCGCGTGACCACGATTTCTCCGGTATGAAATTGTTGCTGATTAAACTTGCGGCGGCGGATCTTGAGCACGACTTGCGAAGCGCCGGCAAGGGCAGCTGAGGAGGCGACTGGCGCAATGTTGTGGACGGGCAAGGCGAACACGGGTTCGTCGTCGGGAAACGCAACCGCGATGGTGTTGATCTTCGAGCGCGGAACTTCGACTTCTTCCGTTTTGCCGGGTTGAGCCTCTTCGACGGCGCTTTCGGTTTCGGCGGCGGCGCGCGCGCGGATGGCCGCTTCGTCCCAGTCGTCGGCGTGTTTCGAAGACATGGGATTCATCGGGAGTTCGTCCTGGATATCGATCTCGGTGGGGGCGTTGGCATCGGGCCCGGGATATTCCTGGGGATCGATCAGGGTCAGCGACACCTCGGCCATGCCGGTGGGCTTGCGGTCGCGCGTGCCGGCGAAGATCACGTCTTCCATGCGCGATCCGCGGAGAGTCTTGGCCGATTGCTCGCCCAGCACCCAGGAGATGGCGTCGGCGATATTCGACTTGCCGCAGCCGTTGGGGCCGATGATGGCGGCAATGCCATCCCCATGGAACTTGAGGTCGGTGCGGTCGCAAAACGATTTGAAGCCGAGAATCTGAAGCCGCTTCAGTTTAAGCAACGTGAACTCCTTGGGAAAAACAGTTGCCAGTTGTCAGTGGCCAGCTGCCAGTGGTTCGGGCGTACAGGCCTGTTTACCAGGCTGATTCCTTTGCCTTCGGCAAAATGCGCGTTTTGCTCAATTCCGTCCCAGGCTGGTAAGGCCGACCACAAATTTAACCAACTGTAACGGTCAAATAGGGGCGGGGTCAAGCAATATAACACTATATATTGTATGACCTTACGGCCGAACGCTTTGGGTTGCACACACATTGCAGCAAATGAGCATTTTACGGGTGAGGGAAGGACGAGGCAGGGAGAATCGCGAGAGCAAAGTAATGGTAGCGCGACCAGGGAGGAAAGACAACGTAAAGCTCAAGACAACGCAAGAGCAGAGAGTGTCAGGAGCCGCTGGAATCGCGGAGGCCCAAACTGGACTGCAGGCGCTTGCGGTAGCGCCGGCTTAAGCGGAGCGAGGAGCCGTTCTCGAGCAGCACTTCGTATTCGCCGTCGGCGCCGAGTTGTAGACTTCGAACTCGGCTGAGGTTGACGATGGTCGACCGGTGGACGCGGCAAAAAACGGCCGGATCTAATTCTTGCTCGAGTTCCGACATGCTGCGGCGGACCAGGTGGGTTCTTGGTCCGGTGTGCAGGCACGCATAGTAGTCGGCAGCCTCGATCCAGTCAATTTCTGAGATTTTCACGAACGAGACCTGCCCGACGCTCTTGACCGCCAAGCGCTCCAGTTTTCGCGGTGAGTCTTTGTCGCGCAGGATCTTTTGCTTGGCGCGGCTGAGGGCTCGATCAAACCGGGCATTGTCGAAGGGCTTCAGCAGGTAATCGAGCGCTCCAGCCTCGAAAGCCCGCAGCGCGTATTGGTCGTAGGCAGTCACAAAGACAATGGCGGCGGGCAGGTTGTTGCCGAGACGTTCGAGCACGTCGAAGCCGTCGCATTCCGGCATCTGGACGTCGAGGAAGACCAACTGTGGCAGCGCCCTGCGGATTTCTGTTAATGCATCTGCGCCGGAGCCGCATTCGCCGACGATTTCAATCTCCGGATCACGTCGCAACAACACGGAGAGGTTGCTGCGCGCGAGCGGTTCGTCGTCCACAATGAGCGTGCGTATCTTTATTTGGACGCTCTCCATAATTGGGCGTTCTCCATTGGACGTCCTCCTGTGTATTCTTCCGCGCGCATGAATCAATCCTTGGACGATTTAGAAACAAAGGGCAGGGATAGCGAAGCTTCCACGCCGCCTGGGTCCCGATTGCGCATGTTCAACTCGAACGCGTCCCCATACAGGCCCTGGAGGCGCGTTCGCACATTGTGCATCCCGATCCCGGAAGGAATTCTCTCGCACTCTGCCGGCAGGCCGGGACCATCGTTATAGACGCTGATGGTGAGCCTGCCGTTGGAGCGCGAGGCGGCAATCTGGATGGCTCCGCCCTGCACTCGTTTCGCAATGCCGTGCTTAATCGCGTTCTCGACCATAGGCTGCAGAATCAGGGTGGGAACCTGAGCGGGGAACAGTTCCTCAGGGACACTGACGCCGACCCTTAGGCGCCCGGCAAAGCGCACCTTCTGGATGTCCAGATACTTTTGGGCAAACTCCAATTCCTCGGCCAGAGTCACTTGTTGCCGGTCGGAGTCTTCCAAGACCCGGCGAAGAAAGTCGCTCAGGCCGGCAATCATGGTCACGGCCTCATCGTTTTTATTCTCGCGCACGAGGCCGGCAATGGCATTGAGCGTGTTGAACAAAAAGTGTGGCTCGATTTGCTTTCGAAGGGCGCTGAGCTGCGCCTTCGAGAGTTGCTCATTGAGGCGCGCGGTCTCGGCTTGCTGAAGAACCAGGCGCTCTCGGGAGTCCAGCATGTAGCTGACCATGAGGATGACGCCGTAAAGGATTAAGTACGAAAGAAGTCCGCTGTAGAACTTGTGCAGCCAAAGATCCGCGAACGGCTCTGGACGTGGGACCATGGCCCAGGGATTGAGTAACTCTTCGAGAGAAGCGGTCCACGCAGCGTAAACCAGACCGATGGAAGCGCAGGCCGAGAAGTGTGCGGCCCATGTGGAGAACCGTCTCCACTGTGCCGGGGGGTATTGGCGGCCGAGGCGCAGAACGAGCGGGGTTGCCAACGCCCACGGCAGCCATGAAAGGAGCAGGGTCACGAACAGGCGGGCCCAGGCGTGGTGCATGCCCTCCGCACGCATGACGAATACGGTCTGGCTCGCATCGAACAGCCCGACACCAGACCAGATCGCTGCAATCCAGATGCGTGGTGAGGGCTCGGAATGAGTACGGGTCGGGTGCATATGGAGAATCGTACCCTACGAAGCTGCCGGATAGGTCAACCATGCAGCGAATCGACGGGAGCGTGCAGTGGGCGGTCTGGCCTTCAGAGGAGCGCAGCCCGATACTAGTCCTCATGAACAGCAAAACAAGAACTCTATTGCTCGGTCTGATGGTTTTTGTGTCATTGGCCGCATTTTGCCAATACGCAACATCGCCGAGTTCAGCCACGGAATATACCGGTGACGCCCAACTTAAGCTTCCCGAACACTACCGGGAGTGGGTGTACCTGACGACAGGTTTCGACATGAGCTACAACCCGGCGATGCAGATGGGACACCACATGTTCGACAACGTGTTCGTGAATCCCGAGGCATACAAGGCATTCGTGAAGACGGGCACTTGGCCGGATAAAACCGTTCTCGTTCTTGAGGGTCGCGGTGCTGAAGGTAGGGGTTCGATCAACCAGAAAGGGAACTATCAGAGTACCGAGGTCATGGCAGTGGAGGTACATGTAAAGGACGAAGCGCGTTTTCCGGGGAAGTGGGCCTTCTTTGGCTTCGACGACGGAAAGACAGCGAAGATGATCCCCACGTCCGCCGACTGCTATAGCTGCCACGCCGCTCATGCAGCCGTGGATACCACGTTCGTCCAGTTCTACCCCACTCTGCTCCCGATCGCCAAGAGCAAGGGTACGCTGGCCGCAGCGTACCAGAAAGAGATCGCGGACCCGGCGCAGAAATAGTCTTGATCTTAGGTGAGCCTGGCTCGCTTCGCTCGGAGGGACAGCCGGAGGCGGCTGTCCCCACAAAGTTTTTCCTTTGTTCCCGACTCTTACTTTTCTCCCAGCTTTTCGAAGAACAGGCAGATGGTCTCGATGCCATGGTGGAAATTTGGGATGTGGAACTTTTCGTTGGGGGCGTGCAGGTTGTCGTCGGGCAGGCCGAAGCCCATCATTACGGTGGGAATTTTTAAACCTTGGTAGAAATCGTTGACGATAGGAATCGATCCGCCGCTGCGGATGAACACAGTTTCTTTTTTGAAGGTATCGTGCAGTGCTTCGGTCGCGGCCTTGATGTATGGATTATCGGTACCGACCACGGAGGCGGGACCTTTACTGTGTACTTTGATCTTGGTCTCGATGCCCTTGGGCGTGAGCTTTTTCACGAAGTTCGTGTAGCGCTTCAGGATGTCGTCGGGATCCTGGTTGGGCACGAGTCGCATGGAAACCTTGGCGGCGGCTTTGGCGGGGATTACGGTCTTGGCGCCGGCTGCCGTGAATCCGCCGGGCATGCCGTGAACTTCAAGCGTGGGCCGCGCCCAGGTGCGATACAGAACTGAGTAGCCAGGTTCACCGGTGAGGACTTTGGAACCGACTTCCGTTTTACGGTACGTCTCCTCGTTGAAGGGCAAGCGTTTCCAGGCTTTGAGTTCGTCTTTGCTGGGAGCTTTGACACTCTTGTAGAAGCCCGGGATGAGCACGTGACCTTTCGAATCTTTCAACCTGCTGATGATCTCAATGAGCGCAAAAAATGGATTCGGAGCCGCGCCGCCGTACACGCCGGAGTGCAGATCGACCTTGGCGCCGTAGGCTTCGATTTCGGTATAGACCAGGCCGCGCAGGCCTACACAGAGCGTGGGGAGGTTGGGAGCGAAGAGCTCGGTGTCGCAGACCAGGGCAAAATCAGCCTTCAGCCTGGCTTTCTGCTTGCGGACATATTCGGCGATGGACTCGCCACCAACTTCTTCTTCGCCTTCGAAAATAACTTTCACGTTGATCGGCAGTTTGCCGTTACCCGACTTCATCAGCGATTCGAGGGCCTTCACTTCCATCCAGAGCTGGCCTTTGTCGTCGACCGCGCCTCGCGCATAGATGTTGTTGTTGCGTTCCGTGGGCTCAAAGGGAGGAGTCTTCCATTCATCGAGGGGGTCGGGCGGTTGCACATCGTAGTGCGCGTAGCAGAGCACGGTTGGCTTGCCTTGCGCATGCAGCCAGTCGGCGTAGAGGAGCGGATGTCCCTTGGTAGGAATGACCTCGACGTTCTCCATGCCGATGCGGCGCAATTCACTGGCCACGAAGTCGGCGGCTTTTTTAACGTCGGGCTTATGTTCTTCGAGCGTGCTGACGCTGGGAATACGAAGAAGATCTTTTAGTTCGCTCAGAAAACGCTGCTGATTATTGCGGGCAAAATCGACTGCGGGGGAAGCCATAAGTTGATCCTTTCGCGTGCGAGAACACAACAGTATTGATTGATGCGGTTGCCGAAACGGTTCAGTATACCCGAAGCGATTGGGAAAGGATTGTTCTTGATCGGTGGGGTGTTATTGCTGAAACCTTGCCGGCGAAAAGCTAGCGAGATCGTGATCGGTACTGAATCCCTCGACAACCTGCGCCATTAGACGCGCGGTGATGGGGGCAAGAAGAATGCCGTCGCGAAAATGGCCGGTGGCAACGTAGTAGCCGGGCGTGGCGGTTTCGCCGAGAATGGGCAGGGCATCGGGAGTTCCGGGCCGCAACCCGGCCCAGTCTTCGAGGATTTTGGCATTACGTAGTTCCGGAACCAGGCCGATTGCGTCGCGGTGCAGGCGCTGAATGGTGTCAACATCGGTGCGTTTGTCGTATCCGGCTTCTTCTAGCGTGGTTCCAACTAGGATGCGGCCATCGCTGCGTGGAATGAGGTAGATTTCTGGCGAACGGATCACATGCTTCAACAGAGTGCGAGAGGGCGAAGCCAGGCATAACATCTGTCCTTTTACCGGCCGAGTGGGAAAAGCGCAGGGGGGAATTTGCCCCGACCACGCGCCGGCGCAGTTCACGACCTTGGGCGCGAGGAAGGAAGTTTTGTTGGTCACGACTCCCTGCACTCGACCGTCCNNAGGTGACGGTTTCGCCGGATGAAACATCCACGCCGCGTTTCCTGGCTGCCTGGAGTGCGGCCGCGGTAAGTCCGCGGGGATCGACGCTACGCTCCTTCAAATAAAACGCGGGACGATTTGTCTCCGCAAGCGCCGGCTCGAGTTTGGCCAGAGGGGCGGGAAGCAAGGTCTCCAACTTGAATCCGGACCGCTCGTAGACGTGTTCAGCCGGAGGAAAAACAATTGTGCCCTGATCGCGCAGGTCGACGTAAAGTCCCGACTCGACCTGCAATTCATACACGAACTCCTGGTACATGCGCGCACTGGCCGTGGCCAGCGGTTGAAAGGCGGCAGGAGTTTCGAGGCTGCAATCGACCAGCATGCCGCCCGCTGCCGAGGAAGCTTCTCGACCCGGTT
>PLUI01000214.1:0-5193 GCA_003164855.1 Acidobacteriaceae bacterium
AGCGGCCGTATTCAATACATTGTCGATCTGGTAGCGTCGCGAGAAAGGCCGTCCGTCGAGAAAAACAAAACGCGATCGATCTCTCTCCAACAAATATCCTGCCGTCCCCAGCATCACTTCCAAACAAAAATCATCCTGCCGCGGCGAGTATTCAATCTCGTCCACCAGGAAAAGCGCGTGCCGGATCTCATCTTTGCTGAGCACGCGCCCCGCGGTGCGGGCGGCCACTTCGCGAGCCAGCGTAGTTTTACCCGTGCCTGGAAGCCCCGCCATTAAAACGATCATGGCCTATTAGAGCACGTCGCCTAACCCTGTCCATGAATCGCCCTGAACTCCGAAAGCATCCATTGAAAGGAAACTTTTGTGCTCGATCAAAAGGAGGCGGGATGCCGCTGGTTCGAATTTCCCTACGCGAAGGCAAGACCGAAGCGTACAAAAAAGCTCTGGCCGATGGAGTGCAGCGCGCGCTGGTAGAGGCGATCGACATTCCGCCGCAAGATCGTTTTCAAGTTGTTACCGAACATTCCGCCAGCGCATTATTTTATGATCCGTCGTATTTGGGGATCGAACGCAGCGACGGCATTGTCCTGGTGCAGATCACTCTTTCCATCGGACGCAAGCCCGCGCAGAAGCGGAAGCTCTATCAACGCATGAGCCAAATCCTGGCGGAGAATCCCGGCCTGCGCCCGCAGGATTTGATGATCAGTCTGGTGGAAGTCGCGTGGGAGAACTGGTCGTTCGGCAACGGCGAATCGCAGTACACGGTATGAGGTACACGGTATGAAGCTTTAGTTCGCTGCCGCGGCATCGGCCGTAACCGTCGCCGGCTCCGGTCGCTCCGGTCGTTCCATGGGAACGATATCCTGCGTCTCGCGCCAATCCGCATAACGCCCGGAAACCATAATGTGGAAGACCCACTGGTGGCGCTCTTCTTCGGGCTCAACCAGCCCGAGCGCCTTCATGTAAAACAGGTAGTGCTCCATCCAGTGAATCTGTTCCTGCGTCATGCCGCGGCGCTGCAGGTCCACCGTGAGGCCGGCAAGATGGGACGAAGCTGTATCGCCCTCATACGGCGCCGCATTGCGATTGTGCCGCCGCAATTTCTTCTGCACCTTCACCGTGCGCACCGCGGAGTTCACTTGAATCTGCTGATGAAATCGATTGTAGTAAGCTTGGGAAATATCCTGAACAAAATCGCGCGTCCAGGGACGGCAGTACCGCCGCGAGGGATCAAGCCGCGGATCGAATCGCAGTGACTCACCCGCAATAATAGGCTGCAGCGCGCCGCTCGCCTTCAGTGCTTCCAGTTCGTCGTCATCCTGTATGCGCGGCAATTCCAGCCGATCAACTTCCGCATTCTGCAACAACAGAGATTCGTGCGAAGGACGGAACATCGGATTCCACAACGTCCAGTGCAGCCGCGGCCGCCGAAAATGGTGGACGCGCTTGTGCACCGCCGCGGTAGTGGTCGCCGCAAACAACGGGCCACACAAACACGTGAGCAGCGAAAGCAACATCAAGTGGCGCTGTAACTTTAATTTCAAGAATTAGTCTCGTAGCCTTCTGCACGGCTTCACTTGCAACCGTCCGGTCATTCTATGCCATGCTGTCAAGTGGTCCAACGGTCCCGTAGAACAATGGCCGTTACGGGCGTTATCCGGGGCTGTACCCAAATGCTGGTTACCCTCCGGTTACTCCCCGGGCCTTCGCAACTCTTGCACTGGAAATGGAGCACGCCGAACGCCATCCCCGCTGCGGGATTACGCCTGACTCATCTGCCAATACAGCAATCAGTTAGCGTTCATTAGATACAGCGTGGGTGCCCCCAGTTGTGGCGGAAGTGACATAAATCATCACCGGAAAGCGGCAAGTCCGTCAAAACCATTGCAGGACAGGCTTTTTGCGCTTTTGACCTACAATCCGGTCAGCGCCGGAACAGGTCGCCGATGGCCTGTTTCATCACTTCGCCACCAACTTCAGAAATAGCCTTGGTTAGAGGAATATCTTTGGGGCATACCTCGACGCAGTTCTGCGCGTAGCCGCATTCCTGTATGCCGCCATCGCCCATCAGCGCCGCCAGCCGCTCGCGCTTGAGCGCCTGCCCCGTGGGATGCGTATTAAACAGCCGCACCTGCGCAATGGTCGCCGCGCCCACGAACCCCGTCTCTTCATTGAACTGCGGACAAGCCTCCATGCAGCACGTGCAGGAGATGCAGCGGGAAAGAGGATAAGCCTGTTCCTGCTCTTCGGCCGTCATGCGCGGGCCAGGACCGAGGTCGTAGGTGCCGTCGATGGGCACCCAGGCCTTGACGATCTTCAGATTCTCAAAGATCACGCTGCGGTCCGTAGCCAGATCGCGCACGATCGGAAACTTGGAAAACGGCTCCAGCCGCACCGGCTGCTCGAGATTGTCAATCAACGCCGAGCAAGCCATGCGCGCCCGCCCATTGATGAGCATGGCGCACGACCCGCAAACTTCCTCCAGACAATTCGAATCGTAAGTGATGGGCGTAGTCGCTTTGCCCTCGCGAGTAACAGGATTGGCGGCAATCTCCATCAGCGAGGAAATCACGTTCATGCCCGGATGCCAGGCGAGTTCGAACTCCTCCCAGTACGACTTGGAAGTAGGAGTGTTCTGGCGCTTGATCTTTATGATGACAGATTTGTCAGCCATTCAGTTTCTCAGTTTGTTTTTCTTGACCATCGTCTTGCCAGGAACCGGCGAGCCGCCTGATCCAAACCAACAGGATAAACGCCCACACCGCTATCATTAGCCACCAGATATCACTGTGCCGTGCGACTTCGCCCGCGCCGACCAAAAGCCACACTACCGCAACTCCGATTCCCAACCACGCCCGCGTGCGTGCAGCGAGCGCCTTACTCGGCTTTGGAATCTCGTCAAACATAGCAATCACTTCACCGCGTCATACTTCCTCGCCCGCGGCGGGATCAGCGACGTATCCACCGGCTCGAACTCAAACTTCGGCTCGTCCGCATCCGGCGCGAAATATGCCTTCGTCGTTTTCAGGAAATTCTTGTCGTCACGGTCGGGAAAGTCCGGCTTGTAATGCGCCCCGCGCGATTCGTCCCGCAGGCGCGCGCCCTGCGCAATCACTCTCGCCAACTGCAGCATGTTATAAAGCTGCCGCGTAAACACCACGCTGGTATTCGCCCACTGCGTCCGGTCGCTCAGATTCACTTTGCGGAAGCGTTCCAGCATCTCGACCAGCTTCGCGTCCGTCTGCACCAGATTCTTGTTGTAGCGGATAACCGTACAGTCCTTCGTCATCAACTCGCCCAGCTCCTGCCACAACCGGAACGGATTCTCCGTCCCCGCGTTGTTCATGAGCAGGGAATTGCTCTCTTCCTGCTTTTTCTTTTCGGCTTCGAAAACTCCATTGCCATCAGTCAGCGCCTGCAGCCCGCGCGCATACTTCACCGCGTTCGGTCCGGCGATGCCTCCACCATAGATGCACGACACCAGCGAGTTCGCGCCCAGCCGGTTCGCCCCGTGATATTGATACTCGCACTCACCCGCCNNCCTTCCAGCTTGCGGTCGAGAATCTTGCGGTCGATGTGGGTGAGGTCGAGATAAACCATCGGCTTGCCGTCAATGCCGAGGTTCTGCTCGAACACCACCTTAAAGATGGCGCGCGTAGCAATGTCGCGCGGAACCAGGTTGCCGTACTTGGGATACCACTCTTCGAGAAAATACCAGCGTTCTTTCTCTGGGATCGTCTTCGGATCGCGATTGTCGCCGGGCTTCTTCGGAACCCACACGCGTCCACCCTCGCCGCGCGCCGATTCCGACATCAACCGCAGCTTGTCGTTGCCGGGGATGCAAGTGGGATGCACCTGAATGAACTCGCCGTTCGCGTAAAAACATCCTTGCTGATAAAGCGCTGACTGCGCCGATCCCGTACACACCACCGAATTCGTCGACTTGCCAAAAATCGCGCCGTTGCCGCCAGTAGCGATGATGATGGCGTCGGCCGGAAAGGTCCGGACTTCCATGCTGCGCAAATCCATGGCGCAGATGCCGCGGCACACGCGGTTTCCATCGAGCACCGCCGAGAGAAACTCCCAGTGCTCGTACTTCTTTACCTTGCCTTCCGCTTCGTAACGCCGCACCTGCTCATCGAGCGCATAAAGAAGTTGTTGCCCGGTAGTAGCTCCGGCGAACGCCGTGCGGTTGTACAAAGTTCCGCCGAAACGTCGAAAATCCAGCAACCCCTCAGGCGTGCGGTTGAAGGGAACGCCCATGCGATCGAGCAGATCGATGATCCCCGGCGCCGCCTCGCACATATCCTTTACCGGCGGCTGGTTCGCCAGGAAATCTCCGCCGTAAACCGTGTCGTCAAAATGGATCCACGTGGAATCGCCTTCGCCCTTCAGATTCTTGGCCGCGTTAATCCCGCCCTGCGCGCACACCGAGTGCGANNTCGGAGCTGCCATCTTCACTCCACCGGCTTTCCGTTAGCTGTGTTCGGGCTGGTCGCGTGAGTGGTTTGCATCGCCGACGACCCCGGGTCCGGCGTCGGTTGTGGAAACCGTTCCCGGAACGTATACAAACTCACCAGGCCGACTATGGTCATCACCGCAAACAGCCCCAGGCACACGGGTAGAAATCTCTGCCGCGCCTTCTCGCCGGAAGTGATCCCCCACTTTGCNNTAAGCAAAGTGCCAGCACGCAGCGATCAGACCCACCACATAAAACACCAGCAGCAGCGGATTCATCAATTCCGCCTGCACCTTGCCAAACGAAGCATTAGGAAAGGCGTGCAGGTCGGTGCCGGTAAACCTCATCGTGTACGTATGCCAAACGATGTAGAAGAATACGACGCCGCCCGTCCAGCGCTGCAGCGTGTACATCCAATTTCCGCTCCACGGATATTCCATCGTATTCCCGTCGCCCCGGTACCAGATGTAAAACCCGTAGAGCCCGTGAAACGCGATCGGCAGCCAGATCCCAAACAGCTCAAGAAAAAATACCAGCGGCAACCCGCCGAGAAACGCGACCTGTTTCGCGTAAGCGTCAGGCCCGCTGATGGCGGTGGAATTAGAAACCAGAATATGTTCGAGAAGAAAAGCGCCGACGGGAACGATCCCCGAAAGCGAATGCAAGCGGCGCAAAAGAAACGATGTACCCTGTCCCGCGCGCAACGGCGCCACGCCCTGCCTCGCGCCTGGCTT
>PLUI01000214.1:5235-5442 GCA_003164855.1 Acidobacteriaceae bacterium
CAGCCGCCCTCGGCTGTCCGGCCGAGCGCAGCTCGACGGTCTTTCGTCACGCGGTCGACGCCGAAGCACGCCATTCCAACAACTCCCGGAACGCCGCACCGCGGTGACTGTACTGCGCCTTTTCTTCCGCCGTTAGCTCCGCAAACGTCTTCCCAATCTCCGGAAAATAAAACAGCGGATCATAACCAAACCCATTCCCGCCCCGCG
>PLUI01000061.1:0-46999 GCA_003164855.1 Acidobacteriaceae bacterium
CCAGGAACAGCATCTGGGCGATGACCAGGTTGGCAATGTTGTCGTCAATCGGCGTGCCTATAAAAATGATGTGGTCTTTCAGCAGCCGGGAATAAATATCGTAGGCGCGTTCGCCCCGCCCGGTCTGCTCAATCACCATCGGTACTAACATCATTTGCGGATCATTTGGTTTCATTGTCTACCGGACCTGTCACCGGACCTGCCACACTCCGCCCCGAATTAACGTTTACGTGTTCGGGGAGGGTTCAAAGTGGTCCGCGTCTTTACTCAATCACTACGCGGACTGGTGATAAAGAAAATCGAGGGTCTTCTCGCTGCGGATTCTCATTCGGATTCTATCGAGGCCCCCATCCTCTGTCAAACGCGCTCGCACCGCTTCCGACGTTTGTTTCGACTGTTTTGCCAGAGCTTCCAATTCCCGGTTCACTTCTTCGTCGCCGACTTCGATTTTTTCCAAATCCGCAATGCGTTCGAGCAGCAAAGAAGACTTCACATCGTTGACCGCCTGGTCCCGCTGGCCGGCTCGCAGCCGGGGCAGGTCCATCTTCTTCAAGTCTTCCATCTTCATGCCTTGCGCTGCCAGCGCCCGCAGGCCGCGCTCCAGCCGCAAATCGATCTGGCGGTCGATCAAAGATTCCGGCACCTCAAAATCATTGCGCTTGACCAGTTCGGCCACCAGTTTGTCTTTCGCGGCATGCTCGACCGTGTGGCGCTTTTCCGCTTCCATATTCTCGCGGATCTGCTTGCGCACCGCGTCCAGGCTGTCGAACTCTCCCAGCTCCTTGGCGAATTCGTCGTTGAGCTCGGGAAGGCTCTTCTGTTTAATTCCATTCACCTTCACCGTATACACAAACGTCTTGCCCGCCAGACGCTTGTCGGCAGTGTCTTCGGGATAGCTCACATCGAAAGTGCGCTCCTCGCCCGCGGATGCGCCGACAAGGTTCTGAGTAAACTCCGCCACCGTATTCTTGCCGCCCATTTCGATGAGCACATCGTCCATGTGTACGGGGTTGGCGGCGGCTTCTTTCACGTCTTTGCCATCTTTGGGACGTCCGTCCATGGAGGCCTGGGCGAAGTCGCCTTGCGCCAGGGCGCGGCCTTCCACGTCGGCGTAGGTGGCTTGCTGCTCTCGCAAGTTGGAGAGCGCCTGTTCCACTTCTTCGTCAGTGATGGCAATCTCCGGCTTGTCGGCGCGGAGATCCTTGTAGCCTTCGACCTGAATTTCGGGAAGGACTTCGAAACTGGCCTTGAAGCGCAGCGGCTCGCCGTCATGGAAATGCAGATCGGTAATGCGCGGCTGCGAAACCGGGATGAGGCCCTGCTTCTCCGCTTCCTTGCGGAAATAGCGGGGCGCCAAAGCTTCGATCACATCGTTCTTGAGACCATCGCCGAAGCGCTGGCGAATGATGGACGCCGGCACGTGTCCGGCGCGAAAGCCCGGCAGCCGCGCACTCTTCTGGTAGCGCTGGATCTGCAACTCGGTCTCGCGGGTAACATCAGCGGCCGGGATCTCGACCGAAATCTCCCGCTTGATATTTTTCTTATTCAAATCGGGCTTGTTCGTTTCCGTCTTCGTTGCGTCGAGCTTGGCCGCGTCGGTAGTTTCTGTGGGACTCACGTTTCGCCTTTCACCAACCGCTGCATGCGGCGGCTCCGTCGAGCAAACGGAACCGGACCGAATTCATACGGCCTTAACTTGAGTGTAAAGACGGGAGGGGAGTAGCGTCAAACGGGCTGACCAGCTCAGCCTTGCGTTCCAGGTGTAGTTTCCCGATCCCGGCAGCGAGGGGCGCAAAGTCAGGCGCAAATCTGCTTCAACGCAACCAGCAAAGGACCCGAGAGTTGATCGGCCTTTGAAACAACTTCTCTAACTCCGACTGTCTGAGCCACCTTCAACAACTCCGTAGAGGGATGCATGGTGAACATCACCATGGCAGTGTTGGGAGCGACATGGCTTATCTGGCGTGCGGCCTCCAGCCCGTTCATAACGGGCATTTGCAAATCCAGTATGACGATATCGGGACGCATTGTTTCGACTTTCTCGACCGCTATCTGCCCATTCTCGGCCTCGCCACATACCCGCCAATCCGCGTTTCCTTCGATCCACGATCGCAGGGAAGAGCGGATCATGGAGTTGTCATCGACAATGAGAATCTTCTGTCCCATGCGCCAGCCCAATTCGCCCTTGGCAGGCTGCTGGCGGGCCATGTGTCCAGCTCGACGGCGGCTACGAGGAAGGGTAATCTCAAGGTAGTCGCCAAGTTCGCAAAGCGCCATACCCTCGATACCGTACTAAGGCGCACATTAATATGTCTTACATCGCACTTACAGCAATTAGGATTTCCCTTCTCCATCGGAGATTCGATAAGCTCCAAAGAATCAAGCGAAGCCAACACATACCGAAAAGAAATCTACAGCCAATGCCCCAATGGCTAACCGTCCTGAACCGCGAAGTGATCGCCTGCACCCGCTGTCCCCGGCTGGTTGCGTATCGCGAACAAGTTGCCCGCGAGAAGCGCCGCGCTTACCGTGACTGTGAGTACTGGGGCAAGCCGGTGCCTGGGTTCGGAGATCCCGAGGCGCGCGTGCTGATCATGGGTCTGGCCCCAGGTGCGCATGGCTCCAACCGCACCGGACGCCCGTTCACTGGCGATGCCTCCGGCAAGTTCATGTTCCCGGTGCTGTATGAAACTGGATTCGCCAGCCAGCCCAACGCCACCGACCGCAATGATGGGCTCAAGCTGAAAGATCTGTACATCACCGCCGCGGTCCGCTGCGCTCCGCCCGCCAACAAGCCAACGCCGGGGGAACTCGCGGAGTGCTCCCAATTT
Source organism: Acidobacteriaceae bacterium (assembly GCA_003164855.1). GTDB lineage: Bacteria > Acidobacteriota > Terriglobia > Terriglobales > Acidobacteriaceae > Sulfotelmatobacter. Next base: position 2,832 of record PLUI01000061.1, read on the forward strand.
CTCGATCGGGAAATTGCAGGATTAGAAAACGTCAAGGTCGTGGTGGCGCTAGGTAAGATTGGCTTCGACGCGTATCTGAACTATCTGAAACGGCGAGGCCCGCTGCTCAACCGAGAGAAATATCTCTCCAAGACTTATCCCTTCAAGACTTATCTCTTTAAACATGGCGCCAGTTACCGGTTACTCGATGGTAAGGTGTTACTGGCCTCTTACCATCCATCGAATCAGAACACGCAGACCGGCGTGCTGACGCGCGAAATGTTCGTAGCAATATTTAAAGAGGCGGCAAAACTTGCCGATGAATAGTTTGAGGCGCCGTCGGGGCCGGATCGCTGCACCCGCACCCAAAAGCGGGGTCATAGTTCACAAAGCCGGGTCGCGAACCGGGGCGGCGCCGCAAGTATTGCTGCGGTGAGAGCAACGATACCCTTCCCACCCCGGCCCGCGCAGTCTACTTCAATTTCGTCACCGTCACTTCAAGCTGGAACTGCCGCTTGGAATTTGGATCGTCAACGCTGCCGACCAGCATCGGCTTACCCAGCAATGCCAGGGTCCCGGCACTGATCTTCAACTGCCGCAATAGCGGAAACATATCGTGCCCCGGAGTCTGTTCGGGATTCGCGAAATTGCTGATCTCGGCGCGCACCGACAGATCGATGGCTCCGTTGCGCTCCTCAATTCTGCTCCAAATGCTGGTTCCCACATCAATGTACTGAAACTCGCCCTGTTTTGATTCGACCGGGACGCGAGTTCCGATTTTAAGTTCGTTGCTGCCGTCAGAGTTCAGGTTCATTGAGTATTGTCGGGTGTTTATCTTTTTCCCGTCTTCCATTTCATTGACCGAAAAATCGAGCCGGTACGCGTTCAAAGGTTTTTCGGCTTTCTGCGCATTCTCAGCCTCAGGTTGTTGCGCCGCCGCTTTCCAGACTCCGCCCCCAACCATTAGGGCGAAAATCAACGCTGCCGTTGCCGCTGTTTTCTTGAACATTGATTCATTTCTCCTTATTTATGATTTATGTGCGTTCCTATTGTTGAGAATCCTTGGTGGCCGCTGCGTCCTTCATTTCCTCGGCGAGGTCCTGCCGCAGCGCCTCAGCCCGCGCCCGTGCGATCAGGGCCGCGTTCTTCGGATACTTCGTTACGTAGCTTGCAAGAATCTTTTCCTGCTCGCTCAGAGGCTGCGGCGAAGGAAACTGATCCAACTTTGGCCCGGAAGCCACGAGGGCCGGCGCGGCACGCGGGATGTTTGTTCTGGGCTTTCTGGCGGACACCGGATGCGTGGCTCGGTTCTCGTCGCCTCCGCGATGTGTTGCCATCTGGGTTCCGTTACTAGATCTGTCTGGCGTTGTGCGCGCAGGAGCAGGAAAAGGATCGCGGGCGACATTGTCTCTGTAATTACGTCGTTCTCCTGATCTCCACAAGAATGTCAAAGCCACCAGCAACAGAGCCGCCAGGGCGGCAACCGCAGTCCACCGCCACCATACGCGAGCCGGCGCAAGCGTCTGCTCGGCCCGCAGATTCGCCAGGACGCGATCTTCCAGCCCCGTCCTCGGCTCGACCGCCGAATACTGTGCCAGCGCTTTATCGAGTTCAAGATCGAGCGCATCGCTCTCCAGGCCCTGCCATCTCTCGTATTCCTGCCTGGGGTCCTTCTCCTGGTCGTTATCCTTATCGTGTTGTTCAGCTGTGAAATCGTCATCATCCATATCCATTTTCATCACCGTTGCTTCTTCGTCACGCTGCCGGCCAGCTTCTCCCGCAGAATTTGTCTTGCTCGAAACACTCGCGACCGCACAGCCGCTTCGTTCATCCCCAATGTCGCAGCCACTTCAAGGGGAGACATTTCTTTCAGCGTCGATAGAATGAGGGGCTCGCGCAGCTTCTCCGGCAGCGTAGCAATTAATTTTTCCAGCAACTCGCCGACCTGCGAGCCGTGCACCACCTCATGTGCCGGGAACTCTGAGGATGCAGTTTCTCCCACGGGCTTCTCAGGATCATCGAGCGCGATCTCCCGTCTGCGGCCGCGCTGCTGGCTGCGGTCAACCGCTACTCGCCAGGCGATGCGCGCCAGCCACGTCTTGCCGTTTTCTACATTTGCCAGCTTGTGGCGGTAGCGCAACACGCGGAGAAATGTTTCCTGTGCGGCGTCCTCGGCATCGTGGTGGCTTCTGAGCACGGCATAGGCGATGCGGTAAACCATACGTGAGTGCTGCCGAACGAGAGATTCGAGTTCTGCGTCTTCACTGCGGTCTGGACTACGCACCACCGTTGCAGCCTCGTTCAGGATTGCCCCTTCCGCCACCAATTGCGCGTCCTCATTCATAAAGACCACCGAAGGGTCGGGCTTGTTCAGGAATTTATTCGGGAGCCCAGAATCTTCGGAAGAACGGTCGCAGGAGACTTAACTTGCGGAGGAAGGTAATACAGAGCCCAGAAGCCTAGAAGCCGACCATCACCGGTTCCGGTTCCAGATGGACGCCCCAGATTTCTTCTACGCGATGCTGAATTTGTTCCTTCAGAGCGATCACCTCGGCGGCGGTAGCTCCGCCGCGATTCACGATGGCAAGCGCATGCTTGCTCGAAATGCCGGCGTGGCCGAAGCCATAGCCCTTGGTGAATCCAGAACGCTCGACCAGCCAGGCCGCCGAAACTTTCTTGTGGGTTACGAGTGCAGGATAGCTGGGCACGGTTAGACCTCGTGCGGCGGCGCGCTGCTTGAGATCTTCATGCTGGGCTTCGGACAGAACGGGATTCTTGAAGAACGACCCCGCACTCAGGCAATCCGCATCTCCGGCCACAATCAGCATGCCTTTCAAGGCTCGGATGTGGCGCACGGCCTCACGCGTCTCCGCGAGATCGGGCATGGTTTCGCGGCCCGCAAAGTGGCGTTTCAGGTCGGCATAAGCCAGGCGCGGCTTGCCCTCTGGGGTGAGGGCGTAGCTTACGCGGAGAACGATAAAGCGTCCACTCTCGCTGGTATTGAAAATGCTGGAGCGGTAGCCGAACCCGCAGGCGTCGCGGCAAAGTTCGCGTACCTGTCCATCTTTTAAGTCGAGCACCTGAACCGAAACGATGGTTTCGCCCACGTCTTGTCCGTAGGCGCCGACGTTCTGCACCGGTGTACCGCCCACGCTACCCGGGATGCCGCTCAGGCATTCGACCCCGGCGCAGCGTGCCATGACCGCTCGATAGACGAATTTATCCCAGGCTACGCCCGCGCCAATGTCGAAGATAACGTTGCCATCTTCATCGTGCCCGGGGCGCTGATCGATGCCCTCCACAGCGATCTTCAGCGCCAGGCCGGGCCAGCCGGCATCGGCCACGACCAGGTTGCTGCCGCCGCCAAGAATAAAGAGAGGCAGATCGCGCGAGCGCGCGAAGCTGACCGCCTCCTGTACTTCTGCAACGCCTTTGGCTTCGACGAAATACCTCGCGGGACCACCGATCCGAATGGTGGTCAATGGGGCGAGCGGAATGTTTTCCAGGAGCTGCACGAATTGTTTTCATCTTACACACGCGACTTACAAACGCGACACCGCGAAGAGCACTGGTTCGACGCGATGGCGGGCGGCACCGCTGGCAAGAAAGATTAAAGAAAAAGCTTGACATGTTTGCTAGTGATATAGTTAACTATAACAGTATACAACATGCAGAGGTCTACTAGAGCTGGTTGCTCGCGACTGAATACGCGAGGGAAGGCCCTACAGAAGGTAAAGAAGCTTGAAGGAGAATGAAACATGAAATCGCATCGTTTTTTGCTGGCCGTGGTTCTGATAGCACTCTCCACCGTGGCTTTCGCGCAGTCTGACGCGCAAAAGTCTTTCGACAAACTGAAAACTCTGGCGGGTTCGTGGGAAGGCCGCGTGACAACCCTTCCGCCGCAAGCCGACATAGAAGGCAAGCTCACGCAGGCAACGCTTCGCGTGACTTCCATGGGCAACGCGATCATGCATGAGATGACGGGAGCTGGAAGACCTGACGATCCGATCACCATGCTTTATCTGGACGGGGACCGCTTGCTCCTGACGCATTATTGTGACGCGGGAAACCGTCCTCGCATGGTAGGCAAGATGTCGCCGGACGGAAAGACGGTGGAGTTCGATTTTCTCGACGTTGCCGGTGGTACCCAGTACGGACACATGGACCATGCAGTCTTCACCGCGATCGATGAGAACCATCACACCGAAGACTGGACGTACATGCAGCCGGGGGACAAGCCGGTGCACGCGCACATCGACCTGCAGCGGACAAAGTGACGGCAGAAGTATTTTTTGTTGAGGCAATCTGGAAACCATGATGGACCGTGAGTGGAATGACAGTCAGCCGATTTACCGCCAGCTTCGCGACCGCGTGGTCGCGATGATACTGGACGGCGTGCTCAAAGAAGGCGATCCGCTGCCCTCTGTGCGCAATGTCGCGGCCGAATATCGGGTCAATCACCTCACGGTTCTGAAGGGCTATCAACAACTGGTCGACGAGCAACTGGTCGAGAGCAAGAGAGGTCTGGGCATGTTCATCAACGCCGGCGCGCGCAATCTGCTGCTGCAGGGCGAGCGGCAGAAGTTTCTTGCCGAAGAATGGCCCAGGGTGCGCGCGACCATTCAGCGGCTCGGCCTGAAACCGGAAGAACTGCTGGATGGTGGCGCGACCCGACGGTCGAAGCAAGCTGCGGAGGAGAAGCCGAAGCCATGACAGTGATAGAAGCACGCGGTCTCCGTAAGGTGTTCGGCGCGACGGTCGCGCTCGATGGCGTGAACCTGCGCGTCGAAGAGGGCCGCATCCTCGGACTTATCGGTCCCAACGGCGCAGGCAAGAGTACCGCGCTCAACGCGATTCTTGGCCTCACCCCATATCAGGGAGAACTGAAGGTGCTCGGCCGCGACCCCTGGACGGAGCGCGATCAGCTCATGCGCGATGTCTGCTTCATTGCAGATGTAGCCGTGCTGCCGCGGTGGATCAGGGTTTCGCAGGCGCTGGACTACGTCGCCGGCATCCATCCGCGATTCGACCGCGCGAAGGCGGAAGGTTTTCTTGCCAAGACCGACATCCGCCACGCCAGCAGGGTCAGGGAACTGTCGAAGGGCATGGTGGTGCAGCTGCACCTCGCCCTGATCATGGCCATTGACGCGAAATTGCTGGTGCTGGACGAGCCCACGCTGGGCCTCGACATCCTGTATCGCAAGCAGTTCTACGATTCGCTGCTGAACGACTACTACGATCGCAGCCGCACCATCGTCGTGACCACACATCAGGTGGAGGACGTCCAGAACGTCCTCACCGATCTCATGTTCATCAACCGTGGGCGCATCGTACTCGATTGCAGCATGGAAGAATTCGAGTCGCGCTATCTGGAAGTGATGGTGCATCCTGGGCAAGTCGACGCGGCGCGGGCGTTCAAGCCGATTCACCAGCGCCAGGTGCTCGGCCGCAGCATTCTGTTGTTCGATTTGAAGTTCGATTTGAAAACCGATCAAGCCATTCGTCAGCAACTCGCCGTGCTGGGCGACGTGCGGACGCCCAGCATCGCCGAGTTGTTCGTTGCCNNCACAAGGAGCAGCCAGATGAATACTCAATCCAACGCTATGCCCGAGCCTCTTGGCTCGCGGGTAACCGCGCCCGCAACCTTGTCGGAAGCTCGGCCCTTTTATTGGTCAGTGCGCCGCGAGCTCTGGGAGTACCGTTCCATTTACCTCGCACCGCTCGCCATCGCGGGAGTCATTCTGCTCGGCTTTGGGTTCGTCCTGTTCCATCTCCCGCACACCATGCGCACGCTTTCTTCGCTTGACCCGGCGCACCAGCGCAGCGCGCTCGCCCAGCCCTATGACTTCGCCGCGGGTCTAATCATGGGGGCGGCCTTCATCGTCAGCTTCTTCTACTCTCTTGACACCCTCTATGGCGAGCGCCGCGATCGCAGCATTTTCTTCTGGAAGTCGCTGCCGGTTTCCGATCTCACTACTGTGCTCGCGAAGGCGAGCATTCCGCTGCTGGCTCTACCCATCATCGCTTTCGTCATCACGGTTGTCACCCAGTCGATCATGCTGCTGCTAAGCAGCCTGGTCTTGCTGGCCAGCGGTCTGAGTGTCGCGACGCTGTGGATGCAGTTGGAGCTGTACCAGACCTTGATGATGCTGCTTTACCACCTCGTGACCGTGCACATGCTCTGGTATGCGCCCATCTATGCCTGGCTGCTGCTGGTCTCAGCCTGGGCGCGCCGCATGCCATTTCTCTGGGCCGTCTTACCGCCGCTCGCGATCCACATCTTCGAGAAAATCGCTTTCCATTCTTCGTACTTCACGGCTCTGATGAAATACCGCTTCAGCGGCGGGTCTGCGGCTGTCGCCTCCATGCAGGGCAACTTCCCCATCCATCCAGGAATGCATCTCACTCCGCTTAATTTCCTGAGCAGTCCGGGTCTGTGGATCGGGCTGGGATTTGCCGCGGCATTCCTCGCCGCCGCGGCGCGGCTGCGCCGCTATCAAGGACCGATCTGATTATGCTGTCGGCTCGGTAACTGCATATAAGGAGGAAAAAATGTCGTTCTCGCCCATACTACTTCTTCACATTGCGTCCGGCACACTGGGAATGCTTTCTGGATTTGTTGCGATCTTCCTGCGCAAAGGTTCCCGCCGGCATGGCCTCGCTGGAAGCGTATTTGTCATATCAATGCTGATTCTCTCCGCTAGCGGGGCGTATATGGCGATCCTGAAACACCAACCAGGCAATATTCTGGGAGGCACTCTAACGTTTTATCTGGTGGCAACGGCGTGGATGACCGCCAGGCGCAGGGAAGAGGTCACCGGCATTTTCGATTGGGGCGCGCTTCTGGTTGTGTTGGCGGTCGCAGCTGTCGAGGTGACCTGCGGGTTCGAAGCGGCGAATAATCCGACCGGGCTAAAGTACGGATATCCCCCGGGGCCTTACTTTTTCATGGGCTCCGTGGCTGTGCTTGCTACCGTAGGAGACGTTCGCATGCTGGTACGCCGTGGTATTTCTGGCACACCACGTCTCGCGCGGCATCTTTGGCGCATGTGCTTTGCGCTGTTTATCGCCGCAGCGTCCATATTCCTGGCACGGCAAGAAAGATTCCCAGTTTTATTACGAAAGACAGGCGTACTTGTTTTCCTGAGTATCCTGCCACTCCTATTGCTGATTTTCTGGCTGGTCCGAGTTCGGTTCACAAACGCTTACAAGAAGAAAGAGAAAACTGATCGGCTGCGTGCGCCGCTTGATGCAATCCCCTGCGGAGAAACCGTATAAGCACATCTGAAATTGCGGAACGGATTGCGGAAGCGTCCCCGCGTCTCCAGGCCAGAGTCGCGGGCTTGCTGTACTTGATCTGCCATCGCCGGCGGCATATTCGCCGAGGTTGCGTTCGCGGTCGGCTGGTCGTACATCCAGAACTAGCCAACGTCCGTTTTCGGTTCATCCCAAAACCGCGTGTATCGGTTCCCGAACGCAAGCGTCATCTCATACTTCTCGGGATCGTTCTGTTTCAGCCAAAGCAACTTGTAGACCGCGTCCACCGCCTTCTTCACGATCTTCTTCATTTCGGTTTGCGTTATGTGGGAGTATTCGGGCTTTCCAGAACAAGGAGGACAATCTTTGCCAGCGTGAATATCTTCGATCGGGCCATTGCGGAACGCTAATGCGACGATGCTCTTGGCTTCAGCTGCCAACTGCGGATCTAACGTCATTTTTCGTTTGGGCATCGGGGTCTCTCAGACTCGAAATCATACCCAGAACAACGCCAGCACGCCAATCATTCGGACGGTGTGCTCCCGGCGGTTTTTTGGGCGACTGGGCCTGACGGATCAAGCGATGCTCTGTTACAATCGACACGCGGGGCGTGGACAGATGCTCCGGGTCGTAGGGCTTCGAGTCAGGACTCGTCGGGATGTACTTCCTTACTGTTTCCTGCCGATAAAACCCCGGAATTCGGTTATAGGGGGTGGAACCGGTTGTCACGGGCGACTCAATCGACAGTAAGAAAAGACAGGAAAGTCAGGGGTTTCCAGCCCACCCGATGAAAACAAAGTTGGGGACGTAGTTCAGTTGGTTAGAACGCTGCCCTGTCACGGCAGAGGCCGCGGGTTCGAGTCCCGTCGTCCCCGCCATTCTTTGAATGGTTTATATAGGACCCCGAAAAATAATCTGGGGCCGTTTGGGTCCAATAAGCTTTTGCACCGTAAGTGTCAGAAGAAACACCCGGTTGACAAATTGAATTCGCAGTCGAGCGTGACTTCGCCAATATCCCCATCCAGCCGTTTGCAAACCAGCTTTTGTTGAATGGATTACTGCCGGGTGGCCCGTCACCTGCCCACAATAAGCGATCCCGTGCCGTCGGCAGAACTAGCGTCGAGACCGAGACTGTCTCGCCAGGCTTTCTAAGCCGATCTCGATATCTTTGCGGCGGGAGCCGATTCGAAACTTGTTCATTGGCAACAACAGCCCGGATTGGAATTGCGGCGATGGAGTAACAGCACACCGAACTACTCTATGAGACTCCGGCAGTGCTTCATGACAAGAGTTCCCCTTGGTTCTGCGATCTCTAGCAATTGTGTTTCTATCGACTCTCCAGTGTGTGGGATACTGTGACCAACCCGAGCGGCTCTGTGCTGGTTGACTTGGTGCGGTTACTTCGCCGCCACTGCCGCGAGCGTAGAAGCGGCCACCTGTGCTTTCACTTTTCGTAAGCTCTCGCGAGTCTCGCGGACCTCCGCCTGCAAATTCCGCATGGTCGAGCTTTGCGCCCGAAGCAGACTCTGCTGCTGTTTGATCTGATGCAGAGCCTTGGCCAATTCGCGTTGTTGTTCTTTCGTGGCTTCGATCAGCAGCGCCGTGAGCCGGCTGTAGTCCACGCCGCGAGCATCCTTGCCGTTCTCCTCATAGCTGACCACTTCCGGCACCACTGCGCCCACTTCCTCGGCAATTACGCCCACTTCATGTTTGCCGCTCGCCTTCAGGTCCTAGGATACGCCACGCAGCTGCTCGACTTTGGCGAGCGCGCCGTGCAGGGTTTGGATGTTGGTCTTCCAGCGGCGCGAGCTGGATGTGTCCCCGCCGTCGGCAACCGGATGGCCTACGCCTTGTGCGATGGTGAGGATGTTGGATGGGGTCGTCGTGCCGATGCCAACTTTCACTGCATACGCACCGGTGCCTCCCGGCACCAGGGAGTTGCTCGCACCGACCTCGGCGTGGGCGCCGATTGCAGCGGCATTCTGGAGGCCGTCTTCGGTCACGGAGCAGTTGTATCCGATACACGTTTTATCAGTTCCGGTGCTGCTGCCAGCGAGATTCTATACCCTAATACGGCCTATTTCGATCCAGAGTTCAAGCCTCGCCTGCGATTCTCCTTGAATAAAAAATTGCCTTGGCGGCTAACCGCAGGTATAGAATTTCCGCGCCATGAGAAAACTCCTCGGCTGCTCTCTATTGGTTTTCGCTTCCGCCCTGCTTCTCGAACAAGCTCTAAGCGCATCAGCCCAGCCGGCCATCAACGCGGCCAGCCCGCAAGCACCTGAAAAGCTCTCCGCCGATACCCCGAAGACCACCGTGGTCGGCAATGCCTTCATCGCGCCGAAAGATTGGTCCATTCGCGTCAAGGGACCGGCGACCATCCTCGAAGCGCCCGAGGGAGACTCCTGGGTTGCACTCGTCGATGTGGAAGCTAAAACCCAGGACGAGGCATTAGCAGCGGCCTGGCAGGCTTACAAGCCCGACGCAAAGTGGCCGCTCAAAGTCAGCAACGATCTGCCCGACCGCGATGGCTGGAGCCGGCGGCGCGCTTACGACTATCAGACTTCGCCCAACGAGAAGCGGGGAGTGGATGCGGTCGTCTATTACTCCGGATCAAGTTGGACCGTCGTCATCGTAGATGTAGCTGATGCTGTCGCGGGGAAGCGCGGCGCTCAGCTTTCCATGATTTTTAGCCGCTTGTTGCCCAAGGGCTACAGCCGTGAGTCGTTTGCAGGAAAGAAAGCGAACACCCTCGATCCAGCGCGCATTGCCGAGTTGGGCCGCTTCGTCGAGCAGGGACAGAAAGTTTTGGGCGTACCCGGAGTCGGTCTTGGCGTGGTTCAGGATGGCAAGATTGTTTTCGCTGGCGGATTTGGTGTGAAAGAACTGGGCGGCACGGAGAAGCCAGACGGCGACACGCTGTTCATGATCGCCTCGAATACGAAGGCCATGACCACGCTGCTGCTCGCCAAACTGGTCGATGAACATCGCATCACGTGGGACACACCTGTCACCAAGCTGCTTCCGAGTTTCAAACTCGGCGACGACGCAACCACGCGCAGCGTGCTCGTCAAGCACCTGATCTGCGCCTGCACCGGAATGCCACGTCAGGATCTGGAATGGATCTTCGATTACGGAAAGATGACGCCCGAGAGCACGATGGCCTTGCTCGGCACTATGCAGCCGACATCCAAATTCGGTGAACTCTTCCAGTATTCCAATCTGATGGCCGCAGCAGCGGGATATACCGGGGCACACGTGATCCATCCCGACATGGAATTAGGAGCGGCCTACGACAGCGCCATCCAATCGTATGTTTTCGATCCGTTGGGGATGAAGGAGACTACCTTCAACATGAAGCGCGCTTTTTCCGGCAACCACGCGGGCTCGCACGCGCCTGACGCCGATGGAAAAACTGCCAGGGCGATGACGGCCATTAACGATGCCATCATTCCCGCGCGCCCTGCCGGAGGCGCGTGGAGCAGCGTAAACGACATGCTGAAATATGTCTCGATGGAACTTGCGGAGGGCAAGCTTCCCGATGGAACGACCTACATTTCGAAAGAACCATTGCTCGAGCGCCGTGCTCCGCAGGTGAGCATCGGCAAAGACGTAACCTACGGCATGGGCTTGATGGTGGACACAACATACGGAGTACCGGTCGTTCATCACGGGGGCGACTTGGTCGGATATCACAGCGACATGATGTGGCTGCCACAACAGAACGTGGGCCTGGTCATCCTTACAAATGCCGACCCCGGATGGCTGCTCCGCGACCGCGTCCGGCGCAAGTTGCTCGAGCTTGTCTTCGACGGACATCCGGAGGCCGAGGCGCTGCTCAACGCCGACGCCAAGAGTTTCTATGCCGACCTGGCCGCCGAGCGCAAGTTGATGACGATCCCGGCCGATGCCAATGAGAGTGCCAAGCTCGCCAAACATTACGCGAATGCGTCGCTAGGAGGAATCACCGTCAGCACGTCCGGAGCCTCTACAATCTTTGATTTCGGCGAGTGGAAAAGCGAGGTCGCCAGCCGCAAGAATCCCGATGGCACAATTTCCTTCATCACCACTGTACCGGGTGAGTTGGGTTTTGAGTTCGTGGTCGGCTCGGGAGCCAGGCGAACCTTGACCATCAGAGACGCACAGCACGAATACGTGTTTGAAGAACGTTGAGTAACGATGGTTCAATAGCGTAATGGGGACGTTGCGTCAATTGTCCGCTCGCTTGTTCCCACCAGAGGTCAGCCACGCAGATACGACACCGCCAATCAGGCAACTTCGTCGGTTAAAACGGAGTTTTGTTTTCCGATAGATCTTCTTTCCTATCGATCTTTTTCTATAGATCAAGGGAAGCAAAAGGGAACTTGCCGGTTCTTGCGGTGACTTCGGTACTCTCCACAAAGTAAGGAAAACCTAATAAATTCCACCGAGGCAGTGGATCCCCGTCCCCTGGCCTCCTTAATGTTTTCAAGCAATGCCCGAGCGTTTCCAGAGATCTCTGATCGAAGTCGACGAATTGAGTGCCGCACATTTATGAAAAAACTTTTGGCAGTGTCTGTTGTCCTGCTGCTTTGGTCGATGCAGGTTTTTGGCTCGCAAAGCAAATTAAGCCAATTTTCGGCGCTAACGCCGAAGCAAAAAGCCGCGCTGCAAGCCCGGCTCGCGGCGCGAGCGCAGGCTGGCTATGCGGCGACGCCGGGACGTCCCGCGCTCACTCACGGAGCCCTTGCGGCGCCGAATACAGGACCGAATGCAGTAGGGAAGACTCGTTCCCCGCGAAGCCATCCGAATAACAATCCCCCCAGCAATCCTCCGGTCAACCCGGTTGGATTTGTCAGCGCCACGCAGATTCCCGCCGGGGGCTTGAATCAGTGGTCCGCAGTGGAGGCTGATTTTAATGGTGATGGCAAGCCAGACATCGCCGCACCAGTGCAAACTGGGACGCCGTCGACCTACGCTGTCTCCGTCGTGCTAAACGCCGGCAGCGGTACTTTCAAGCCCGCCCAGCTTACTCCTAACCCAAACGGCGTCGATGGCGATCAAATTCTTACGGGCGACTTCAATGGGGATGGCAAACAGGATTTGATCGTATCCCACGGCACCAACCCCGCGACCTTCGAGGTATGGCTCGGGAACGGAGATGGAACTTTCAACGTACAGAACAATGCCCTCACCACCATTACCAGCAACTACGTGGTCGGTGGCGTGGTCACTGGTCCCGATGCAAATGGTAACTACGACTTGTTGTTTGTCGACGCTGCCAGTCCCGCCAACGTGTGGACGTTTCTGGGCAATGGCGACGGTACTTTCCAAACCCCTACTTCGGTTGCGGTCTCCGGGGGCCCACTTGCCAACGTCGTCTTCGCCGACTTCAACGGAGATGGCATCCTGGATTTTGCCGCTTCGCCTGCTCCTCCGACCTATGGGCCGAATGTGGTTTACCTTGGCCAAGCCAACGGCACTTACGTTGCCGGAACTCCCTTATCCAATCCGGATGGCGTCTATTACATATGCAACAACTCCGCTGGAGATTTGAATGGCGACGGCAAGCCCGAAATCGTCAGCGCCAACTGCTACAACAGCGGCAGCGGTGCCGCCGGTAATCTGACAGTCTACCTTAACAACGGTGACGGAACCTTTCAGACCGGTGTCTATTATTCCGCCGGTACTGAATCCCTGGATAGCACCGTTGCCTATATCTCCCCGCTTGCGGTCACTATTGCGGACGTGAACGGAGACGGCAAGAACGACATCGTCTCCTCCAACCACGACGGCGGCGATGTAACCATTCTGCTGGGTAACGGGGATGGCACTGTAAAAGTGCCAACGGTGGGCTACGGCACGGGAGGTTTTCCGAGAACTTCGGCGCTTGTGGCAGATTTCAATGGCGACGGCTTCGCCGATATCATCGTCCCCGACTATGAATTCAGCTTTGCCTTTCTGTCCGGTTATGGCGACGGAACTTTCCGCTCCGCCATCGACTACTACTCACCCGTTCCGGGCGGTTACGATGCGGGTGGAAACACGATCGCGAGCGGCGACTTCAATGGCGATGGCTATCCGGACTTCGTAATCGGCAATTACGGCTACAATCCCAACACGCCCAGCGGCATCGGGATTACGGTATTTCTCTCCAACCCGGATGGCAGCTTACAGCCGGGCGTCAACTATGCAACCGGCGGATCCTATCAGGGCGTCACCGTGGGATATTTCGATGGCGATACCAAACTTGACATCGCCGCCGTCAACCAGAGCAACAACGGAGTTCAAATCTTCCGCGGGAACGGCGACGGAACCTTTTCCCTGGGCTCCTACTACCCAACTGGCGGTACCGACGCACTCACAATCGCAACCGGCGATTTCAATGGCTACCCCGACCTCGCTGTAGCCAACAGCACCGGCGACAACGTCAGCGTGCTGCTGAACAACGGCACAGGTGTATTTACCGCGGCACCCTCATCCCCGTATCCCACCACCGGAAGTAATCAGGCGATTGCCGTAGCCGACGTAAACAACGACGGAATTCTCGATCTGGTCGTGACCGAATACAATCCGGGCGTTGTGGCCGTTATGTTGGGGAACGCGGATGGTACTTTCCAGCCCGCCATTACTACCTCTCTTGGATATAACTACCTCGGCAATTTGGCTTTAGGAGATCTAAATGGCGATGGCAATTTGGACTTGGCCGTCACGGTGGCCGATCCTTCTGTTGGCACCGGCCTGGCTGTGGCTAAGGGAAATGGCGATGGTAGCTTCCAGCCAGCGGTCCTTTATGCGACTACGCTTCAAAACCTCAACTTAGCCGATCCGTATCCCGGCGACGTCCAGATGCTGGACCTCAACGGCAACGGCCAGCTCGACCTCGTTTATAGCAACACAGGATATGGAACCGTCGGCGTCCTGTACAACACGGGAACGAACCCATTTGCCGTTGGAATGTTCTACGATCCCGTTGAGTATCCAGCCGGCAGCAATGTCTTCGCGCTGGCGTTAGCTGATGTCAATCAGGACGGTGCAGTCGACNNCAATACGCTCGCTTCCTCGGCAAACCCGGCAGCGGCCAGCCAGACCATCACCTTCACTGCAACCGTCTCGGCCAACGTTCGCGGCGTCACCGCGGTTCCCACCGGCACGGTCACTTTCCTGAACGGCGCTACTTCTCTCGGCAGCGCAACCTTAACCGGCGGCGTGGCCACGTTTAACGTCAGCACCCTCGCCGTCGGTACCTATAGCATTACCGCGCAATACAGTGGGGACTCCAATTTCCATTCCCGCACCTCGACCGTGTTGAGCCAAGTGGTCACCCTCGCAACGGATGCCACCTTGCTTGCCTCGTCCTTAAACCCGGCGCCGGTCGGCCAATCCGTCACCTTCACTGCAACCATCACATCTACATCGGGCGGCACAACTGCAACTCCCACCGGGACGGTCACTTTCTCCGATGGAAGCACTCTGCTCGGCCCGACTCCGCTAACCGGCGGCGTAGCCACGTTTTCCACCAGCAGCCTGGCGCTCGGCAATCACAGCATCACCGCGCAATATAGTGGCGATGCCAACTTCGCCCGCGCTTCCTCCGGATTAACTCAAGTCGTAGTCGCGCCGGATTTCAGCCTCGCGGCAACTCCGCCCAGCGTCACCGTCAACCCCGGCGCTTCCGCTCTGTACACTGTTAGTGTGACTCCGATCAACGGCTACAACGGAACCGTGACCTTCACCTGCGGCACGTTGCCGGCAACGGTCGCCTGCGCCAGCTTCAGCCCAACCTCAGTTACGCCGTCGGGCAACGCTGTGTCCACCACCCTGACCATTACCACCGCGGCCGCAACCGCATCTTTCGCTACGCCGGCGCGTCCCAACTCCAAACCAATCGCACCCACACTCTGGGCAAGCTTAAGCGCACTCGGCCTCTTTGGCCTGGTACTCGCCGGAAGCGGCAGAAAGCGCAATCGCTGGATGGCCGTCCTCCTGGGAATTATGCTCATGGTAATGACGTTCACTCTGTTCGGTTGCAGCGGCGGCGGTTCGAACACAACTCCCACTCCCAACGCCGGAACCCCAGCGGGAAACTACACCATTTCCGTAACAGCGGCGGGCACGGGCACCGGCTCACCCACGCACTCGATGAATGTCACTCTAGTCGTTCAGTAGTCCGCGTCAGCAAACAAAAAAAGGCTCCGCTCTCACAAGCGGGGCCTCTAACTTTACTGACAGCTGAGGGCTGCAACAACTTGAGTGGTGCTGAAGAAGATCGGTAAGCGCGCCGAAAGTCTTGCTGAAATGAAACGCCATTCTCAGCATGGTTGAATGCGATTGGCGTGCCGCTCGAATCCTCAGCGGGGCATGAGCCGGAAAAATAGGGCCTGCTTGGCAACAGGTTCTACTTTTGCTTCCAGGGCAGCCATCTGGGCCTGACTTAACGGGGTAAAGGAACGGGCGAGTTCCACGCATTCCTCGAGTTGCTCTACTGAGTCACATCCGATGATTGCTGTGCTGATGGGTAACGAGAGAGTGTAGAAGAAGGTTTCCCGTTTCGTCAGCGTACCCGGAACCGTGGTGATTGCGCCTCTGCCTTCCCATGAGTGTTTTTGTTGTTCCACAGGCGGCGGCGTCCAACTGGAAAGAATGCGGCCGCGGGCCATCACCTTCATCCCGATAATCCCCATCTGGTTCTCGACGGCCAGCGGAAGGAGATCCTTTTCAAAACTGTAATAGTATTTGTCGGCCGCGTTGACGCCCATCAGGACGGTGTCAAAAGGAAAGCGGCGTATGCATTCCATGAGCGCTTCGGGACGGAAGCGTCCGGTGACGCCCAGATGGCGCACCATTTTCTGATCGCGCGCTTGGACCAGGGCTTCCATCGCACCGCCTTTGCCGAAAATCTGATCAATGTCTTCTTGAACTCCAACATCATGCAGTTGCCATGTGTCAATGTGATCGGTATCCAGCAGCTTGAGAGACACGTCGAGGTTTTTGAGCGCGGCATCGCGGGTTCGTTCTTTGGTTTTGGTTGCGATAAAAACATGCTCCCGGCTGCCCTTAAGACCCTTTCCAAGATAACGTTCACTCCACCTGTCAGGCCCGCCATAAATGGCTGAGGTATCGAAATAATTCACTCCTAACTCGAGCGCGCGTTGGATCATCTGCAGGGCCAGACTTTCGTTATTGGCCTTCTCCAGCGCTCCCTGGCCGCCGAGGCCAAAAATCCCGACCCGAAATCCTATCTTACCCAGATTTCGCGTGGGCATCATTTCCTGGATGGCCCTTGCCGCGGCGGGATTGTTTTCCGTTGACGTCGCTTCGCCGGATGCGGAGGCAGCGATTACCCCTGCAGACAGACCAGCTGCTATCGATGCTGCCCCTGTCTTAAGGAATCCCCGGCGGTTCCGGTTACCGGCATCCTGCGGTGCGTCATTCGTTTTCATGTCCTTCGCTCCAAGTCATCCGAAACAGAATACCGATTTTCTTGGGAACTGATCGATCATGCGAGTATATTTTTCTCTTTGCGAGCCAGTCAATCTTTTGTCTTTGTTACTTCTCCTTCTGGTCGCGTTTGTGCAGTTGGTTTCAGTGTCTGTTGAGAGCATCCGATTCTTGTTCATGGTACCGCTGAATGCTCGGGAGAGATGAAGAATGAGTCGTCGAGTGTTTTCCTTTTGCTTCGTGGCCGCATTGATGTTGCCCACAACTGCGCTTTCCCAATCATTTTTGAGCCAGTATAAGGGCGTGCCTTATCACGACAGCCGCTATACTGGCGGTCCGCAAAAGATACCGGGAAAGGTCTTGTGCGCCTACTATGACTTGGGCGGCGAGGGAGTTGCGTATCACGACACGGATCCAAAGAATCACGGCAGCGGAGAGTTGAATCCCGCCGATGGGACCTACCTGAATGAATTTCGTATCCATGAGGGAGTGGATACTTCATACACGAAATTCAATCGGAAACCGGATCCGATTGACGACAACCCCTTCGACAAGATCGTGCCTCCTGCCGACATGCTCTACGTTGGCTGGACCGAACCCGGAGAGTGGTTCGACGTTACCGTAGATGTGGCAAAGTCGGGAACATACGCGGCCGATTTCCTTTACACATCGAATTGCGGCGGCACAATATCAGTGGATGTGAATGGAAAGGACGCGACCGGACCTCTGGAGATCACCACAACAAATGATCCAGCAGACCCGATTGCATGGCGTCAATGGCACCATTGGAATCTGGCTTCGCAACTTTTCAAAGTCCGTCTCAGCAAAGGGAAAAACGTTCTCAGCGTCCACATATTGACGAACGGAAACATGAATCTGGCTTATTTCGACTTCAAACCGCCTGCAGCTTCGTCGAGAACTCGGTCTTCAACAGGGTTCCGCCGCTGAACGAGCCTGCAATCCTGCCGAAGGAGACGATTTCGCGCCGGTATTCTTGTTCTCTAGTCATGGTGGCGGCCTTCCAATTTTCCAGGGATTTTTTTCCGACCCAAACGCGGGCGAACAATCGACGCTGGGGATAGTACAGGCAAACAATCCCAACACTACAAACCCCTGGAGAACGTGTGAGTGCAGTGTGAGGAGAATCCGAGTCTCGCATCAAGTCTTCTTCGCCTTCGCGGGAGGAGCCAGCGCGACCGCAGCCTCGGTGGTCAGCAGAAGGAAAGTGAATGTCTCCTGCAGGTATAGGCGGACAGCGGCGTCTGTGTGGCTGAGATAGCCGATGGAGACGTCCTGGCCAATGTGCAGGTCGAAATCGCCGCCACGGGTGGTGAGCACGAAAGCGCCAGCAATGGCGGGTGCCCAGATGATTTGATCGTTGACCAGCCGCTTGACGTGCTCCAGCACGGGGTATCCGTGGTCGCTGGTTTCGGCGAGTGCGGTGTAGGCGTCGGCGCCGAGCAGCACGGAGTAGGGGCCGTTGACACCGACGAGACGCAACTGGCTCAAGCTTTGGGCAATCGCGTCAGGGTAGTTGCGTACGTCGGCGGGGAGCGTCATGATCGGATTGCTGGTTCCTTGGCGGATGCCTGCGATCCCTGCGGCTGCGTATCCCTCGAATATAGCGGCATCCTCGGCAAAGGCGATCTGTCGTGCCGCGTCCTTCGCCGGTTGCCAGTCCGAGTCGTTCGCCCCACGATCGACGTCGTCGATCGCCTGTCGATCCAGGTCGAACGGAACACGCAGTTCGACCAGCGCCTTAACTTCGCGCTGCCTCGCCACGATGCCTTTCGCCGGGGCGGTAATTGTCCGCAGGTGGCCCGTGCCGACGGCAGAGAGGCCGGTGCCGGCCGGCCCCTGCACATCGACGACGCGCCGTCCGGCAAGGTAGCGCTTGAGCGTGCGCGATGTTTCCTCTTCGATCTGAGCCCACGCGGAATCGGAAATGGGGGCAAGCTCGCGATGGAGGTTATTCATGTCGTTTTTCTCCTTTGAGGGAACCGATGCGGAGCGAACCATCGCGCTCCGATGGGATGGATGAAGAAGTTTCAGCTGCCGGCGGCGCTGCGGGGGATTCCGCAACCGCAGCCTGGTCTTCGTTAGCTTGGTCTTCGTTAGTTTGGTCGTCGGCGACGTTCTCCAGAAACGTCGCCGACGGCACAAAGAACAGATTTCCAGTGATGGCGCGGCTGAAGTCCAGCAGGCGGTCGTAATTGCCGGGTGGCCGACCGACGAACATGTTCTCGAGCATCTGCTCGATGGTGCGTGGCGAACGGCTGTAGCCGATGAAATAGGTGCCAAATTCACCATGCCCGGGCCGGCCGAAGGGCATATTGTCGCGTAGAATCTTGATCTCTTTCCCATTCTCGACAATGGTCGTGAGCGCGTTGTGCGCTGAGGTCGGCTTGACCGAATCGTCCAATTCGATATCGGAAAGCTTGGTGCGGCCGATAATGCGTTCCTGCGCTTCGGTGGAGAGCGCATTCCATGCGCCAAGATCGTGGAGATATTTCTGAACGATGACGTAGCTGCCGCCAACAAAGTCCGCGTCCTCGTTGCCGATGAGCACGGCTTCGGCTACGGCGGCGCCGCGGGGATTCTCCGTGCCATCGACGAACCCTATCAGATCGCGGTCGTCGAAGTAACGGAANNCGGATGTGGAACAGCAAGTCGCCCGGCGTGGAGACCGCATGACGCGTGCCGGCGCGAATCTCCTGGAACGGATGCAACTCTGCCGGTCGTGGCGGCCCGAACAGGCGGTCCCACGCGCCGGAACCAAACCCCATGACGCAGGAAAGTCCGCCTTCCAGGTCGCGAAATTCGACCGCGCGCAACAGAGCGGCGAGGTCTCCGCAGAACGAGCGAAGGATGGCACGATTTTCAGAACCCGGGTTGAGCGTCGCGACCAGAAAGATCGCGGCGCGAGTGAGCGGCGCGGCCACTGCCTGCGCGAGGGCAGGCAATCTACCTGCCGCTTCGGGTGCGCTCATCGGATCTGTCTCCATCGGGTGTTGTGAAATGCTACGCTCGCCTCGCGTGTGAAAGTTCGCCTTGCAAGGATGCGAGACGGTTCATCGGCGACTTTCATTCTAATTCTTCGGCCGCAGGAGCCATCATTCTGAGGGACTCCTCTGACTCAGGCAATTCATTTTGAACCTGTGTTGCTCGTCAGCTTACCACAGCATTCCGGTCGCGCTGGCAAACTCGATCGGTCATCCGCCGCCGAGAAAAGGCTGCGGAGGCTGGACAGTTCGAACTCTAAAAGACTTCTCACCAATTTGACGGCACGTACGCCAATCCACAGTGGCTTGGCTAAAGACAGACGGTCTGGAAGCTTTTTGGCACGAATGCATATCGAGGAGTTGGGCGGCGGCGTGAAGAGCGTCGTTTACAAGGCCAAGGATGTCAAACTCGGTCGGTTTATCGCCCTCAAGTTTCTGCCGGAGGGGAATGCCGGCGACCCGCAGGCGAGTTAGTTCCCCGGATCACTTCGCGGGTTCCCAGCCCTCTGGCAGCATATCGAAGGCCAGCGTGTCACGGTAGGCGTACTGATTGCCTTCCAGTACTGCCACCGGCGTCAACATATGCCAGATGCGATCATCATCGAAGACGTAGCACTCACCCGATTCGCGCATCGTGAAGCGATCCATTTCNNGCGTGGCGATGTACTTTTCCCCGTCTTTGTGTAAGCCCGGTGGGCTGGTGTCGCACGGCCGGCCTGGCGTAGCCGTGAACCTTATTAAATGGACGTTGACCAAATACCTCGTGCCCACCGCCGAGAGCGGCAGGGAATGAAGGTGGTGGGCAATCATCTTGCGAACGCCGATGGAAGCGGCAATCTCGACGGGCAGCGGAGCGTACTCTCGCGGCAGGCCGCCGATTGTCGTGTTGTATTTTTTNNCGATTTAAGGAACGATACCTGTCGCCCCCTTCATAGTATTTGTCCTTTGGGATGGACCAGGCCGCATGAGATAACTCTTCCAGCGAGCGCGCTATGTCCACATCAACTCTGAGCGGCTCACGACTAAACCCGCGCTCGACGAGCTCGCTTCGCGACCTGGCATTGGCTGCAACCGGGATAAAGCTATCTTGACCCATGACGGCTCCTGACAAAATGCTTGTCAATTGCATGACCACGCAGATTCCCCCATCTCTCGCTGGCAGCGAATCATCACACACCAAGCGTCCATTGGCTAGAGCATCCCGCCAGTCTTTATTGCCAGAACATTCAGCGCCATCTCCAGTTTGGTGATGGCAGCGCCGATTTCTGGATGCACGCCGATCTTTTCTTGCAGCGCTTTTAGAATCTGGTGGGCACTTTTGATATGCGCTTCTGCCCCTGCTGGCTTCGACTCGGGATTGCGTTCACTCGGTGTTTCCATGGTCGCTCGGCTCCTGTGTTTCTCTCCGTAAAACATCTCGCTCCTATTTTACGCATTCGACGCCGTGGAGGGATGATTGGCGCAATCAAGCGATCCGGTAAATGAGCGTTGATACGATGCCGCAAAAATCCAGCCGCAAATATCGAGATGGCTCAGATTACATGCCCTGCCAGATCAGTCTTTGGAGTTCCCGGCATTTGGTTGACTTACCCTCAGGGCAAACCTAACATTGCAATCCAGATTCCTGCGCCTGCTCATGATCGGTCAAGCCATCTGGCATTATGTGTTGGTCGTGGCGGGAGGTCATTAAAAATACTTTCCGGTTCAATTTCCGAGATCGCGAATCGGAGCAAGACCTCCTTCGCGGAATCGTTGATTTAGCTGCAGCAATGTCGTTTGTTTGAACTTGGTCCACTCCGCGATACTTCCCTTGATTCTCTGCCTGGCCTCCTTGTAGAGAGCAATCGCTTGCGAAGGCACGGAACGATCCCCGCCTTCGACAACACGCAGAGCAGAGACCAGGTTGGTATAGCCGTCTTTTAGTTCGGCCGGCTGTTCTTGTTTATGGGTAATAATTGTTAAGATTTCAGATTGAGCATTTGTCAGAGCCGACTTGAGATCTGGATTTTGTTCGCCGAGCTTCTGCTCAGCCTCAGCCAGTTGTTCCTGTACCGAACTGATCTCAGCGAGCGCGCGGCGCGCTTCGAGGGTATCGGCGAACATCTGCTGACCGAGTTCCAGTTGCTGTTGAAGTATCTCGGGAGTTGCGGACGAGCGCGGATCCATGATGACTTTCAGGAGCTGAGTCTGCGGCTGTCCGTCAACGGTGAGTCTGACAGCGTAGATTCCGGGCACAATCTTGGGGCCGCTGGGATTACGGTACTCGGATTCTTCATCCGCGTCAGAGCCTCCGGAACTGCCCCAGGTAAGATTCCAGACGAAGCGGTGCATCCCGGGAGTTGTCAGGAGGGCTTCAGGTTTGGGGAACCAACGCTCGGCGATCGGGACTGGCGGATGCTTCTCTGGATGTCTATCTTCATGTTTATCTGCCGAAGAAAATCTGCGGACGAGTTTGTGCTGCGCGTCGATAATCTCCAGCGTGACATTGTTAGCAGGAGACTTGAGAAAATAATCGATCATGGCTCCGCCGGGAGGGTTCTCGGCAGTAGGTTCCTCGGGTGGAAGTGGTGTGCCTACGAAGGAATCGTTATCAATGCGAAACGCTGAAGCGGGATGGTAGAGCCAGAATGCATTTGCTTTTGCGGCCTGCGATGCCTGGCGCAGGGGTGTGATGTTGTCGAGAGTCCAGAAGGAGCGGCCGTGCGTTGCAATGATGAGATCGTCGCCATGAATGGTTAGATCGCGTACGGAAGTCGTGGGCAGGTTGAGTTGCAGGGATTGCCAGTGGTCGCCGTCGTCGAATGAAATGTAGACTCCCAGTTCGGTTCCGGCAAAGAGCAGTCCCTTAATCTCCGTATCTTCGCGGATGGCGCGGATAAATGCCGATGTTGAAATACCGTTTGTGATCAGCTGCCAATTCGCTCCAAAATCGCGCGTCCGATAGAGATAGGGATCTCGATCATCGAGGCGGCTGCGATCCACAGCCGCATAGGCTACACCTGACGCAAAGCGCGAAGCTTCAATGAAGGAGATCTTGCTCCACGCTGAAAGGCCTTGCGGCGTGACGTCTTTCCAAGTTTTCCCACCATCGCGGGTGAGGTGAATTAAACCGGTATCGCTGCCAGCCCAGATCAGATCGTGTTCGAGAGGCGAGGGGGCAATGGTGAAGACTACGCCGTAGCCTCGCTGTTTCGCATTCTCGATGGTCGGTGGTCCTTCCGTCTTGTCTCCCGGGTGTTGGGTCGATCCGGTGAGATCCGGACTGATGGTCTGCCAATGCAGGCCACCATCGACGGTCTTCATCACATATTGTGTTCCTAAATAGAGAGCTGAAGAGTCCGCGGGCGAAAAAAGCAGAACCGGGGTCCAGGGATCTCTATATTTACGCTGATTGATCTCGGACCCAAAGGAGAGGGTCGGCCACGGAGTAATGTCCTGGCTCAGTCCGGTTCGTTTGTTGAAGCGCTGAACCGTGCCGTAGGTTCCACTCAGATAGATGATGTTCGAATCCCTGGGATCGGGAGCCATGTAGCCACTCTCGCTTCCGCCCGCGGGAAACCAATCGCGTGGAGTGATCTGGCCATGATCGGTGCGGCTGAGGACGGCGGCGCTACCACTATCCTGTTGCGCGCCGTATACGATGTAAGGAAACTGGTTGTCGGTAATCACATGATAAAGCTGTGCCGTGGGCTGGTTGTACCACGTACTCCAGGTTTGGCCGCGGTCGAGACTGATCGTCGTTCCTTGATCGGTTCCGAGAACCATGCTGGCAGAGTTCCTGGGATCGATCCAAATCTGATGGTAATCGTCACCACCGGGCGCGCCACGTACGATCGAAATTGTTTTGCCGCCATCTTCGGATCGGTAGAGAGCGACGTTTGGGATATAGATCACGTCGGGATTTTGTGGGTCGATGGTGATGCTGTTGAAATACCAGGCACGGCTGGTGAGACGCGGATCTGGGTTTGCCAGAGTCCAGGTATCGCCGCCGTCGTCGGACCGGTACAGGCCCGCTTTCTTCGCTTGAATGAGAGCGTAGACGCGCTTGCCATCTGGTGCGACGTCGACTCCAATGCGTCCCCAATCGCCTTCGGGCAATCCGTTGCCGTTGAGCCGGGACCACGTCTTGCCGGCATCTTTAGATCGGAAAAGGCCGCCGCCGGGTCCATCGATGGGAGCATAGGTGCTCCAGGGAGGGCGATGCGAATTCCAAGTTCCGGCAAACAAGAGCTGCGTGTTGCCGGAACAGATTGCGACATCTGAAATGCCGATTTCGTCAGATTGACTGAGAACCTTGGTCCAGTTCGTTCCGCCATCGACAGACTTGTAGACACCACGTTGTTCGTTCGGCATAAAAGCATGACCGAGCGCGCCGACGTAGACGACCTTCGGATTCTGCGGATCGATCACGATGCGGCTGATCTGGCGCGTGTCTTCCAGCCCGATGTACGTCCAGGTAGAGCCACCATCATTTGATTTGTAAACGCCGTTTCCTGAGGAAAGATCGGAACGAATGTCGGACTCGCCGGTGCCGACGTAGATAGTCTCGGGATCGGAGGGTGCCACGGCAATCGCGCCGATGGAGGCGATCGGCTGGCTGTCAAAGATTGGTGTCCAGACAGTTCCGGCATCTGTGGTTTTCCATATGCCTCCATCGACCGCGCCAAAATAAAAAGTAGTGGAGTCGCCCGGCACGCCGGCCACGGCGACCACCCGGCCGCCGCGGAAAGGCCCAATCAAGCGCCATTTCAGCCCATTCACCGGTTCCGAAGGAACGGGCTGGGCAATTGCCAACTTGGCAAGCGAAAGAAGAAGGAGTGTCAGCAGACTGCAGCGGAAACGCGATCCGAGTTTGTGCAAGCGGAAAATCCCCCGTTGAATAAGCCAGTCTACTGGAAAGAGGTGAAGTTCTTGAACTGGCTGGCGACTTGAGCGCGTTCAGCTACAGGAGCCATCTTCTTCACACCGTCACTCGTCTTCTGATACCCTGCATAAATTATGCGTGTTTCCCTTAGTCTGCTTTTCGTACTGGTTGTAGCCGGTTCGATCTTTGCCCGGGACCTTAAGCCAGCCGCCGAACGGCTCACTGACCAGAACGCTCTTTTCGAAGAGCAATATGAGTCCGATCTGCGCAATTTTCCCGAGCGCGCAACCGCCTTCGGCGACTACCGCTACAACGACAAACTTGCAGAGTACTCACTCGAAGCCATCGTGCAGCGCCAAAAGACCAACGAGGACTTTCTTTCCCGGCTCGAGGCCATCTCGAGTGCGGGCTTCTCCGACCAGGACCAACTCTCGCACGACCTCCTCGTTCGCGTTCTCGAACAGCGCATCGCCGACTTCAATCTTAAGGAATACGAGATGCCAATCAATCAGCAGAATGGCATCCATACCAGCCTTGCGGATATGCCGTTGTCGATGCCCTTCGACTCGGTCAAGCATTACGAAGACTACATCGCCCGTCTGCAACAGATTCCTCGTGTCCTCAGCCAGACCACCGAAGTGCTTCGCGCTGGCATGAGGGACAAGCTCATGCCGGTTCGATTCCTGCTGGAAAAGCTGCCCGTCCAGTGTCAGGGCATCATCGACGCCGACCCCTTCCTAATTCCGACCAAGACATATCCTGCGAGTATCTCGCCCGAGGATCAAAAGCGCTTGACCGAGCAGATTACGGACGCAATCAACACCCACGTAATCCCTGCATACAAGACTTTTGCGACATTCCTCAGCACGGAGTACGCGCCCCAGGGCCGCACCACACTATCGATTACTTCTCTAGCGGACGGAGAGAAGCGCTACCAGAACGATATTTACGCCCGGACAACCACTCATATGACGCCGGACGAGATCCATCAACTTGGTTTGCGTGAGATCGACCGAATCCAGGCCGAGATGACGGCTATCGCTAAGAAAGAAGGTTTCGCCGACCTTGCCTCCTTCCGCGCTTCTCTCAAGACTAATCCCAAATACATTCCAACCTCAGCCGAGCAGATCCTGGATGATTTCCGCCGCTACATCGCGCAGATGGAGCCGAAGCTTCCTCAGCTGTTCACGCTTCTTCCGAAATCACCAGTTACGGTCGAGGCCATACCAGCCTTCCAGGCCGCCGCTGCAACGCACTACGTCACCGGCACACCGGACGGCAAGCGCCCCGGCCGCGTCGTCGTCGCCACTTCCAACTTCGCAGAGCGCTCGCTGATTGACGACGAAGCGATCGCCTACCACGAAGGCATTCCCGGACATCACATGCAGCTATCGGTGCAGCAGCAACTGACTGGGCTGCCAAAGTTCCGCCTGCATGGCCTCGGCTTCAACGCCTATATCGAAGGCTGGGCGCTGTACGCGGAGCAACTGGGCAAGGAGGTTGGCTTCTACCAGGATCCTGTCTCAGACTATGGCCGGCTTTCTTCCGAATTGTTTCGCGCAGTACGTCTGGTCGTGGACACCGGAATCCACTCGCAAGGCTGGAGCCGCGATCAGGTGGTCGACTTCATGCGCAAGTCCGGCGCCGTGGACGAGCCCACGATCCAGTCTGAAACTGATCGCTATATTGCGTGGCCCGCACAAGCCCTCAGTTACAAGTTGGGGCAGCTCAAGTTCCGCGAACTGCGCGAACGCGCCCAGAAGGAATTGGGCCCTAAGTTTGACATCCGCAGCTTCCACGACGAGATGCTCGATGGCGGAACGCTCCCGCTCGATCTGCTCGAAGCCCGCACCGACAAATGGATCGCTCAACAGAAATCCAAGTGAAAAAAAGGGAGAAAAGAACACGCAAGAATTCAGGGGCAGGACCGGGCGAAGTCGGAAGGCGACTTGCCCACAATTACTATGGGTTCGGGCCAGAGTCCTTACGCTGCTCCGCTACGTTGGGACCGTTGGTCCGAACGTGGTGCAAGCTTGTACGCTCGTTCGAGGATCGGCACCAGACGTTCCGGCAGTTCGCTCTTCATCACGTACCCATCCACTAACCACAGGATTCGCTCTGGAATCTCGCAGTACGCCGAAAGCAAGATGATCGGCAAGTTGGGAAACCGTTGCTTGATACGGTAGGCTACGGCTTCCGCGTCCATGCCTTCCTGTTTGTACTCCAGTAGAACCGCAGCCACCGGTGTTTCCTCCAACACTTTAATCGCAGCGTAGCCGCTGGACGCGAACTTGACGCAATAACCATGAGACTCTAGGGCCGCTTTGCGAAGCGGCAACACTTGTGGACGGTCATCGACACACAACACGGTTCCGGCGTCCATTGCCTTATCCTCCACCTGATATGCACACCCTGTATTTGGCTCGCCATCATCACACCCAACCTGATGATGCATGCGAGTCGAGACAGCCGCTTACGGAGCCCTTCATGCCAAAGTTAAGGAGCCTGCAGGACGGCTGTCTGGTCAAAATTGATCACTTTCCCGCTTCCCGTCCCACGATGGGCACGGCGAACAACCCGCCGAGCACCGGGAGGCTTACGGTTCTCCTGTTCTTAGCAAGTCTTAAGGCGAGAATGAGGGCCAAGGTCAGTATTGATCAGTTATCTATGAGCAAGAACCGGATACTAGAAATATAACTTTCGATTAGAGGAAAGCAGAAATTTCGGAGGGTAATAAATGTCGCAAATCAAGAACATAGCTCATAAGTTCGCAATGCGCAGTCTGATTCTGGCCGGCGCAGCGACCTTGCTCTTACCTTTGGCGTTGGTGCCACCGGTCAATGCCCAAGTTAGCATCAGCATAAATCCGCCCATCTGTTCCTACGGCTACTACAATTATTCACCCTACGGCTGTGCACCCAGTGGTTTTTATGGGCCAGGCTACTTCTATAACGGCATCTTCCTGGGTGTGGGACCATGGGCCAACTGGGGCTATGGCCACGGCTGGGGTAGTCATCGCTTTAGCGGCGGTGGAGGAGGACGATACGTCGGCGCCCGTGGAAACGGCGGTGGGCACGCGTACGCGGGCAATCGATCGGAAGTAAGCGCACGCCGCAATACCGGGTCACACGGTAGCGCATCCGTACGCGGCTCACACACCGCAGCAACCCGGAGTCGGACCTCCCATGGTGCTTCCCATGCCGCGGCAACGCACGGTGGCGGTTCGCACGCGGGCGGTGGGGGAGGGCATGCAGGCGACGAACGCCGCTAAAGAATTACGGACATCGCGAGCGATCCGTTTCCCCGCTCCCGCAATTTGCGCTGGGTCTAGGCTGGCGCTGGCTGGCCTGAACCCGCGGCATTGCTTTGGGCGCGAGTCTCTCAGCCAAGAGCTCTATTGCTACAAAGGATCATTCAACCCAAATGGTCAAACCAATGCCGGCTGGTCATCACCGTGCCACTCATGTCGTGCGGCTCATGTCGTGAGGTCGCAATTCCGCAGTGTCGAGGCGGGGTCGTTCACACAGGCCGAACATGCCAGGAGGCTGCACCGGAACCTCCTGGTGTCGGAACTGGTAGCGCCTATTTCAAACCGTTCGACGTCCGCTCAGTAAGTTAATGACCAAGATTACCAACCCCACAACCAGAAGTAAGTGAATCAGAGCTCCGCCAATGTGCAGACTGAAACCCAGAAGCCACAGAACTATAAGAACGACGAAAATGGTCCAAAGCATGTTAACCTCCTTTGCTCATTTGCGAGCATACGAATGCGAATTTAATCCGAACGTCCGACAAAACTGCTCGGCGCGAAAGAAACACGCGGGCAGAGGATGGGACTGCCGCCACCTGAACATACAGCCGTCCGAATGACAAACAGCGGCAGCCCGACTCTGCTAGCTCTACCTCTGATCGCTCTATTCCGCTTTGGCCTGAGCTTTGGCTCCGCGAACTTCCGCAAGGAACGGCTCGGCTGCGGATGGAACCGGTACTTTGCCCAACAGCAAAGCCCGAGTAGTGACATTGTGTCCGTACATCGCGCGCCGTGAATCATTGTCTTGACGGAGCGATGCGCCTGTCAGCGTGAGCCCGGCAAAAGCACCCTTGGCACGGGAGTAGGTCAGGATCTCTGTATCCAACTTCCAGTCCGTACCGGCCTCGGCATGCCGTCCAACTGGACCCGCTGCCGCGGAAGCGTCCCCTCCAATCTGGAAATTACTGGAGAGCAGCCTTTGCATTGCTTTGTCATTCTGAAAGATCATTACCACGTCCACAGCTTCCACTCCGATCTGCAGGCCCCAGCTTCCACCTGAAATCGTGATGAACGCCGGCGCACTCCAGCCATTCGCCCTGCGGCAAGTGGCTACGCCTTTGCCTCCTTCAGCTCCGAAGACAAAGCCGCCTTTTACCATGTGCGGTATAACTGCTATGCACTTTGCGTGCTGCAACACCTCTTCCGGGATACCCTTATCTGGCATCCCCATAATTTCGTGCATTACGCTGGTGGCGTTATCCAGCCGGTCGGTGGCATCTTCCCGCGCCGACCCCGCCCAGCACAGCGTGCCGAGACCCAACATCGCAAGTACGAGCATTGCTTTTTTCATGGGACAGCCTCATTTCTGTTTCCTCGCGTCGCCTCTCCGGCTTAATGTTGTTTCTTGAACACAAATCCGGGTTGAGATTCGGACACACCGAGGTCAAGTTGACGTTAGCAAATCGGGACTGGAACGGTCTGAGCAATAATGCTCAGTCAGCACACGGAAATTGCCGACAAATTACCGAAGTAAGTTATCCTCCTGAAATTGGGAGCACTGAACTACCGGTCGTGTTCTTCTTTTTGTCTGTTAGCGCCGCCTGCGCTGTTGTCTTCCACCGCAGTAGCCCCCGAGACTTCCTTCTTCCGAGAATTCCTGCTTGGTTTATGCTCAGCCCGCCTAATGCCGGCTGAAGGCTTGCCCCTGCTAAGCACGTTAGGAACGATGTCGCCGCTGTGCCCAACTTGCATTCCGGCACTCTGAGAATTGCCCCAGGTCGATTCCGGCCTGACCCCGAGTCCGGCGGCAGTTCGCGTATCAAGCTGCCCGGTGACCGGCAGATTCCCCGCTTTCTGATACGCACGAATACTGGCTCGGACCCGTAGACCAAAGACACCATCGACCTTGCCTCCGTAGTATCCTTTACCACGCAGAGTTTCCTGCACCTTCTTGATCTCGTCCTTGATGACGAAAACCGCGACTTCTTCTCTGTTAAGGTCAGGTCCTGTGGGGCTTCGCGGGAGGGCTTGCCCCAACATCGCCGTCGTCAGAAGAGTGAAGGCTATCCCAGCCCACCCGATCTTGCCCGCGAGCGACATGACCTCTCCTTCGGTCGGCTCTGACGTGTCTGGGTCGGCCCTGTTCTGAAGGGCAGGCCATCCCGTCTAGTTTGGCGGTTGCACTGCCCTTTTGAGACACCAATAGATTCGCTCACTTGCCCTGACAATACTGTGCAGAACGGCTCATGTTGTGCGCCCCTCAGACAATATCCCCTCAATCCACGCTTTGGGTGGGCGATTTGGGCCTATCCAAGAAAGAGCATGACCGGATGTGTTTCTTGGATTTACGCTATCCCAGGAACGCAGTAGAATTGTGAGAGTAGTTGTTCGGGCAGAGGCAAGGAGGTGCCTATGTCTCCTGCTCGTCGATTCGACCGTTCTCCAGGCGGAACGAAAGTCGGCCGCCAGACCTCCATCGACCCAACCCTCGAAGCGGCACATAGTGCCATAGGTCCAAGCTTAATGGCCAAGAAGAAACGTGATTTCGATCCCCATGCATTTCTCGCGACCATCGGCGAGGGCAGGAGATCTCTGCTGGTCCACCAAAAGCAAGGAATCTTTGCGCAAGGGGATGCCGCCGATGCGGTGTTTTACATACAGACGGGCCAGGTAAAACTCACCGTGGTCTCAAAGACCGGCAAGGAAGCAACCATCGGCATATTAGGGGATGGAGACTTTTTCGGCGAAGGCTCACTTGCGGGCCAGCCATTTCGCATGGTCACTGCAACCTCCCTGACGGATTGCGCTCTTTTGCGGATCGATAAGAGAGCTATGATGGGGCTGCTTCATCGGGAGCACGAATTTTCCGACCTGTTTGTGGCTTATCTGCTAGCGCGGAACGTCCGCTACGAAGAAGACCTGGTTGATCAGCTTTTCAATTCGAGCGAAAAGAGGCTGGCCCGGATCCTTTTGCTGCTTGCCCACTTTGGCAAGGAAGGCAAACCCGAGCCTGTGGTTCCCAAGATCAGTCAGGAAATGCTGGCGGAAATGATAGGCACGACCCGCTCGCGAGTCAGTTTCTTCATGAATCGCTTCAGGAAATTGGGTTTTATTCATTACAACGCCGGCGGGCTGCAAGTCCATAGCTCACTGCTCAACGTCGTTCTGCACGACTAGCTGTTCTTCCCACCGTAATTCCCAAAAACCAGACAAGTATTGAGGTTGCGGATCGAGCCCTCATTCATTTGAAAAGGCGAGCTTAACTGCATGCGGCCGAGCCAGTGGCAGCATAAGTGTTCGCAACGAGATGGTTGGATCCGGCATCTTATCCTTACTGGAGGAAAAACTATGCCTGCGAACCATAAGCGCAACCAGAATAAGCATAACCAGGATGACCTTGGATCGAATTCGGCCGGGCAGTCGGGCGACATCCAGCAACTATCGGATGTCGCAAGTGCGGATTCTGAGAGTGTGGAGGAATTGGTGGAGGAAGGAAACGCATTCGAAGCTGATGCCATCGACGGCGTGGAAAACGCCAAGGATCCAGACGTAGCTGAGGTGACTACGCGTGAAGTGCCAGAGGACGACGTCCCTCAAGAGTACTTGGACGACGAACGCACCGCATAAAACGCGAATCGCGCCTGCTGTCGACACCAGCTTTCGGGCAAGACGCTAAGAATTAGGAAAAGGAACGCTGCTCAAGCGGTGCATTTTTGTCTTTGCGGTGACAACAAATCGGATCAAGACAGCCGGGAAGCGCGACAAGTTGCACTGGCTATCGCTGCATCGAAACAAGTAAGGAGAACACCATGCCACAGAGCCCGCACAATCGACTCGCGGAGTTCCATAACCTTGCGGCCCACGCCCACGCCGCCGCCGCCGTTGCCCACGGTAAGGGAGATCATCTAACCGCTCATGAACTCAGCAAACAGGCGCTGGAACACTCCATGAACGCCCACAAGCTTAGCGAAGAGGTCGTCGCGAAGGTTGCAAAGTCGGGAAAAGCGTAAGGGGCATTATCCCAACCATTATTGTGATTTCGGCTTTGGGTCCGCCGAAGCCTGAACTGGTTGGTCTGGAGCTGCTTTAGATGCGATGCCTGCCTGCGTTTGCTTACCAGGTGGAATTGCAGTCCCGGGTGGATAGATGAAAATCTGTACCGCACCCCAGCCGGCATCCGAGTTCGTCTCCGTTTGCTTGCCCATTCCCAGAGTCTTAAGCTCGCTATCATCGAATCCGAAGTGCTCGACCAGGTACTCGCGGATAACCATGGCCCGGGCTTCCGTTAGCACCAAGTCCTTCTGGGTATCGCCTTCCATACCGGCGGACACCGCAATCACGGCAAACCCGAATTGGTTATTCGCCAAAAACTCGCCGCCAGCGTTTAGAGACTTCTGGTTCTTCAGCTTCGCCGAATCCTGCTTATCGAAAAGCTGCTTGGCTGAGTAGGTAAACTGCTTTGTCGGCGTGTCTTGCGGCAGCCGCTCGATCTCATTTTTCGCGAGTTCGGCAGAATCTTCGTATCCACGGCTCTTGAAATAGCCACGCAGGAAGAAATTGTGCTTCATGGCTTCCATATTCTCCTGGAAGTCGGTGACGCCCGCTTGCGCATGGAGCATCGTGTCATGCATGGCACTGGTCGTCTGTTCGAGGTTGTTGTAGAGCTGTTTGTCGTTAACCAGCGCTCCTGCCGTTCCTTGACCTCCATCGATCTTGGCGCTGATCGAAGCCAGATTCGCGGTCGCCCGAGTTGTATTCTGAATGGCTTGTTGGCTGCTATCCAAAATATCGCTTGTTTTTTGGAACAGGTCCGACATTTCGAGTGGCGGCAGGCTGGCGATGGTATCGCCATCCCGCACGTTGGCCGATGTCACAGATCCAAACGAGATCGCCAGATACTGGTTGCCCAACAAGCCTTCGGTTTCGATTGTGGCTACAGAGTCCTGCTTGATGATCTCGTGCGTGGATTTACCGAGATCCATGATTACCGTGATCTTTTCTCCCGGCTTGTGAGGCAACACGATGCTGCGCACGGTCCCACTGTGAACGCCGCCCACCCGTACATCGCCGCCAGCATCCAAGCCGACTACATTATCGAATTGCGCTTTCAACTGGTACGTCGAGCTGAACAGATATTGCTTGCCTCCGATGATGAAGATGCCGGCTACCAGGACCGCCAGAGTCACAACGATGAAAGCCCCCAACCGCGCCGCTCGCGACATATATCCCCCTACGAATGCTTTAGAAATTCTTTAACAAACTCGATGTCACTTTTCTGCAGTTCTTCAAAGTTACCTTCGATTACGACTTTTCCCTGGTCGAGCAACGCAAGACGGTTCGCAATCGTCTTCGCGCTATGCAGATCGTGAGTCACTACAATGGATGCCATGTGATGTTCCTGCTGGAGCTTTAGAACCAAATCATCAATCTCCCCTGAGCTGATTGGGTCGAGGCCAGCGGTGGGCTCGTCGAGCAGCAGGATATCCGGCTCCAAAGCTAGCGCACGTGCCAGGCCCACTCTTTTCTGCATGCCGCCCGAGATATCCGAAGGCATCTTGGCAAGGGCGTCTTCCATGCCCACCTCCGCCAGCAGTTGCCTGACGCGGTCGGCCTTTTCAGACTTCGGCATGTTTTTCTTATGGTGCTGTAGCGGGAAAGCCACGTTCTGCGCGACCGTGAGCGAATCGTAAAGGGCGGCGTGCTGAAACAGAAACCCCATTTTCTTCCTGATCTCACCGAGTTGGTCCAGTGCCAGGCCGGCGATGGCTTGCCCATGGATGCGAACCGATCCCGAGTCAGGTGTCTCCAGTCCGATGATGACCCGCAGCAGCACGCTCTTGCCGGTGCCGCTACGGCCCAGCACAGCAAGGGTTTCGCCGCGCTTCACGGCCAGGCTGACCCCGTCCAGGACGTTTTGACTTCCAAAGGATTTATGCAGATCCTCGACGGCGATAACTGGTGCGCTGCCGATTTGTTCAGCTTCCGCCGGATCTATCGCAATTTGCTCGATTGTGTCCATATTTTTATCTTTGTCGCGGGCTGCTTAATCGATTCACGGGCCAATATTCATGGAAAAAATAGGATGATAAGTTTCACCAGCACGACATCGGCGAGGATGACGAACAGCGACGACAAGACCACCGAACTCGTGGCCGCACGGCCCACGCCCGCGGCGCCTCCCTGGGTCCGCATTCCCTGGAAACACGCAATCAGCCCAATGATCAGCCCAAAGACAGCGGTCTTAAACGTTGGTGGCAGGAAATCGTTGAAATCAGCTCCGCTAAAACCGGCATTGATGAACTGATGTAACGAGACCGGCTCAACCATGGCCTGCGTAACCCAGCCCATAATTAAGCCGCAACAGTCGGCGGCGAGGGTGAGCAAAGGCAGCATCAGGATGCAAGCCAGGATGCGGGTCGCCGCCAGCAGCCGGTAGGGGTTTACCGCAGATGCCTCGATGGCATCGATCTGCTCGGTCACTTTCATTGACGCCAACTCCGCGCCAATGCCCGCGCCCACACGGCCGCTTACGACCAGACCCGTGATGATTGGACCGGTCTCATGGATCACAGAGAAAACGATAGCGGCGGGAAGCAGCGATTTGGCCCCGAATCGAGTCAGGCTGTAACGGGCTTCCAAAGAGAGCACAACCCCGGTGGCGGCGCCGGCCAAAGCTACCAGGGGCAGGGACTTTGATCCGATCTCGTCGAGTTGTCGAAATAATTCACGGAATTCAAACGGCGGCGTCACCGCAGCTCGTACAACGTGCCAGAAAAATATACCCAGCTCGCCGAACCACTCTAGAAACTGGTTGATCAGACCCTTGGCGGAGTTCGGCGGTGGGGACAAAAGTTGGATCCGTGGCTCCCGAACTTGGGGGGGCATGCCTGCGACCGCACTAGATTCGTGGTCGATCACGGATTTGCACCTGGATTTGGCGCCTCGCGCCCATTATCAAGGTGCATGCGATGAAGCAAAGAGTTAGGTCCACCGTGAAGGAATTCCAGAGCAATGTCCCCGCCCACATACCCCAGCATGGTGTAGTTACCCATCCGAAATGCGTCTTTGCCGCTATAGCGGCCGGGATACCAGGCATAGACGGCGGTCATGCTGCCGGCATAAGGCGCGACCAGGGCAGGAAAAGAAAAGGCGCGGTGGCCGTCCTCGCCGCGGCGAGCGCTCAAGGTGGAAATCACGGCATGACGCAGCCGAGGGAACACGCCTTTGCACCCGCACTGGTAGTACAACGTATCTTCCCGGAACGCTTCCGCTAGCCCATATCGCGTTGAGGTGCTGATCACTGCGATGCCAAAGTCCGACCCAAATCGCTTGCCATAGCCCTCAGCGCCTTGCTTCCATTCCGGCGGGGTGTCATACGCCTGGCTGATGCCAGCCGCAAACGCAGCGCCTGCGGCTGGATATGGGCCGTATGCGTCGAAGAGGTAGTTCAGGATCTTGGTTTTCTCTGTCGGACGTGTGTAGGTCAGATCTGGTTGCGGCGCGGCTCTGCTTGCAACCATGCCGGAGGAGTCTGTCGAATCGGTTAATGCTTGCGCCGTCGCCAGCACCGGTAGGACAGCAAGGCCCGCAGTCGCCAACCACAAAAGCATAATTCCCCGCATCTTCACGTTTATTCCCCTCGGCTAATCAAAGCTCAGCCAACAGAGGCTACTGTTCTTCACGTCGTAAGCGGACAAGTTGCGTGGTCACACTGGCACGCAATCTCCACCTCCTTGGATCCAGCTTCCTTACAGGGTTGACTGCAGTATTTGTCGCCGGCTTGAATCAAGCAGCGGCACGGTAGGTGAGCACACTTAACCTTCGTCGTCATCATGGTTCTCCTTTTCAAGTTCTTCTTTTCCAGCCTTCGTCTTAAAGCATGGTGTAAGAGGCATATTCCCACGGCTCTGTAACGTATTCGTCGGCCTGAGGATCCTGATTACCTTCGTTTCATCGTCCAGCCGATCAGTACTCCCGTGGTGACGCCTACGGCAAACGTCGTCACAACGGTTAAGAAGAGGTGCCGCTGGAGGCGCTCAGTTGTTTCATCCAAGAATTCCTCGGCAGCGTCACCGCCTTGCTTTGCGGCATGCCTCACTACTCCGACGCCATCTTCTATCGCATCAGCAATCGCACTAGTTGCGCGAGAAGCCTGGCGAGCTGATTTGCCGATTTGTTCAGCCGTTCTTTCCACTACAGTTTGTGACACGGTACCCTCCTGTGCGTTTTGCGAACTGTTGTTGTAAGTCCTTTATTCACCGATAGCTCTTCGGCAATAAATTTCGATAGAATCCTGACTCCGTTGCCAGCGTAGTTGCCGCGCATTACGCCACTTCTTTTCTCTCAATCGCCAATGGTGCCTGTACCAGTTCGTCAAATAGAGAGCGATAGTGAATCATCGCGGTTCTGAGCTCTTCGGTGCTTGCCTGGTCCTTGCCAACCCGCAGCGCAATCTCATGCGCAGAGCGATAGTTCTCTACTACTCGGGGATGGTCGACAGAAATGTCCGCGGCACGCTGATCGAAATCGGACACGGGATAGCCACGGGTCTTCATTAAGGAAGACACCAGGTCATCGGCTTCTGCGACTGCCCCCTTCGGGGAATCGACAAAACGGGACTGTACGGACTCCCACCGTTTCGAAAAGCGTTCGTGTTCCATCGGATCAAGGTCGCGGATGTTCAGTTTTTCAACCCGCTTTTCGCGATCCTCTAACTTAGATTCTGCTTTGCGTCCTGCTCCATGTACCTGCACCGCCCGATCGTATTCGGGGCCAAATTTCTTTCGCAGGTCTGCAGTGGTACTCCTGCGTTTTCGCATATACAGCCAAGCAAGCACTGCGATGATCAGAATCACTACCGCGACGAGCATGATCAGCTTAGGGTCCAGCAGATTCAGATTCATTGAAACCTCCACAAAATCAGGTTGGTTCACGAGACTCTTTGTTGTCGTTGAGAACCTTGTGAGTGGCCAGTATCAACCTTATAGGCTTCGGAAAGCTGGTCAGAATTGATCGTCTTTTGGAATCGGTGCCGCGGCGTTCTGGAATGGGACTGGTGCAACCAAACTCCCGAGAGGTGGGTAAATCTATAGGCTAGCTCCGCTCTCGTTTCAGAAGCACTCGTCATCATCTCGGGAAGCGTTCGTAACGCAGCTACATCATTGGATGTGCTGGTTGCCACGAAAGTGGTGCCATTCTCCGGATTAGATCCGGCAAATGCCTGATCATTCGTCGGTGTCTGCCATTTTGGTGTGTGGAATTGCGACGCAAACTCTTAGTCGTGGAGAACGACATTGAGAAGGGAACTATGAACTTGCAGCCCGCTCCCGCCGTAGTCGAGGAAGCCTAACTCTCTGAACCGATTCATGAAAAAACTAACCCGCGAACGAGTCGTGCCTATCATTTCGGCGAGAGTCTCCTGACTGATCTTGGGGATTACAGTCTCGGGTACTCCTTCCTTGCCGAAGTGAGCGAGCAACAGCAGAAGTCGAGCCAGCCTCTTCTCGCTGGAATTGAAGAGTTGATCGACCAAGTCTTCTTCGTACCGGATGTTTCGCGCCAGCAGATACGCTACGAACAGATCGGAGAACGTGTGTTCCCGGTGAAGCGCGAGCATCATCGCGTTCTTATCAATACGTAGAAGTTCGCAATCCGTCATTGCGGTTGCGGACCCCATGCGTAAAGTCTGTCCGGCGAGGCTACCTTCTCCGAAAAACTCTCCCTCGTTCAATATGCCCAGGGTTGCTTCCTTGCCGACCTTGGATACGACTGTGAGTCGAACCTGGCCGTCCTGGATATAGAAAACTGCGTCAGCGGCGTCCCCCTGTGCGAAGACGGGTTGTTTCTTGGTAAAAGTGACGACTCTCCTACCCTCGCCGATAGTGGCAAGAAATTTCTTCGGGTCGAATTCACGATCGTTCTTGACCGACGTGGTTGGCGACATCAAAGGACTTCTCCCAAAGAGGAACTACACTCTCCCGGATTTTGGCAGAATCGCGATTCCCAAAGATGTTCACTTTTGCTCACAATTGCTAAAAAACCACCGGTTTTTCCAAAATGAACCTGCCGATTGGTCCAAGTTGGTCTAATGTGTTGAAAATGAGCAATATTGATCATTTTTCGCGGCTGGCAACGTTGCATTATGTGCTGGTGAAAACGAAGGAACTCACCCCAAAACAGATATTATCCGTGCCCTGTACCACCTGCGGTGCAGCGATAGGGGAAGCTTGTGAACTGCATACCGGTACCCTGCGCACCGAGCCACACCGGGACCGGAAGCTTTCCGCAGCCGAGGCCGTGGAAAAGGAAGCCAGGGAACAATAGCCGACGAGGCTGTCCGGCGTTGTCTGAGCATCTGCGTCGAAGCGCGCGTGACAATTCCTAGTGGTGAGCGCTTTGGCAACTTCGAAAGTCGACGCGAAGGATGGTGCAACTTTATCGCGCAGCTCCGGCAGAGCGACCTGGGTCATCTCGGGACTCATCCGGCCGCGCACGATAGCTCATCATGCGAAATTAAGGTCGCGCTTCATAAATCCTGCGCCCGCTGCCGGCGCTCGCAGCTTGCATTGGCATCCAGCCAACTGAGGAGAGAGCGCACGCTAGCCCGAGCCAGGGCAATCGCGCAGTCCGCGGCTCCGTAGTAGATGTTCAGGGTGTCGCCATCGGCATCCGTCGTATATCCGCAGGGGAACACAACGTCGTCAACGTCACCCCGGCGCTCGTACTCAGCTTCCGGCCCGAAGATCCAGGAGTCACCGCGCAGCAGGCATTTTTCCGGATTCTCCAGCTCGAAAAGGGCGACGCCCAATCGATACAGGCAGCCCGAAGGCGTGTGCCGCACTCCGTGATAGAGCACCAGCCATCCCCTTGAAGTTTCGATCGGCGGCGGCGACATCCCGATTTTGTTTGCGTCCCACCATGCGCCGCGCCGCGCCTCTAACATCAGCCGGTGTCTGCCCCAATGCCGCAGATCAGGCGAGTAGGAAATCCACATGTGCGCTCCGAGGTTGGTGGCGGGGCGATGAATCAGCGCCCAGTATCCATTGATTCTGCGAGGCAGAAGCGCCGAGTCCTTGTCGTCCGGCGGCATAATCACGCCGTAGCGCTCGAAGCTGCGAAAGTC
Source organism: Acidobacteriaceae bacterium (assembly GCA_003164855.1). Classification (GTDB taxonomy): domain Bacteria; phylum Acidobacteriota; class Terriglobia; order Terriglobales; family Acidobacteriaceae; genus Sulfotelmatobacter. Next base: position 41,726 of record PLUI01000061.1, read on the forward strand.
TTTGGTCAGAGCCAGAGACACTCCGGGACCACCGCGCGAATAAGAAGTGTAGGTGACCACGTATTGCTGGAGTTCGGGCACAAATGTAATGCGGGGATCCTCGATGCCCCAGATTTCCTCGGGAAAGTCCTTGGGATTGGGCATGAGTGTCGGTTCATTATCGATTTGCCATCCATCGACGCCGTTTGCGGAACGCGCGGCACAAAGGTGCGACAGTCCACGTCGATCCTCCACGCGGCAAAGCAGCAGGGTCGTGCCATCTGCGAGCAGCGTTGCGCCCGCATTAAACACACTATTAATAGGATATGGCCAATCCTTACTCGTCAGGATCGGGTTCAAGGGATGGCGAAGAAGCAAGGGCTCGAAGCGCGTACTCAGTAGGGTCATAGGGTTTTCTGCGGGCATAGTCATGACGGGATATCCACTGGTTCAGACTCTTGCAGAGATCGCATTTCGAGGAGAGCCATCAAGAACGATAGCGTCGATTCCGCTCCCTGGTTTTCGTTGGCGCGCTCGGGATGAAGCCCGTCGCGGCAACCTCCGGTGACTGAATCGTAAAGAGCCAGCTGCAGATCGTTGTCGCCCAAGAACCAGTTGAATGCCGACCAGGCTTGGTTGCGCCAGCGGCCATCGCCGGTTACGCGGTAGGCTTGCAGACAGGCGGATACTGCGCCGGCGGCCTCAAGCGGTTGTTGATCGAAGCGGGCTTTTTCTCCACCCTGACGATAAAAGCCTTGCGAGCCGATCGGCACAAAGTGGCCGTTGGTTTTGCAGCGTTGCGTTTCAGCGAGCCAGTCCAGCGATTCGAGACCGGCCGCGACCATGCGATCATCCGCGCAAGCTGAACCGACGAGCAGCATGGCTTGGGGCAATCTCGCGTTTCCGTATGCCAGAATGTTCTCAAACCACTTCCAATCCGGACGGCGGATCGCCTCATACATTCTGAGCAGGCGTTCAGCAAGCGCCTTCCTCACTTTCTGTGCGTCCCGGTCGCCGGAATACGAATGTAGATATTCCTGAACTCCGAGCAGGGTGTAGGCGCAGGCACGAGGACTGTGAAACTCAACGACTGCGGGCAGCGCAGATTCGAATAGACGGGCGGCAGCACACCGCAAGCCGTAATCGCTGGACCGCCCCAGAACCGTACCTAGTGCCCACACTGCCCGCCCGTGACAATCTTCAGAACCCACAGCTTCGTTCCAATGGCGATCATAGCCGAGAAAGTTTCTGAATCTGACTTTCGCCGGATTGAACCCATGTTCGAGAAAGGCTAAATAACGGGCAGAGAAATTCGCTACCAGTGAACTGGCTTTCTCCCACTCATCTTTATCCAGAACACAGCGTTCCAGCATGACGGTGAGAATAAGTGCGCGCGCGTTGTCGTCAGTGGTATGGCCCTCGCCCCGATTGGGGATGCTGAAGATCGCATGTTGCAGCATCCCCGTGTCGTCGGTCAGGGCGTTGACATGATCCAGTTTCAATTCCGGCAGCCGATCGAGCGCTTTGGGAGTAGCGCGCGCCGAGAACTGAACGCGAGGATTTTCCATGCGGTCGCTGCGAACCCGATTAAAACTCTCCATGTAGCCTTGCGCCGCTCGTTTCCAGATCATCTCCCTTCCGAACAGATAGGCGCGTTTACGCATGGCGTGGCGGATCGCGGGAGTATCCAACAGTTCGATGGTTTTATTTGCGATAGCCTCGGGATTTTGGAAGGGCACCAATGCGCCCCGCCGGTCGTCCAGTAATTCGATGGCGTGCCAATAAGGAGTCGAGATGATTGCCTTGCCCGCCCCCAGTGCGTACGCAAGCGTGCCGGAAACCACCTGCGCTTCATGCCGGTAAGGCGTGATGTAAATGTCCGCAGCGCCGATAAACTCGACCATCTCTTCCGGGCTGACAAAGCGGTTGTGGAACATCACCTGCGATTCCACTCCCACTTCCTTGGCCAAAGCCTGCAAGCTGGCTCGATACTTTTCACCCTCGCGGCGCAGGATATGAGGATGGGTCGCGCCGGCAACGATGTAAACAACATTCTCGTGCTTCGACAAAATCTGTGGTAGCGCCTGAATTACGTTTTCGATTCCCTTATTGGGCGAGAGCAGGCCGAAAGTGAGCAGAACCGCTTTCCCTTCCACCCCGAACCTGTCTTTGAAAAAATTTGGATCCAGGAATGGGAGGTCCGGAACGCCGTGAGGGACCATGTCGATCTTGCTGCCGGGAACTTTGAAGATCTCCTGCAAGAACTGGGATGAGAGCTGGCTCATAACGATGAGGCGATCCGACAACTCTGCGATCTCTTCCATCACCGCCAGCTGGTCAGTGTCTGGCTCACGCAAAACCGTGTGCAGCGTGGTCACCAGCGGCATCTTCAAGCGTCGTAGTAAATGCAAAATGTGGCTTCCGGCCGGGCCGCCGAAAATTCCATATTCGTGCTGCAGGCACACCATGTCGATATTGTTGAAGTTCAAAAATTCAGCCGCTTCCTCATACGAGGTCAGTTCGTCCTGGGCGAGGGCCCATCGCACTCTGGCAGGATAGTCATATCCTTCCTGGGTGTCGTTTACGGGGAGCGCCAACAATCGGGCCGCCCCATACTCTGCTGAAATAGCGCTGCACAGGTCGGTAGTGAAGGTCGCGATTCCACATTGCCGGGGAAGGTAATTCCCGATCATCGCGATTCGACTGGGTAGCGATGGTTTCGAATGCGATCGCACATGGGTCGATGAGCTCGGCTCTCGCAGGAGCGGGCGCGGAGTGACGACTTCCAGGGACCGATTCGGAAACGCTGTGATTGGTATTGCCATTTCCCCTTAACTTCTGCTGAGAACAATTGCTGCCGGAGGCTTTTCCAGATGGCCCCAAGCAAGCTTCGAGGATGGATTGAAATGTGGCTCTACTCAGTATTCAACGAAAGTGGGCTTGCGCACTGGTCACTATTGACCAGCTTTCTTGGTGAGCGACGCCGCACTATGGAGCGATGAAGGCCAAAGCAGAGGAAATATTAGCTGTTCGTTGCCCCACCTGTGGCGCGAAGCCGGGCGAGAAGTGCGAGCTTAACACTGGTCTGCCCCGCACCAACCCGCATCGAGACCGGCGTTTAAAGGCGTCGGATAATTAGCTGGCCAGCACAATCGATCGGTTCAGCGTGCAACGAAGAATATTGCTGCCGTATCCCACTCTCCTTTAATTCTTCAAAGTGTGCAGTATTGACCAGCGCCCGCATGGTGCGTTCGGGTAGTTTTTCATTTCTGATCAGATTTCAATCAGATTTCGATGACCGATGCGAACCACCGCTGTCCGGATAGTCGTACATGGCACGGCGAGTTGCGCGCACTATCTCCGCCGGAGACATTCTCGGCCTCGGAAAACGCCTGTTGCACATCATGACAAACCGCCGGTGTCAAAGGGGGGCGTGCTAATGCCAGCAGATTCCAGGATCCCGCGAGTACTTCTGTTCTCGGTCTTATTTCTCTTCGCTGTCGGCTGTGCAGCGGGACAGGGCCAGGCTAGCCAGCAAACTCCCGTTAAGAGTGCTCCATCCGCCAGCGCATCCGCAACCAGTGCGCCTTCCCCGGAAGCCTCGCAATACGTTGGCGCGGAAACCTGCAAAACCTGTCACGAGGATATCTACAACGCCTGGCAGAAAACGCCGCACTGGAAGACCACACTAAATAAGGAGCCCTCGCACCAAGGTTGCGAGGGCTGCCATGGTCCCGGCGCCGAGCACGTGGCCGGTGGCGGCGACGTGACCAAGATATTCAATCCCGCGAAGCACTCGGCAAAAGAGGTTGACGCCAAGTGCCTAACCTGTCACGCGGACGCGCACCCGAACTTTGACCGCTCGCCCCACGCCAGGGCGAACGTCGGCTGTATCAGCTGCCACAGCGTTCATCAGAGCAAGGAAGAAAAGCTGCTGAAGGCTTCGCAGCCTGCGCTCTGCTTCCAGTGCCACGCCGACACTAAGCCGGCGTTCAATATGCCGTTCCACCACAAGGTGAACGAAGGCTTGATCACGTGCAGCGATTGCCACGACGTGCACGGCACCTTCCTGGCCAACAACGTGAAGTCCACGGCCGACCAGAACGCGATCTGCACCAAGTGCCACACCGAGACGCGCGGGCCGTTCGTCTATGAACACGTCGCGGTCAAGGCCGAGGGGTGTTTGGGATGCCACACTCCGCACGGTTCCCAGAACGCCCGCCTGCTGAACATGCCGGCCATCGCCCCGCTCTGCAACCAGTGCCACAGCGGCGTAGCTAACAACACGGTTCACGGAATGGGCGCGGGGTCGTCGGAAACCATAACTTGTACGAACTGCCATACCTATATCCATGGCTCGAACATGAATGCGGCGTTCCTCAGGTAGGAGTCATCGATTGCAACGCGCCTGGGGAATTGCGGAGGCGCGGCTGCGTTTCGATTGCGCATAGGGATTCAAGGTCTCGACGAGCAATGTTTTTCAAGTGAGGCTTTCAATATGATGAACCCAAGATGGATTTCCCGGCTGTTGAGTGAAAAGCATTCTCTTGCGCCGGCCCGATGCATTGTCGGGGGCATGGCCGCAGCCATTTTGGGCTTGACGGCGGGCACTGCCGTCGCGCAGATTCCAATATTTGTGTCTCACCAGACCGCTCCGGACGGCTATACGCTTCATGAGTCTATCGATCTGGGCGGACATGTAGCCAATATCGACGGCAGCGGTGCCATGTACGACACTCTGGTCAACCAGCAGTCCGGTCCGCGCATANNCGGGCTCGGCGGCGATCCGAACAACGTTGCCAAGCTGGACTTTTCCAAGGGCAAGCTCTACGACTTCTCCGGCTTGTTCCGCCGTGACCGCCAGTACTTCGACTACAACCTGCTGGGCAATCCGAACCTTCCGCCCGGCCAGTCGATTCCAATCGGTCCCGCCGCGGCGCCGACGGGTTCCTACGCGTGGCCGCAGGTGACGCAGTCGCCGTTTTTGAACAACTCGGTGCGCCGCATGACGGACACCAAACTTACACTGCTTCCGCTGTCGAAGGTGACCTTCCGCGTCGGCTACTCGCAGAACGTCTTCCAGGGTCCTAGCCTGACGCCCAGCGGCTATCAGGTTGCCGGCTCCTACGACCTGCTGCTCGAGGAGTATCAGCGCAACAGCACGGATGACTGGACGGGATCGGTCGAGTGGAAGCCCGTATCGCGGACCCGGTTGACCTATGAAGAGCAGGTCACTCACTACAAGGGCGATTCCTATTTCAACATGGCGCCCCAGTATTTCAACCTGCAGGAAGC
>PLUI01000061.1:47088-77866 GCA_003164855.1 Acidobacteriaceae bacterium
CAAAGCTCCAGCATCAAGAACGTTACGATGAACGGCAACGTTCGCTACACCTACGCGAACACGAGCCTGCCGAACTACTACGACGACTTCCAGGGTCTGGCGGGAACGAGCCGCGAAACCACATACGCCGGCAACGCCTACGCCAAGCGGGAAGCGATCGCCACCGACTACGGCGTCACTTGGCAGGTGCTGAAAAAGTTCAGCATCTCCGATCAGATCGACTACTCGAATGTGCACCAGCCGGGAGTTGCCAACATTACGAGTCTAACCACCGTGACTTCGACTTCCGTACCCCCGACCATCAATAGCACGACGTTAACCACCACGGTGATCAATACTCCGATCAACCCGGTCACGAACAAGCCATATTCTACGTTTGAAGGCAGTCCGACCGTCGCTACGCCGCTGTTTGATTTCTTCGGCCAGAAGTTCATCACGAACAACCTCACAGCGGCGTACGACCTTACGGATCGCACCACGTTCACGCTCACCTATCACTACCAGGAGCACATCATCGGCGAAGGTGCCGCGAACACCACGGGATACCTGTCCGGTACGTCCGGTATTTCCAACATCGCCATCTACGAGGACGGCGCTACCTTCGGCGTCAATGTGCAGCCGGCGAACAACTGGCACATCAACGGTTCGGTCGAGCTTCTGTACGCCGACAATGTCCTCACCCCGGTCGCACCCCGCGAGCTTCAGCATTACAGAATTCACACCACTTACCGGCCGCGGACCTGGGCGACGTTCTCCGGCGCGTACAATGACCTCGAGCGCCACAACAATACGAACAATACAGGCACAGTGTCCGTTGATGGCCCGCTCCAGCACGTCGATCATAGCCGCATAGTGAGTTTGAACGCCGACTTGATGCCGAACGAGCACTACGGGTTAGACATCGGCTATGCCTACAGCGACGTGTACACGGCGACCAACATCTGCTTCCTGGGCACGGCCTCAAGCACCACCATACCGGGCGCCGCGACGCCCACCGGCACGGCCTGCCCGTCTCCGCCTCCCCGCGTGCCAGGGACTCCTTATACTTTTGGCCCGGCCAAGGACTTCATGAACGCTCCAACACAGTACGCGTCAGTGGCCTTGGCCCTTTCGCCGATCAACAAGTTCCACGCCAACATCGGCTACCGAATAAGCTCGGTCAACGGCAGCCGCTTTTTCAACGATCCGCGCGATGTGAACGGATCCCTAGTCTCTGCCTACCTGTCGCCTTTTGTGAATCTCTCCTATGCGATGCGAAAGAATCTGATCTGGAAGGGCGAGTATAACTACTTCGGCTACGGCGAGGGTGGTCCTTCGGGAGCACAGTATTGCGATCCCTCCAGCACGCTCCCGACACTGACTATGCCGGCTCCGGTCGTGCCCTGCAACACGCTGCCTAATACTGCGATGAGCGGTCCGGCCTACGGGTTCACCGCCCCTCGGAACTTCCACGCAAACAACCTAACCGTTGGAGTGCATTACGAGTTCTAAAAACATCCGTTAGTCTTCAGCTTTTCGTGTGGAGGGCGCAGTTGCTGGTTTCCACAAGAACAAGTTGAAGGCTAACAGCCTTTTTCGGTACGAGCCAAAGCCCCGTATTCTGTCTTACTTCTTTTCGGCGTCGTCGCCCTTGCTCCAGGCCAGGCTCGCCAGCAGGTTAAGGAAGCGCGCTACCGCTTGCCGCCGTCGTAGTGATCCGGTGCAGCGATCATCGCGAGATTATGTCCCCAAACAAGGTCAGCAAGGTAGTTCCAGCCACGCTACTATGGCCGGTCGAGCCACAGTTCCTTTGCTTGTGCTCTAGAATATCTGGGTCTTAGAATGGCTTCGGCTGGGAGGACTCATGGTTCCGCGCAGAATCGTTTTTGTCCTTGTGGCAGTTGCGTTTTGCTGTCTGTTCCTGGGAGCCGGTCAGGAAAACCCGAGTTCTCCGAAGGAAGTTACCTACAACCGGGATGTGGCTCCGATTCTGTATAACAACTGTGTTAAGTGCCATCGCCCGAACGACATCGCTCCCATGTCGCTAATGACCTATAAGGATACCCGTCCTTGGGCGCGTGCGATTCGTGAAGCGGTGGTGCAGCGCAAGATGCCGCCCTGGCATGCCGATCCGAAGGTCGGCGATTTCGTCAACGATCCGCGGCTAACCGACGAGGAGATTGCAACCATCGATGCCTGGGTCAGGACCGGCACCAGGGAAGGCGATCCGAAGGATCTGCCTCCGGCTCCCGTGTTCCCCGTCGGGTGGCATATCAAGCCCGACGTGGTGTTTACTATTCCCGAGTTCACGGTGAGTGGCGCCAGTCAGGACGATTACGAATACATTTACGTTCCCACCAACTTCACCGAGGACAAATGGATCCAGGCGGCCGAGGTGCTCCCCGGAGACCGGCGTGTGGTTCATCACGCTACTGTCTCGGTGATCACGGCCGACAAAGTGGCGAAGGAAGTGGCAGATCACGGCAAAGCCGACGCCGGAGTCGATAAATACCACTACCGCACCGGCAAGGTGCTACATATGAGACCCGAGGCGCCGGTGGTGGACGATGGCTGCTCGTCTCCTGATGGTGGCGGAGTTCCGGGCAAGGGATCAGGGTATTTGAACATCGTGCCGGGGATATACCTGCCGGGACATTTGGCGGAGACGCGACCTTCAGGCTACGCACTGAGAATTCCGGCGGGCTCCTATTTGCAGTTTCAAGTTCATTACAGCAACCATAGCGGCGATGACGTGAAAGATCGCACCAGCATTGGCCTGGTATTTGCCACGGAACCCGTGAAGCACGAGATTGCGCAATACGAAATCTGGAATGACCTCTTTCTGATTCCACCGAATGACGGAAATCACCGAGTGACATCGTGTTATACGTTGCCTAAAGATGTGACCGTCCTGGCCTATACGGCTCATATGCATTTTCGCGGAAAGAGCATGACAACCGAAGCCATTTATCCCGATGGCCGTCATGAGGTGATACTGAATGTGCCGCACTATGACTTTCGCTGGCAGGAGACTTATTTCCTGAAACACCAGTTTCTGTTGCCCAAAGGCACGAAGTTGGTGACCACCGCGTACTTTGACAATTCGTTCGACAATGCGCAGAATCCCGATCCCTCGAAAGCCATTCGTTGGGGTGAGCCCAGCGATGAGGAGATGATGGGCTTCTGGTTACAATTCGCCGATCCTAAGTTAGTGGAGGAGAAGACCGCGGTCGCTGGCAAGTAGCATCGCGTGAACTCTTCCTCAGTCAGGAGCGCCCGATCATGCAAATCACACGTCGTAGTTTTTTGGCCAATGCCGCAGCGGCGGCGGTCGCTCCCGCATTCTTAGGCGCGAGCGACAAAGCTGGCAGCAAAGCGCCCATCCTCGGGCAGGGCGAGCATCAATACGAGGCTATTCATGACTGGGGCGAGTTGCCACGCACCATCAAGTACGGCAACACGCATGGCGTCTGCGAGGATTCACAAGGCTTCATATACATCCACCACACCGTACACGCGACCAGCGACAACCTGGACACGATGGTGGTCTTCGATCACAAAGGTAAGTTTGTCCGTTCCTGGGGCCGGCAATTCAAGGGCGGAGCCCACGGTTTGACCATCCGTAGAGAGGGAAGCGAAGAGTTCCTCTATCTTTGCGATTTTCAGCATGGGATCGTGACCAAGAGGACGTTGACGGGCGAAGAAGTATTCACGCTAGGGTATCCGGCAGAATCCGAGGCCTACAAGCCCAAAGATAAAACTCCAGCAGCTTACCGGCCGACCAATGTGGCCATCGCTCCGAATGGCGACATTTACGTGGGCGACGGATACGGGTCGAGCTACATCAATCAATACAACCAGAAGGCTGAGTTTATTCGCACCTTTGGCGGGCTGGGAAACGGTGACGACCAGCTTGATTGCCCTCACGGCGTGTGGGTTGATACCCGGGCAGAGACGCCGCTACTGGTGGCGACCGACCGGGGCAATAGCCGGCTGCAGCGGTTTACGCTCGAGGGCAAGCGCATTGACTCGATTCTGGGTACGTCGAAGATGCCGTGTTATCTGCACGAACGGAATGGAGAGGTCGTGATCCCGGATCTTTTGAGCAAGGTCGTCATTCTCGATCGCAAGAACAACGTGGTCGCAAGCCTGGGCGAAGGCGAGTATTCAAATAAAGACTGGAGCACCATTCGAAACCAGGCTCCCGGGACATTTGTTCCCGGCAGATTTATTTGCCCCCACGGCGCCTGCTTCGATCACGAGGGCAACATCTTTGTAGTGGAGTGGGTCGAGGCGGGCCGGGTAACGAAACTGCGCAGCGTAGCCTAATAACGGCTAGTTACTTCATCTCCAGCAGCGCAGCCATTGTCCCCACGCCGTCCCATAGGTTTTGCAGACGAAGGTTCTCGTTGGCTGCGTGTTGATTGTCGTCGTAATTGGCTATGGGCACGGTAATGGTGTGGGTCTGCGCTGCGCGCTCCATTGCCCCCAGGGGGACACTCCCGCCCATGGTGGGCAGAAGCACCACATCGCCGCGCGCACTCTGGACCGCTCGAATGACTTCCTGCGCTATGGGCAGGTCCATGGGCGTGCGCACTGCATTGTAGCTTGCTAAATCGCGCGTTACCAACGCAACTTTGGCGTGCCCCATGAGGATCTCGCGCGTCGGTTCGCTTTCCACGACGAAATATCCGCGCGAATGAATATAGTCCACCACGCGCTCCTGTTGCTCATGCCAATCGATGCCGACTACGAGCCGGAGGTCCAAATCGGCGGTAGCAGTTGGCGGGATTACATTTGTAGCACGGGCTCCGGTTTGGCCGGAAGAAAGTCCGTTGATGTTCAATGAAGGCTGATTGATCAATTCAAGAAGATGCTTCCCGGAACCATCGACATGTCCCAGCCAAAAAGAGCCCATAAGCATTTGATCATTCACTGGAGCGCGGGCCAGCGCTTCAAGCTCGATCTTCGTAAGGGGCGCAATTCCGTCAAAGAAGTGCGGCACCAGAACGCGTCCATCTTCATCCTTCATCCCGGCAAGCAATTGCGCCAGCATCATTGCCGGATTCGGCGCCCAATTCCCGTAATGTCCACTGTGCAAGCCATGATGTGGACCGTAGACGGTGATCTCCATGTGCGCGTCTCCCCGCGCCCCGAAAACAACAGTCTGCTTTCCGCTCTGGTCCACTGGCCCGTCACATACCAGCCAAACGTCACCGTGAACCAGATCCCGGTTCGCATCGAGGATCTGCTCCAGGTGTGGTGATCCAGCCTCCTCCTCGCCCTCCCACACGAAACGAATATTCGCTCGCAAAGAAATCTTGCCCGCGCGCAAGGCATCGAGTGCCGTGAGCTGGGCAAAGATGGCTGCTTTGTCATCGCCGGCTGATCTGGCGTAAATGCGCTGCTCTCCATTAACCTCGCGAATCACCGGCGTGAAAGGCGAATTGCCCTCCCACTCCGACGGTGTCACCGGCTGACCGTCATAATGCGCATAGAAGACGACCGTATCTTGCGCGCCTGGCACATCGATTTTCCCGTAAACGATCGGAGGTGCGTCCGGGATCGACAGCAGCTGAGAATCGACGTTTCGCCTTTTGAGCATCTCGACCAGCAGGTCGGCATTCCGCTTGAGATTCGCAGGATCGGCCGCGACGTTTGGTATCGATAGGAATTCGCTGAACTCCTGTATCAATTCCGCCTGATGCGCCGTCGTGTATTGGCGTGCAGCTTCCGCGGCGATTTGCGCGGCAAGCGCATGCGGGACCAACAACATAACCCAACATAGGACCTGAAGTCGCAAACGCATCGTCACACTATACATTTTTCCTGCGTTGTGCCACAGGTCGGGACAAGTTCAAGGCTTCCACAAGCAGCGGGTCGCCCTTCCGCGAGTTCGTGGGGAAATTTAGTCCCACGTCCAGAAGGCTAATCCGCGGCCATCTCCTGCACGACGGGCTCAGGTTGTTGTACGAAGTTGGCTTGGGATGACTGACCTCGCAACTCCGCTTCCAGCGCCGCCAGTTGGGCCTCGATGTCATCCGCAGCTTTGCGCTTGCGAATGACTTCTTCGCGATAGCGCCGCAGGAAATAATCAATGGTTTCCACTCGGATCCTGATTGAGCCGGAGGGCTTGTTCTCATCCAGATCCTTGAAACAGAAATACGGCGTTCCGGATTGTTCGATGATGCCCTCAATCACTCCGTAGATAGGCGCATCATGGCCGCACTTGAAGCTGGAAATTTCCAGCGCTACCAGGTTGGGATGCCGGGCGGTGAATTTTGCCGCCCAAACTTTGTGATTGGTGCTGCACGAATAGGAATTCTTCCAGGCATCGGTGATATCGAGCGGGTGACTAATGATTCCCGCACGTACCTCTTCGCCGAACAGCCGCTCCAGCATATCTTCATCGAGCGGCAGCGTGTTCTGCGAAAAGATGGGATAGCCAAGCTTCTGGAACTCTTCCATGATCTCGTGATTCAAACCAGGGTCGTGGTGATAGGGACGACCGAGCATCACAATGCCAATGCGGTCTTCGCGCTCCAGTTGATCAAGGACCTGGCGGGCTCGCCGGCGGATACTCGATTCATAATCGTCCAGCGCTTTGTAGCCGGCTTCCACAGCGCGGTCGTTCTCATCTTGTGACAAACCGAGAATCGGCTGCCAGGCCTGCAGCATCTGGTGGGCGAACAATTTGCGGTCGGCGAAATTCAGAACCGGGTCTAAGTATTTTACGTTGTGTTCGGCGAACACATCGTTTTCCTTGGTGAATGCAGCTTTCACCGTTTCCGGGGTTGCCGTCACCGTAGGGCAGGCGTTTGCCCCAACGATTTTTACCAGAGGAGAAGTGAGCACGTCGTACATGGGGAAGAAAATGACGTTGAGCGGCTTCTTGCGATGCTTCTCCTGGATCAGGTTATAGACGTGCGATATGCCGATCTTCGCCGGGAAGCAGGGATCGATCGCTCCGCGGCTCGCGCCTGCGCGATAAAGATCAGAACTGGTGTAGTCGGAATAAATGATGTTCTCGGGCTGCAGGCCCAGGCTCTCGAGATATCCGTTGAACAGCGGAGCGTAGGTGTAAATGTTCAGCACGCGGGGAATCCCGACGCGCATCTTCTTGCGGCCCTCCATCATAGCAACGCGCTCTTTGTCCACTTTCTTCCAGAACGTTGCTACGGGAAGCGGATCGGCCACGCTCTTGGCGTTTACCGGTCGGAAGACTTCATGGGCGGCGAAGTCCACGAAGTTGGGATACTTGTCTTTAATTTCGTCGAGTCCAGCCTTAATGTCCTTCATGTCGTTGACGTCTTCGACCAAACCCTTTTCGCAGGTCGCGATGATCAGCCGCTGCTCGCCGTGCATCAACGGAACCTTGGTGACTTTTTGGATCGGGACGAAAGCGAGGTCGTCTTTGGGAGCGGTGCGAATGTCGATAAAAGTGCGCAGGCAATTGTTCTTGCAGAAATTGCAACGCGTACTTTCATTGCGCGTGGTGCGGTATTCGATCTTGCGAACCGCGTCAAGTCCCACGAATGTAGTTTGCAGGCCATTGCGCCACAGGCGCACGGACTCAACCGCAGCGCCGATGGCGCCCGATTCTCCGCAGAATTCGTGAACGATAATTTCTGGCTTCTTGCCGGAGGCGCGGAAACTGTTATTAATGAAATCCACTTCCGCCTTCACCACGGCCATGTTGTTCTGAGTCCCGCCCTGCAGAACGAAGCGGGTGCCGAGCGCGGCAAGATTCGGAATGCTGGCTACATACAAAAAAACATTCTTCGGAAGCACGGTGGCCAGGCCCGCAAGAATTTCTTCGGCGCGCCAGCCCTGGCGCTGGAAATTTACGATGTCCGATTGCATGAAGACGGCGCAGCCGTAACCGAAGATAGGCATCGATTGCGCGGAGAAGGCCAGGTCGGCATATTGTTCCACGCTCAGGCCAAAACCCTCGGCGGTCGATTGCAGAAAATATCCGTTGCCTGCCGAGCACTGCGTGTTGAGTTTGAAATCCTTAACCCGGCCATTGTGCAGGATGATGATTTTGATGTCCTGCCCGCCGACGTCGACGATCACATGTGGGTCGTCGTAAAACTTCAGCGCGGACTCGGTGTGATCAACGGTTTCTACCAGCGCCACATCGGCGTGCAAAACGTCTTTGAGAATATCTTTCGCATAGCCCGTGGTCGCGACTCCAAGCACTTCCAGTTTGGCCTTCTGCGCTTCCACCTGGCCGCGCAGGTTCTCGAACATTTCGATCGTGTCCTGAATCGGATTCCCATTCGAAAGCTGGTAAGCCTTGCACAGAATGTCGCCGTTTTCGTTGAGCAGCACAGCTTTGGTAGATGTTGAGCCGCCGTCGATGCCGATGAATCCGCTTACAATTTGATTGGCTTGAAAAGTCGCGGGGGTGAATTTCTTGCGCCGGTAAGAATCCTTGAAGCCGTCGAGCTCCGCATCGCTGGTAGTCAGGCCTTTGGCGCCGGACTTGGCTTTCTCCTCCTGACGCCCGTATTCGATATAGTGGACCAGTTTTTCGTATCCCTGGTAGCAGCCCACGCAATCCTCTTCGCTCTTGCCAAACTCGATGGCTCCAAGCGCGGCAAAGTACTGCGCGTTCTGCGGAACTTTGATCAGATCCTCGGGCTTTGCGCCGTCCGGGATGGCGACCTTGCGCTCCTGCCACATGCGGGGAATATTCGCCTGCCAGGCTTCGCGCATGCCACGAATAAAACTGTTGGGTCCTCCGAGCAGCAACACATGCGGACGCAAAGTGTGTCCGCGAGTCAGCACGCTCAAATTCTGCAACACGATGGCCTCAAACAAAGAAGCCATTAATTCATCGGATGGTGTACCTACTTTTTGCAGGCTGTTAATGTCGGTCTCGGCGAAGACCCCGCATTTTCCGGCAACTTTATGCAGCTTGACTCCGTGATATTGCTGCTCGCACAATTCCGCCGCCGGAATCTTGAGCTTGGCGTTGATTTTGTCGATGACTGCTCCCGTGCCCCCGGCGCACTTATCATTCATCGAAGGGATTTTCTTCTTGCGGCCGGTTTCGTCGTCATCCTTGAATACGATTATCTTGGCGTCCTGGCCGCCGAGTTCGATCACCGAATACACTTCGGGATGCATCTTCTCGACGGCGAGCGATACCGCCGTGACTTCCTGTACGAATTTGGCTCCGATCTGTTCGGCAATCCCCCCGCCGCCGGAGCCGGTCATGAACATGCGGGTATTGTGACGATTAATGCCAACCTCCGCTTCCATGCGCCGCAAGAACTCCAGCGTCTTTTCCGGCTGCTTGGTTTCGTGGCGCTGGTAGTCCTGCCACAGGACTTTATCCGTGGCGGCGTCCGCTACCGTGGCCTTGACCGTAGTCGAGCCTACGTCGAGTCCCACCATGAATTGGGTGTGATGGTCGTGCGGTTTTTGCGCAGGAAGGGGAGCGATCGTAAACAGCTNNTTTTGTCTTGTTGCAGATGGTCGTGCATCACATCTCCGATAGCTGGTGCAACGTTGCTGAGTTGTCTGAAGATGGGGCGGCCGCCATCTTACTGTGAAGCAAGATGGCGGTCCTCACCAATTTCTATGCGGCGTTCGGTACGGCGACCCCGGGAACCCGAGAGCGCTTCCGCCACAACGTGGTCCTATCCATGCGGTCGCTCACATGCAGAACGAATTGAGCCGCCGTGCCAGCGACTCCCTCGCGGTGCGGCACGTGGTAGAACGGACGGCGCAGTTCGGGATGTTCGGCAATGTATTCCCGGATTTCGTCCAGGCTCTTTCCGGTGGATTTCAAGCATTGATCGAACTCGGTCTTGGCCTTTACCTTGGCCTCGCCGAGCGCCATTTGAACCCGGCTGTGTGCGTTCACTTCGCCTTCACCGGAAGTTTCAATCGGCAGGAAAATCATGTCCTTGAACTTGTTGATTACCGCCGATTGCACTCCGTCCGATTGCGAGGAAGGCATGCAGCCAAAAGGCTTCAGCGCCAGCACCATGTGGCACAGCTTGTGCACGGTGTAATAAACGTTCTTGCCAACCTCCAGATGGCCTTCTCCGCCGCGGGCAAACTGGTTGTAGAAGGGGTGCGCCATCTCCGCAAGCTCCGTTTGCGGCACCAGATGGTGCGTGATGCCGCCCATATTCTTGATGGTGCGGTGATAGAAAAACTGCCAGGCTTTTTCGCCGAAGCCAATGCCCCAAAGCTTTTTGTGCAGCCCGAAGTAGTTGGCAAGATTCTTTTTCAGTTCATACCATTCCGGATTGCGATGCGGGCGATTCACCGGCCACTTCGCAATGGCATGCGCTTTGGCCTGATACATCAGATAGGCCACCCAGGTTGCAATCGGTTCCACGATGACTTGCGCCCCCTCGCGTTCGAGAAAATCGAACATGTGGAAGTTGCCGTCGCCTTCGGTGATCTGCGCCCAGAACTCGCCCGTGATTTTCACCACTGGCTTCACTTTCGTGCGGTCTACTTCGATGCGGTCCAAGCGCTCGCGTGCCGTGTGCAAAGCCTCGAGATAGTCCTTACCCCATAGGTGTTCGTGCATTTTGCCAAAAACGTTGGCCGTATTCCTGAGAATTTTGTTGCCCTTGAATTTCGGCTTAAGCCATTCCGGNNTCCACCATTTCCCGAAACACGCGGTCCGTCTCGCCCTTGTTCACCTCGAAAGGACGGATCTGGTAGATCATGTCGTTGATCACGTCGCCCAAATGCATGGCGTTCAGCATCCCGAATCCAAAGTCGATGGTGAACTTCAGTCCAGGTTCGCCGGAGGCCGCTTTAATTCCATCGCTGTCTTTGAACAGCAGAACCCGGAAGCCATCGAAGCCGGCATTCTTCAGTGCGAAGCGATACTCCGCCTCATACATTCCAAAACGGCAAGGGCCGCACGAGCCGGCGGTGAAAAATACGTAGTTGTTCAGAATCTTGTCGCGCGACAGCCCTTCTTTCTCCAGGAACTGTAAATACTGCACCAGATTGCCGACGGTGAAGTAAGTTGGATTACATTGGCCGTTATTGCCAAACTCCTTGCCGGTCTGGAAGGCCGCGACGTTCGGCACGGGTAGTTTTTCGCAGCGGTAGCCGCACCCCTGGAAAACGGCGCGAATTAAATCTTCATGCTTCCAGGTAAATCCGCCAAAAAGAATCGTGACGCGATCCCGTTCCTCGGCTTTGAACGCCCGCTCTACCGGCCGATGAAAATGTGTGGGTTGCTCCAGGCCCGCGATCTTGCGCAGTCTGCTGCGTTCCGCCTCCAGCCGCTGTCTAATTTCTTCATCGCTATCGATTTGTACAAGATTGGTTGCCATTATCTTCCTCCGGTCATATGCGCTCAGGCATACGCGGTGTTGTGAACCTTAAATGAGGGATTACGGGCAGCGCTACGCCGCTCCGCGCAGTGCGATCGATGCAGAAATAAATAGAATCGAAGAAAACGAAACTTTGACTGGCGTTGGAAGCGCGCAAATCTCCGCCGGAGCACGATAAACCGTTTTCGAACCAGCGAACTAACATCACCGGAAACTCCTACAACTTCGAACAGGAGGTTCTAGTTTTACGCCAACGAGAGACGTCTAGCAACGCATCCCGCGGCGCCGAACAAGGCATAACCCGCGCTACTCGCCAACTTTCGCTGGCCTAAGTTACCCCAACCCCTCAAGACCGTGGGACGGTCCTAGCCCGATTAACCTAAGCTGCCGTTCACTGCCCGGCAACTTGCTTGAGCACCCAACTAACAACTGTAAAACCGTTGTACCAGAAAGCCAGGCTGTGATTCAAATCAAAAAGCAAAATCGAACCTTAGAGGCTGCCCACTTAACTCTCCTCCGCTTGGGCGTCTGCCCGTAAGGCTTTCTGCCAACCGCGTTCTGCTTCTCTCTTTCTCTTTCTCTTTTAGCGAAGGGTAGTTTCGATGACGTCCTTCAGAAAATAGGTTGTTCGTAAAGTAAGGAAAGTTCTCGGAAAAAGCTCCAAGACGCCTGCTTGCTCTAGGTGAAGTGCGCGAAGCAATACAGGACCTTGAGCACCCATCGCATCCGAGCACCCTCCAAGTTGTAGGGCCCTTCTCGCTGCAACGTTCCGCTGCAATCGCAGAGAAGGGTCTTCAGGTGGCCTTGCCCTCTGATTTATCATTTGGAAGCAATGGTGAGTGCGGGGAATCCGCACCTGATTGCTTCGCTTCAACGCTGACAGCTTGACCGGCGAAGTGCAAACGAAACTCTCTTCCGACTGAATCGTGAGCACATCGTCTGGTGCGATTTGTCTAAGCCCAAAGACAAGTTCCGGTTTAGGCCGGGCATGTCCTTTGGAGTGTGGTGGCTTATGGCCATAAGCAGCCGACGTGGAGCGGTTCCTGCGAATGTTCCCTAGGTCTGTACGTCGAGGTGAACAGAAACCAGCCCGAGGTAAGAACTCCCGATGAAGCCAATTCGTACGTTCAAGGTCCGGCCGTCCCTGCCGTCGCGTTTACTACCTCTACTGGAAATTGCTCATAACTTGCGCTGGAGTTGGGATCACGGCGCCGTCCAGCTGTTCCTGAGGCTCGACCGCGATCTATGGGAAAAGTGTGGTCACAATCCCGTGCTCCTTCTGGGAACTGTGGATCAAGCCACAATGGAGGCGGCAGCCTGCGATGACTCCTTCCTGGCACACATGAGCGGAGTTGCAGAGCGACTCAAGCTTTACCTTTCCGGAGAGGGGAATTGGTACAGTCGCGAGCACGGGCAGAACGAACTCCAAGTGGCGTATTTTTCCGCTGAGTTCGGCATTACTGAATGCTTGTCGATATTTGCTGGAGGGCTTGGCATGTTGGCCGGAGATCACCTTAAGGCGGCCAGCGACTTGGGATTGCCGCTGGTGGGAGTCGGATTGCTGTACCAACAAGGATACTTCCGGCAATTTCTCAACCGTGCCGGCTGGCAACAGGAGGCCTACGAGGACAATGACTTCCACACTTTACCCATCCGGTTGTTGCCGGAGGTGAGAGTTCAAGTGGACTTTCCCCACGGGCCTGTGGCCGCGCAAGTCTGGTCGGTGAATGTGGGACGGTTAAAGCTCTTTCTGCTGGATACAAATACCGAACGGAATACTGCGGAAGACCGGAAGATTACCTACCAGCTCTATGGCGGGGATTTGGAAATGCGGCTGAAGCAAGAGATTCTTCTCGGCATCGGAGGCTATCGAACCCTCGAGGCGATCGGGCTTGATCCCACGGTTTATCACATGAATGAAGGGCACTCCGCTTTCCTCGGCCTGGAAAGGGTGGTTCGCCTCATGGAGACACGAAAGCTCTCATTCCAGGAAGCGAAAGTCCTGGCCTCTGCGAGTCTTATATTCACGACTCACACTCCGGTGGCGGCGGGGCACGATTATTTTTCTCCTGGGCTGATCGAGCGCTACTTTAGCGCATACATCCAGCGACTTGGTATCAGCTCTTCGGAGTTTCTGGGGCTGGGGCGCCAGAATCCGGCAAACGCCAACGAGGATTTTTGCATGACCGTGCTGGCACTGCGGCTGGCCTCTTTCAGCAACGGCGTAAGCAAGCTGCATGGGGAAGTGTCGCGCCGTATGTGGAGCAACCTTTGGCAAGGGGTTCCAGAGTCAGAGGTCCCCATCCGGCATGTGACCAACGGAGTTCACTTTCGAAGTTGGGTCTCGTTCGAGATGAATCAGCTCTATGACCGTTATCTGGGGCCAAAGTGGCGCGAAGAACCGGCGGACTCCGCACTATGGGGACGCGCCCAATCGATTCCGGCGGCAGAGTTGTGGAGAACGCACGAACGGCGCCGAGAGCGGCTGGTCGCTTACACGCGCCAACGACTGAGGGCTCAGCTCTTGAGCCGAGGCGCTCCCAAGGCCGCCATTGATGAAGCCGACGAAGTGCTCAGCCCAGATGCTCTCACCATCGGTTTTGCACGCCGCTTTGCATCGTACAAGCGGGCCAATCTGCTAATTCGCAACCCGGAGCGCCTGGCCCGCATTTTGAATAATCCGGCTCATCCGGTCCAGATCATTTACGCGGGCAAAGCTCATCCGCAGGACGACAACGGCAAGCAGCTGATTGCGGCAATTATCGAACTGGCCAGACGCCCGGAGTTCCGCAGGAAGATCGTTTTTCTGGAGAACTACGACGTCACCGTGGCGCGGTACATGGTTCAGGGCTGCGACGTTTGGTTGAATACGCCGCTCCGGCCGTTTGAGGCCAGCGGAACCAGCGGAATGAAAGCTCAGGCCAACGGTGTGCTCAATTTCAGCACCCTCGATGGATGGTGGGATGAAGCATGGGAGCTCGGCATCCGGCATAACGCCGAAATTGGCTGGGCGATTGGAAGGGGGGAAACTTACAGCGACTTGTCCCGTCAGGACGACGTGGAAGCCGATGCTTTGTATGACCTGCTCGAGGGCGAAGTCGTGCCTGCGTTTTATGCGCGCCGCGCCGATGGCCTGCCCATGAATTGGATCTCCCGGATGAAGGCCTCGATCGCCATACTGTGCCCCGAGTTCAATATGCATCGCATGGTCAAGCAATACACCAATGAATATTACACGGTGGCTCACAACCGCTATCTCGGCTTGGACGCGGAAGATGGATCCAAGGCGAAGGCTCTCACGGCATGGCTTAGCAGGGTCGAGGCGGCTTGGCCCCGTCTGCGGGTCGAGTCGGTCGGGGACACCGTTCACGAGGTTGATTTAGGGGGGCAAGTGCAACTGTCGGTTCGGGTATTTCTGGATTCTCTGACGCCCGACGACATTGTGGTCGAGAGTTTGGTGGGGCGAGTAAGCGCGGACGGTGAAATCACGGATTTTGCCGCGAGTCCGATGCAGGCGTGCGGGCAAAGCTCCCCCGGCAGCTATACCTTTCAGTGCGACATTCAACCCAAGGTTCGCAGCGGGCTCTACGGTTACGCCGTACGGGTTCTGCCGAGCCATCCGTCCGCGCGAAACCGCTTCCTGCCGGGCTTGATTCTGTGGGCGGGAGATGGTTCCGTAGGATCCCACTAATTCGTCGCCCAGGGGATGCAGGATTTCCCCAGGCTGTAAGGCTCGGCGGCACAGACTAAGTGCAGCACACAGTTGAGATAAATTCACAATCCGACAAAGCCAACTGACGTGAGAAGCTACGCATGGGCACTGCGTTCTACGGCTGACCGCAAAGCGCCTGCAGACAAGTAGGTTCCGACAACTTAAGTGGCCGGCGCGAACTCTAATCGAATTGCTTTAATTTTGCGGAGGCAAAATTGTCTATTCCCATCGAAGACTACGCGATGATTGGCGACTGCCACACCGCTGCTCTTGTGTCAAAGCAAGGTTCGATCGATTGGCTTTGTTTGCCGCATTTCGATTCCGGAGCCTGTTTCGCGGCCCTGCTGGGCGGCGTGGAGAACGGACATTGGTCCATTGCACCGGCGGAACCAATCCGCTCCATTCGGCGGCGCTATCGCGAAGGCACATTGATTCTCGAAACCGAGTTCGATACCGAGAGCGGATCGGTGACGGTTGTCGATTGCATGATGCCGCGCAATGACGCTGCCGAACTGGCGCGCTTGGTGGTTGGCACCAGAGGGCAGGTGCAGATGAACCTGGAGCTGATCATTCGTTTCGATTACGGTTCCGTGGTGCCTTGGGTGTGGCAAAGCGATCATGGAATCTCGGCAATTGCGGGACCGGACACGGTCGCTCTGCGCACGCAAGTGCCATTGCGTGGCGAAAACTTCAAAACATTCGCCGAGTTTACCGTGGCGGAGGGTCAGAAAATTCCCTTCGATCTCGCTTGGTATCCATCACACAAACAAGAGCCCGCGCCGCTCAACGTGGAAGAAGCGATCCGAGAGACGGACAACTGGTGGCGGGAATGGTCTGGCCGCTGTTCGTATCAGGGCAAATGGCGTGATGCTGTATTGCGCTCATTGATCACGCTGAAAGGCCTGACATTTCTGCCGACGGGAGGAATTGTTGCAGCTCCTACAACTTCATTGCCTGAATTGCTGGGCGGCGTAAGAAACTGGGACTACCGCTTTTGCTGGGTACGGGATGCGACATTGACGCTGCAGGCTCTTCTCGATGCCGGGTATCTAGACGAGGCGCGCGAGTGGCGCGAATGGCTTTTGCGCGCGGTCGCGGGCAGTCCTTCGGAACTGAACATTCTTTATGGCCTCCATGGCGAGCGCAGGTTGACGGAACTGGAATTGCCGTGGCTGCCGGGATACGATAAATCCGTGCCGGTTAGAACCGGGAACGCCGCCTACAAACAATATCAATTGGACATTTTTGGTGAAGTGGTCAATACGCTTTTTCAGGCGCGGGAAGCGGGCCTTGGGCCACCCGAGCACTCACGGAACGAAGTAGCTCTCGCAATGCTGGAATTCCTGGAGACGGGATGGGAGCAGCCCGATGACGGGATTTGGGAGATGCGCGGCCCGCGCAGGCATTTCGTGCACTCTAAAATGATGGCTTGGGTCGCTGTCGACCGCCTGGTAAGGTCGGCACGACAGGGACGGATCGATACCGACATCGCCCGATGGGAAAGACTTCGCGATGCCATTCATGAGCAGGTTTGCCGGGAAGGTTTCGATGCGGACATAAACTCGTTTGTTCAGTACTACGGAGGCAAACATCTGGACGCCAGCCTGCTTATGATGCCCCTGGTCGGTTTTCTTCCGGCCAATGATGATCGAGTAGCAGGTACAGTCAAGGCCATCGAGACCCATCTCGTCGACCATGGCTTCGTCGCACGCTACACGCAGGATCCAGCGGTTGACGGTATGCCGCATGGCGAGGGAATGTTTCTGGCTTGCACGTTTTGGTTGGTGGACAATTATGTTTTGCAAAACCGCCGGCAAGATGCGGAGCGGATGTTTGAGCGTCTGCTGAATATTCGTAACGATGTTGGACTGCTTTCCGAGGAGTATGATCCGGTCGCAAAACGCTTGTTAGGCAATTTCCCGCAGGCTTTCTCTCACGTCGGTTTGGTGAACACGGCTTTCAACTTGGCCCGTAGCGGTTCTCAGCTCACGGCCGGCCCAGCAGCTACGGATGAGAAGTAATTAGGAGGCGCGAGGTTAACTACCCGCCATGCGCATTCTGCCTCCGATAGAGTGCGATATGCGGACTTTCGCCCCAGGTCGCGCGGGAGAAGCCGCGCAGGAGAAAAGGATGTACAATGGCTGCCGTTTTCCACTCAGCAGATTCCGAAAGGAATTCATCATGCGCTGTCCGATCAAGCCGGTTCTGCGGTTGCTGGCAGTCCTTCTGCTCACCGCTCTGGGCTGGGCCCAGAGCGATCAAATCGTCCCCAACGAAAATTTGGCGGTAGAGGGTGTGCCTCCCATCCCAAGTTCGGTTGCGGCAAGCGTTGAGCGCTACGGTAATTACCGCGGCGCCAGCCTGGTGAGTTGGAATCCGGAGCGGCGGGAGATGCTGATCTCAACGCGCTTTGCCGATGTGCCGGAGATTCATCTGGTGAAGATGCCAGGCGGCGATCGCAGCCAGTTAACGTTTTATCCCGATCCGGTGACCTCGGCTCAATTCAATCCGAAACAAGGAGGTTCTTTCGTTTTCAGCAAGGACGTTGGCGGCGGAGAGTTTTATCAGTTTTACCACTATGACGTGGCGAGCGGCGACGTCACGCTGCTGACTGACGGGAAGTCGCGCAACATTGGAATGGTCTGGTCGGATGGCGGCGAGAACATTGCCTATGGTTCCACGAGGCGAGACGGCAATGACGTGGATATTTGGGCGATGGATCCCAACGATCCGAAGAGCGATCACATGGTGGCGAAGCTCGAAGGCGGAGGCTGGGGGCCGCTCGATTGGTCGCCCGACCGGCAGAAGCTTCTGGTCGTGAACGAAGTTTCTGCCGAGGAAAGTTACCTCTGGTTGATGGATGCGAACTCGGGAGAAAAGAAACTGCTCACGCCCAAGGGCGACGCAAAGGTGAACTATGCGGGTGGGCATTTCAGCAAGGACGGCAAGGGAATCTATACCACGACCGATAAGGACTCAGAGTTTCATCGGCTGGTATACATCGACCTGGCTACAGGCGCGCCGACTTATCTGACCAGCAGTATTCCGTGGGACGTGGATGAGTTCGATCTCTCCGACAACGGCAAGATGATTGCGTTTGTGACCAACGAAGATGGTTACGGCGTGTTGCATCTGCTGGACACCGCGACCCGGAAAGAAAAGTCCGTGCCCAAGCTGCCGAAAGGGATCATCGGGGGCGTGTCGTGGAATAAGAACAACCGCGACCTCGGATTCGATGTGACGTCGGCGCGGTCGAGTTCCGATGTTTACTCGCTGGATGTGGCGACGGGAAAGGTTGAGCGCTGGACATTCAGCGAGACCGGCGGGATCAATACAGCCAATCTCCCGGAGCCAGATTTGATCCATTGGAAGAGTTGGGATGGCCGCATGATCAGCGGTTTTCTCTACCGGCCGCCGGCTAAGTTCACCGGCAAGCGGCCCGTGATCGTGAACATTCACGGCGGTCCGGAAGGGCAATTCCGGCCGGGGTTCCTGGGCCGTAGTGATTATTGGCTCAACGAGCTTGGAATCGCAGTGATTTTTCCCAACGTACGGGGTTCGACCGGATACGGCAAGACCTTTCTTTCGCTTGACAACGGTTTCCTGCGCGAGGGATCGTACAAGGATATTGGGACGCTGCTGGATTGGGTTGAGCAGCAGAATGATCTGGACAACGGGCGGGTGATGATCACCGGAGGCAGTTACGGCGGATTCATGACGCTGGCCGTGGCGACGAATTACAACGATCGTATATGCTGTTCGGTGGACGTGGTGGGACCTTCGAATCTGGTCACTTTTCTGGAGCATACTTCCGGATATCGTCAGGATCTGCGCCGGGTGGAATATGGGGACGAGCGCGATCCCAAAATGCGTGAATTTCTGGAACGGATTGCACCCTACAACAAAGCCAAGAACATTACCAAGCCGCTGTTTGTGATCGCGGGCAAGAACGATCCGCGGGTTCCC
Source organism: Acidobacteriaceae bacterium (assembly GCA_003164855.1). Taxonomy (GTDB): domain Bacteria; phylum Acidobacteriota; class Terriglobia; order Terriglobales; family Acidobacteriaceae; genus Sulfotelmatobacter. The sequence goes on from PLUI01000061.1 coordinate 66,067, forward strand.
GCCAGCGAATCGGAACAGATGGTACAGATTGTGCGGCAGAACGGGACTCCGGTGTGGTGGTTGCTGGGCAAGAACGAAGGCCACGGCTTCCGCAAAAAACAGAACGTCGACTACCAGTTCTACGCCACGGTAATGTTCGTGAAAGAGTATCTGATGAAGTAGAAATGGCTGATGTGCCTGTGCATCGTCCTTTCGTAACCAAAACCGGCAGATGTCAGCGCAAGAAAGTAGGGGCTGGACATTGAAGTTTGAAACTCCTAAGGCCGATATGGCCATTGAATGGCAAGAACGCGAACTGCGGTCCGTGTCAGATCAGCCGAATTCTGAGGAGATACCAATGTCGACATCAGCCGTTTCGAGCACTTCGTTGAACCAGCAATTGCAGTCCTATTTCCAGACCAGGAATAGCGATGTGCAACAACTGGGAAAAGCACTTAGTTCGGGCAATTTGGCCAACGCTCAGGTTGCCTACAACAACATTACCGCACTGGGGCAGGCCGGTCCTTTTGCCAACGGCAACTCCTTCCGCGTGCCGCAGCGCGAGCAGGATTTCGATGCCATCGGGCAAGCTCTGCAAGCGGGAGACTTGGCTGGGGCTCAGCAAGCCTTTGCGGCGCTCAAAGCCACCGCCAATGGCGGCGGCGAGACTCCGCCATCGACTGCCGGCGGGTTGACGCCCCCGTCGACCGTCAGCGCGTCCAACAGCAGCGGTCCGGAAATCGTGCTCAACCTCAGCAACAACAGCAGCAGCACGAGTCCGGAGCAGATTACGCTTAACATCGCTAATTCAAGCAGTGGGGGCGAACAGGTTGCGCTGAGTGTCGGCAGTCAGGGCTCTGCTGCCCAGCAAGTTACATTCAATCTGGGGTCGAACAGCAACGAACAGATTGTGATCAATCTCTTGGATGCTTCCGCAATCGCTTCGAGTGTCGCATCGACAACAGGTTCCACGGGCGGGCTGAGCGTTTCGGCCTAAAATTGGCGGCACGGCCGGTGTGGCGAGCGGGAAGGCCCTCCCCTCGCTCGCCGCTCCGGCACATTCCATTCGAATACAAACTCCGGGAAAAGTGCGGGATGCGCTGACGTAAGCCCTCTTTTGGGAAAGACGTGAAACTCGATCTACCCAACAATGTTTGCACCGTGCACCTCTCCAGGTTGGCGGGTTGCTGGGTCCAGACATTCGGGTCGGCCTTTCTCACATTTAGTACCTCGTTTTCCCCATATCGTGCTATCAGGATGACCGTCCGGTTACCACCGATTGGGTAAATACTTTCCCTTTTGTGCGGAACGATGTAGTGTATGACCGGTAGATTTTTCTCCCCTCGAGCCCCAGTTCTGGCTTATAACTATTGAAAATAGAGAACTAAGCTCATTGTGGAGGTTTGGCCCCGGCGGTAGCAAGGATGGCACTTACCATGCTCCTAAACCCCTTAGTCCTAGGGAGTACCTGGATTTATGGTAGTCCCCGGAAGAGGCCGGGAAGATGGCATCAGACTTTCACCAAGGCACCGAGAACGGGCAGACTGCGATGACTCCCGATCACGAGTTCGTTGAAGGGATAAACCCCAGCATGCGGAGCCTGGTCTCAGTGATGCTGGAGGTGGCGAAGAGTGAAGTGCCGGTGTTGTTGCTGGCGGAGAAAGGCGCGGGAAAGAAGGCCACGGCTCGGCGCATTCACGAACTCTCGCAGCGGGCTGGGCAATGGTTCAGGCTCGTTTCATGCACCACGGTGGAGGCTGGCCAGTTCGAGGATTCGGGCGGCAAAGATAGTTTGGTCGGGGGAGGTACGGTTTTTCTGGAAGAGCTGTCCGAATTGAGTGCCCAAGGTCAATCGCGATTGCTCCAGACCTTGACCGGCAGGACCACGAACAGTGGCGGAGCACACCGCGCAGCCCGGCTCATCTGTGGCAGCGCCTGCGATCTGGAAGCGGAAGTGAAAGCGGGAAATTTGCGCGAGGACCTGTATTACCGGATCAGCGGCGTGTGTTTGCGGCTTCCACCACTGCGGCAGCGCCGGGAAGACATCCCAATCTTGATGGAACACTTCTTACGCAAATTCGGGCGAGATTTTCAGCGGCCAGTCCCTGCACTCAGCGACGAGACCCGGCGTTTATTTCAGGAATATTCCTGGCCGGGAAACGTGCGGGAACTGGAGAATGCGGCCAAGGCCATAGTGGCTCTGGGAGACGAGAGCGTTGCCATGGGTGGCTTGCGCGCCATGCTGTCGCGGCCGAATGCCGGAGTCAACGGCGGCCGGGTTTCACTGAAGCAGGCGGCACGCGCCGCTTCTCGCGAGATGGAGAAAGAGTTGATTCTACGGGCACTCACCCGCACCCGCTGGAACCGGCGGCGCGCGGCGCAGGATCTGCAGATCAGCTACAAAGCTTTGTTGTACAAGCTCAAACAAATGGGATGCTCCGAATACCGGGCGTCTTAGTTCCAAAGTTTATTAGGAGAGCGCATGAAGCGAGTAATCAAGCTTGCCTGCCTGGTTCTGTTAGGGTTCGTAGCCATCGGCATGCGGGCTCAAGACGATGCCGAGGATGCCGGCCCCCCGGCCAAGCCTCCGAAGGCAGTGGTACCAGAGGTTCAAGCGTCCACTCCGGGGATTCCCTCCGATTACATAATCGGAGCAGACGACACTTTGCGTATTTCAGTCTGGAAAGAGCCCGACATGAGCGTGATGCTGCCGGTGCGGCCCGACGGCAAGATCTCGATGCCTTTGCTCGACGATGTGCAGGCCGCCGGCATGACGCCCATGCAACTCGGGACTTCAATCCGAGAAAAGCTGAAGAAATACATTGCGGATCCGCGCGTCACCGTGGTGGTGACCGCGATGAACAGCCAGCGGATTTACGTGTTGGGTGAGGTCGTACATACCGGCGCAATGCCGTTGCTCCCCAACATGACGGTCCTGCAGGCACTATCGAGTGCGGGATTCACGCAATTCGCCAATCTCAAGGCCGTTTATCTACTGCGCATGCAAGACGGCAAGCAGACGAAATTGCCTTTTAACTACAAAGATGCGATCAAGGGCCGCGGTAACCAGCAAAATATCACACTCAAGCCGGGAGACACGATCGTTGTCCCCTAGGGCTGGGCAAGACAAGAAATAGAAATGTAGACCGGCAAGATCGATTTTGACGAGGAACCGAGATGAGCAAAGGCCAAATCACGATGACCCTAACGCTGGCCTTGATGTGGGTCGGCGTGGCCTGGGCGCAAAGCGACCAGAATCCGCCGCCTGCGCCTCCCCCAGTGCCGGCATTCGGGCCGGAAAATCCCGTGCCGCCGGTGAGCGAAAACCCGCCGATTTCGGCAATCGATCAGCCTGGATTGGAACCCCATGCGGCGCCCGAGAGCTTCCTTCTGCCCGGCTTACATTTCAGCGAGTCGGTAGATTCGAACGTGGCAAATACTCTGGGCGGATCAGGAGTCGCCTCGGTTACGCGAGGTTTGGGAAGTCTGACCTTGCAAAAACTCTGGAAAAACTACGACGTGGCCATGGATTACATCGGGGGAGTCTCCTACTACGCCACTCGAAGCGTTGGATTAGAGCAACTGCAGCAATTCGACTTGGACAACCGAATCAACTGGAAGCGCGGTCAGTTGGCCATCCGGGACTCTTTTAGTTATCTGCCCGAAGGCACTTTCGGCTTCGGCGCCTACGGTGGAGGTGGTGCTTACAACTCAGGGCTCGGCAACCTGGGGGCAGGCATGTTGGGAGCAGGTGCATTTGGCGGGCAGACCAACGCCTTCACGGGGGGAGAGGGCTTCTCCCTGGGCGTGGTGCCTCGGCTTACGAATTTGGGATTGGCGGATGTCGTCGAGGATCTGACGCCGAAATCCTCGGTAACCATGGCCGTGGGATACGGGCTTGTACACTTCTATGGTGATCTTATTTCGTCAAGCGGCGCGGACGCCAACGTTTCCTTTGTCGGCAGCCGCGAGTTCACTGCTCAATTCGGCTATGACCGTATCCTCAACCCCAAAGACCAGGTTGCAGTGAGCTATGGCTACCAAGGTTTTGACTTTTCGACCGTGGGTACGGCGTTTCATGCGAATGTCATTCAGTTGATGTATGGTCACCGCATTTCCGGGCGTTTGGATTTCACCATTGGAGCCGGACCGCAGTTTACGCACATCGACGCCACCGAGCAGGTATGCAACGTTCCCTTTCTTACGACGGATGACTGCACGACGTTTGGAGGGACTTTCGAGCCCTATCAGGTAAAGGCCAATCACATTGGAGCTGCCGGCCGCCTGTCGATCCGCTACCGCTTCCCGAAAACCGCGGTCGCACTCAGCTATCAGCGTTACGACACGAGCGGGTCCGGGATCTTTGCCGGTTCGCTGAGCAACATTGCGCTGTTTGATATCCGAAGACCGTTGAGCCGCGTCTGGGAAATCTTCGCCGACCTCGGTTATAGCAAGAACGAACGCTTGCAGATTCCCGGGTCGGCTGTGAATGCCAGCTCCTTCGCCTCTAGCTATGGCGGAGTGGGTCTGCATCGTCAATTCGGACGCAGCCTGCGAGGTTTTGTGAGCTATCAGTTCAATGACTTGACTTTAGACGGTTCCTGTCCGCTAGTGGCGAATAGTGCTTCGAGCACAGTTTCATGCAGCAACATGTCGCAGAGGCAGGTGGGATCCATTGGATTGGATTGGACCCCTCGGCCAATCAGGCTCGACTAATTTTTGAGGCTGGCCGCTAAGGCCGGCAGAATAGGGCAGTGAGATGATGGAAAATCGCGAACTATCCATGGACGACTATCTGGCAATGTTGCGCCGCCGGATGAAGGTGATTCTTATTCCTACGCTGCTCGCGCCCCTGGCCGGATTTCTGGTCTCCTATGCTTTTCCCGCCAAGTACACGTCGCAGTCGCTGGTGCTGGTGGAAAGCCAAAAAGTTCCGGAAGGGATCGTGCAACCGGTGGTGACCGAGGATCTGACCGAGCGCATCGCCACCCTGCAGCAACAAGTGCTTAGCCAGAGCCGCTTGCAACCTATGCTGGAGCGCTCTGGATTGGCCAAGCCGGGTCAGAATATGGACGAGGTCATTGACAGCATCCGGCTTAGCATGTCGGTCGAACCGGTGGTCACCGACCTCTCGCAGATTGGCGCTAGGAAGAGGCCCGGCCAGAGCACCCCGGTTCCCGGTTTCTATGTGAACTACACCGCGTCGAGTGCGCGCGAGGCCCAGCAGATTTGCAACGAGTTGACGTCGCTTCTGCTGGAGGAGAACCTGAAATCGCGCGAAGACGTGGCTCGCGGCACCACTGACTTTCTCAGCAAGCAAGTCGAAGATACCAAGCACAATCTCGACGACCTGGATAGCAAGCTGGCCGAGTTCAAAAAGCAGTACATGGGGCAGCTTCCCGGCGACGAGGACAATAACTTAAAGATCCTGACGGGCTTGAGCTCGCAGCTCGAAGCCAACACGCAATCCTTGAGCCGCGCGCAACAGGATAAAGCCTACACGGAATCGCTGCTGGCCCAGCAATTGTCGGCATGGAAGAATTCAGGGTCGGCCAGCAACCCGCAGACTCTGCAGCAGCAGCTTTCGCAACTGCAGACCGTACTGATCGACCTGGAAGCCCGCTACACCGACGATCATCCCGATGTAATCAAGACCAAGGCGGACATCGCACAGATAAAGAAAAAACTGGACGAGGTGAACAACGCCGCCAATACACCGACGGCCGGCGCGCAAGATAAGGAATCCGCTTCCGAGCCGCCCGAAATTCGCCAGTTGCGCCTGCAAGTGCACCAGTACGAGGAACTGATCGCACAGGCCACTCGCGATCAGAAAAGACTGCAGCAGGAAATTTCCGTGTACCAGGGGCGCGTGGCGCTTAGCCCCGCGATCGAGGAACAATACAAGCAGCTGGCCCGGGATTACGACAATACGCAGAAGGTCTACCAGGATCTTTTAGCCAACAAGAGCAAGTCCGACATGGCGCTGAAGATGGAGCAGCAGCAACAGGGGGAACAGATGCACCTGCTCAATCCCGCTAATCTGCCCGATTCGCCGAGCTTTCCGAACCGGCTGCTGTTTGCTGGTGGTGGACTGGGCGCAGGTCTGGTGCTGGGCGTCGGTCTCGCTCTCTGGCTGGAATTACGCGATAAATCCATTCGCACCCAGGCTGATGCCGAGGCGGCTCTGGAGCTTCCCATGTTGGTTGCGGTGCCCTGGGTGGTGGTGGAGAATGCTCCCGCGAACGGCAATGGCAAAGGCCATTTCTGGAACCGGAAAAAACAAGCGGAAGAGAGAAAGGAAACTGCCAAGTTCTAGGCGAGTACTTTAGGCCAAGATTATGTACAAAGAGTTTTACGGCCTGCGGGCGAATCCGTTCAACGTCAACCCCGATCCGCGTTATCTGTTCCTGACGCGGCATACGGAGGAGGCACTGGCGTGTCTGACCTACGGCATCCAGAGCCGCAAAGGATTTGTGCTGCTGACCGGCGAAGTTGGCACGGGAAAGACGACTCTCATCAACAAACTGCTGGAGTGGCTGCGCTTGCAGCAGGTGGCTACCGCCTTCATCTTCAACTCACGGCTGAACACGACCCAGTTTCTCGATTACATGATGGCGGATTTCGGTATCCCGGGTGATTCGAAATCCAAGAGCCAGATTCTGCTGCGGCTCTACAACTGGCTGCTGGACCGCTACCGTGCGGGCGAAACCGCGGTGCTGATCGTGGATGAAGCGCAGAACCTCGCGCCCGAGGTGCTGGAACACATCCGACTGCTCACCAACCTGGAGACCGAAACCCAGAAGCTGCTGCAGATCATCCTCATCGGCCAGCCCGAGCTGCGCGAGCTCCTGGGGCGTAACGAGCTGCGCCAGCTCGCGCAACGCATCACCGGCCGCTATCACTTAAACCCGCTCTCGCACGATGAGACCATCGCCTACGTGCGCCATCGCCTGCGCGTGGCCGGCGCCACCACCGACATCTTCGGGCCCGCGGCACTGACTGCGGTGTACCGCCTGTCCGCAGGCGTGCCGCGCGTCATCAACGTGATCTGCGATCGCGCGCTCCTCGGGGCCTACTCCCTCGACCGCCACCGCGTGACCGGCTCGCTGGTGCGATACGCAGCCTCCGAGGTGTTCGGGCGGCGCTTTGCGCCGCACTGGCTGCCCTGGGCCGGGACCGCCCTCATCGCCCTGGTGCTCGCGCTCGCGCTCGTGGCACTGTGGAACTACCAGCCCTGGAACGCGCACCCGTGGAAGGCGGCGCAGCCTGCCGCCGTCGCTGCCGCCCGGGCCGCCGTGCCCCACGCCGCGACGCTGAAGCCCGCCCCGCCGTCACCGCCGCAGCTGGCGCAGCTTCTGAGCCAACATGTCGCCGATACCGACACCGACAGCGCCTTCAGCAAGCTCTTTGGCCTCTGGGGGGCAAAATACGAGGCGAACGGCACCGATCCTTGCAGCCAGGCGACGAGCCAGGGGCTCTCGTGCATCGCCGAGCGCGGCTCCTACGGGCAGTTGCGGCTCTATAATCATCCGGCAATCCTGCTGCTGAACGGCGGCGGAACCAGCTACCAGGTGGTGCTGACGCGTCTGGACGATGAGCAGGCGCGCATCGAACTCGGCGGAGCGCAGTCGGTCGGGCTCGGCGAGCTGTCGCGTTACTGGCTGGGGGACTTCGTGATGCTGTGGCGGCCGGCGACTTCGCCCGTGAAGCCGCTGTCTTCCGGCATGCGCGGCGCACCGGTGCGCTGGTTGCGGCAGAGCCTGCAGCAACTGCACGGCGAGCACGACGCCGCCCCGGTGAGCGACGTGTACGATGAGCAGCTCGCGGGCCTGGTGCGGGAGTTTCAGCGGGTGCACCAGCTCACCGTGGACGGCATCGCCGGCGTGCAGACGCAGATCGCACTGGCGAGCGCGGTGGCAGGACCGGATGTACCGCTGTTGTCCGCGGCCGATACCCATCATGGCGGGTGACCGATGTCGTTCATCCTCGACGCACTGAAAAAATCCGAGAGCGACCGCCAGCGCAAGAGCGGCCCGGCGCTGTATGAAGTCAGGGTGGCTCCACCGCGCACGCGCCTGCCCCTGTGGGCGGTGGCGATTGCGGTGCTGCTCGCCATCAACCTCGGCATCGTCATGTGGATGCTGCTGCGTCAGCCGGCACACGACACCGCAGCCGCGGCGGTCAGCCCGGCAGCGCCCGCCACGGGCGTGCCGCCGCCCGTATCCGCGGCGCCCCAGGTTGCAGCGCCCCAACCTGCGCCTCAGCCGGCAGTGCTCCAGCCTGCCGCGCCACCAACCGTGGTCGCACCACTTGCGACACCCAATCCGGGCACGGCCTCTGCGACGACGGTAACCCCGGCAGCCGCACCGCCCGCGACGGCATCGGGTGCGGCCGCGGAGGAGCAGAACCCGCAGGACTATGCGCCCGCGCAGCCCTCCGCAGCTGAGGGACTGGGCAACCACGTGCGGCGCGCCAGCGCTGCGGGCGTGCCGCTCTATCAGGATGCGGCCGCCACGCCCGGCACGCAGCTCCCGCAGCTGCATCTTGATTTCCACATGTACGCCCCGCAGCCGCAGGAGCGCTTCGTGATGATCAACATGCACAAGCTGCACGAGGGCGACTCCCTCCCGGGGGGTGTGCACGTCAACAGCATTACGCCCGAGGGCGCGGTACTGTCGTACAACGGACAGACGTTCCTGCTGCCACGCGAGTAGTTCTCACCTCCGGGCCGCCGGACTTGACCAGCTTCACAGAAATCCCGCCCCGCTAGCGACAGGTCCGGGGCATTACGTCATCGTAAATCCCGCGGCCGGGCTCACGGCCCGACGGGCGGCTTTTAGATGACAGTCCTGGCTCCCAACACCCCTTCGCCTGAGCCGTCGGCGCGATCGCCGGCAGCTCCCGGGCCCATGCGCCTGGCGCTCGCCGCCAAACCCCTGATCGTGCTCACCCAGGATGCGCACCTCATCGCCGCCGTCAGGAAGGTCACCGACCCGGTGCACGAGGTGCTTACCGCGGCCGCGGAGATCGATCTTTCGACGGCACTCATCGCGCATCACTCCGGCGTCGCGGTGCTCGACTGCGCAGCGCTCAGCAGTCACGCCGCGACACTCGCCGAGCGTCTGCACGCGCAGTTTCCCGAGCTGGTGCTGATCGCCGCCGGCAACGTCGATGAGCAGGCGCAGCTTGCCGCGCGCATCACCGACGGCTCGGTGTATCGCTTCCTGCACAAGCCCTTCTCCGAGCAGCGGGTGCGGCTGTTCGTCGAGGCCGCCTGGCGGCGGCACGCGGAAGTTTTGTCCGAGCCGCGCCCCTCAGCGCGCTCGCATGGGACGCGCGCCGGGCGCGCCCTCGGATGGTGGCTGGCACTCGCCGCGCTGGCGCTGCTCGCAGCGCTCGCCGCCCCGCTCGCATGGCTCAGCCGGCGCCAGCCGGAAGCGGCCGTTCGCAACGTTCCGCCTGAACCGGCGGCCACCCCGCGCGCACCGGCCGCGGATGCCGAGCTTGAACAACTGTTAGCGCGCGCCGCGCGCGCCCTCGCCTCCGGCGCCCTCACCGCTCCACCGGGCGAGAACGCCCGCGACCTGTATCGCGAAGCGCTGCGTCGCAACCCGCACGAGGAGCGCGCCGCGAACGGCCTGGCGCAGCTGCTCGGGCGGCTGCTCGAGAACGCGAACGGGGAGCTGCAGGCGCATCACCTCGATGAGGCGCAGCGGCTGCTCGAGCAGGCACGCGCCATCAGCCCGGATCAGCCGCGGATCGCAGTGCTCGCCGCGGACTTGAGCGCACAACGCGCGCGCGAGGCCACCACCGCCAAGGCCCAGGAGCCCGCGGCGAAGCCCCCCGATACGCGCCTTCTCGATTACCTGAACCACGCCCGCGACGCCCTCGCGCGCGGGCGGCTCATCGAACCTCCCGAGGACAACGCGCGTCTTTACCTCGAGTCGGCCCACGCGCTGGCCCCTGAGGACCCGGCCGTGCAGCAGGGACTGCTGGAGCTGCGTACGCGCCTGCAAGCGCAGGCGCACCAGGCGCTCGAGGCCGNNGCGCTGCACGAGGATGCACAGCAGCTGCGCGAGCAGGCGCACGCCGCGGCCTCCGAGCACCTGGCGCTCAGCTTCAACGAGCGCCTCGCGCAGGGTCACATCACCGACCCGGACGGCGACAGCGCGAAGTTCTATCTCACGCAGCTCATGCAGCAGGATGGCGCGGGTCCGAGGACGCAGCAGGCGCGCCGCGCCTACGGCGCGCGCGTGCTCGATGAGGCGCAAGACAGCCTGCGCGCGCAGGACCTGGCGGGCGCGCAGCGCTGGCTCGGCGAGGCGCGCACGGCGGGCGCGGATGCGGCGCGCATCGACACGCTCGCGGCGAACCTGAGCGCGGCACAGGATGCGGCGCGGCAGGCCGACAGCTACGTCAATGAGCACACCCTCACCCGCACGCGCTACGTGGCGCCACAGTTTCCGGAGCTGGCGCGCACGCGCGGCATCGAGGGCTGGGTGGATCTGCAGTTTCTGGTCGGAACCGACGGCGCGGTGAGCGAGTTAACGGTCGTCGGCGCACAGCCGGCGGGGGTTTTCGAGCAGGCCGCGCTCGATGCCCTACGCCAGTGGCGCTACCAACCGGTGACGCGCGCCGGACAGAACGTGAGCCAGCACACGCGCGTACGCGTGCGCTTCGCGGTGCAGCGATGAAGCCGCGCCGCAGCACACCTTCCGCACGCGTGATGGTGGTCGATGACGATGCCCGCTACGGCGAGTGGCTGCGTCATCATCTGGACGTGCTGGATCCGCAGGCGAGCGTGAACCTGCTCAACCACACCGAGTTCGATCGCTGGAGCGGCTCCTTCTCCGGCCGCGATTGCGATCTGCTGATGCTGGTGGCCTGCTTCGGCCAGGGCGAAAACCCCGACGCGCAGGGCCTGAGGCTCCTGCGCCGCCTGCGCGAGCAGCCGGCCAGCCCTGCGGTGATCGTGATCGCCGAGGACGGCAACGAGCTTACCGCGGTGCGCGCGCTGCAGCTCGGCGCGATCGACTATCTTCCCAAGCGCTTCCTCACCCCGGAGCGCCTGAGCACCGCGGTGCGGGTCGCACTGCGGCGCGTCGAGCGGCGCGTGCAGCGACGCCTCGCAAGCCTTGCGAACGTCTCGCGGGATGCGCAGCGCAACGCGCGCGCGGCGAGTGAGCCGGCAGCCGAGCCGGCGCCCGCTTCAACCGAGGGTGCCGCCGCAGAGGCCGCCCTGCAGCCCGAGGGCATCGCGGCGTTGCTCACCGCCAGCGCCGAGGTCATCCCCGGCTACACGCTGCGCCTGAAGATCGGTGAGTCGGAGAAGGCGATCGTGTATCTGGCCAGCAGCGTGCAGCGCGGTCACAACGTGGCGCTGAAGATCAGCAAGACGCTGCGCGATGAGGCGGCCGGAAAGCAGTTCCTCGAGCGCGAGTACACCGCCGTCATGGCGGTAAAGAGCCCGCTGGTGGTGCAGATCTACGACTACGGCGTGCACGCCGGGTTCGAGTACCTGGCGATGGAGTACCTGCCGCGCGGTGACCTGAAGGCGCGCATCCAGCGCGGCGTGAACGAAGCGGAGGCGCTGCATTTCATGGCAGAGATCGCCGCGGCACTGCAGGTCGTGCACGCCGCGGGGCTCGTGCACCGCGACCTGAAGCCGGCGAACNNAGCCGCTCGATGCGCGCTCGGACTTCTACAGCCTCGGGGTCATCCTGTACGAGATGCTGACCGGGCAGAAGCTCTACGTTGGCTCCAGCGCGCTCGAGGTGCTGCAGCAGCACGTGAGCGCCCCGCCGCCGGTGCTGCCGGAGGA
>PLUI01000248.1 GCA_003164855.1 Acidobacteriaceae bacterium
GACCGCGGCCGCTACGATGGCCGCGCCTAAAGGATGTTCGCTGGCGCGTTCCAGGCTGGCGGCGAGTCGAAGCAGTTCGGGATCCTGGGCCAGCGATTCGGAATAGCTGGTGACTTGCGGCTTGCCTTCGGTGAGGGTTCCGGTTTTGTCGACGACGAGGGTGTCGACTTTTTCCAGAATCTCCAGGGCTTCGGCGTTCTTGATGAGGACTCCGGCGCGGGCGCCGCGGCCTACGCTGACCATGATTGCCATGGGCGTCGCCAGACCTAAGGCGCACGGGCACGCGATGATGAGCACGGCGATTGCGTTCACCAGGGCGTGCGCGAAGCGCGGTTGCGGTCCGAACCAGAGCCACGCGATGAAAGTGATGATTGCGACCGCGACCACGGCGGGCACAAACCATTTGGCTACGCGGTCGGCAAGGCGCTGGATGGGAGCGCGGGTGCGCTGCGCCTGGCCTACGAGTTGGACGATGCGCGACAGCAGGGTTTCGGCGCCGACGCGTTCGGCACGCATGATGAAGGAGCCGGTGCCGTTGATGGTGGCTCCGATGACTTTGCTGTTGGCGGACTTTTCTACCGGCATGGATTCACCGGTGATCATGGACTCGTCGACGGAGCTGCGGCCTTCGAGGAGCACACCATCGACCGGGATTTTTTCTCCGGGACGGACGCGCAGGCGATCGCCGGGCTTCACTTGCGCGAGTGGAATGTCTTTTTCCGTGACCTCGCCGTCCGCAACCTCGCCACCCGTAACCTCGCCACCGGGCTGAGGGTTTGAAATCAGGAGGCGCGCGGTTCTTGGGCTGAGATCGAGCAGGGCGCGAATGGCTGCGCTGGTGCGGCTGCGGGCGCGCAGTTCCATGACCTGGCCGAGCAAGACCAGAGTGGTGATGGCGGCGGCGGCTTCGAAATAAACATCGGGGTAGCCGCCCATGCCGCGCAGGGATTGGGGAAAAATTTGCGGCGCGAGCGTGGCGACGACGCTGTATCCATAGGCCACGCCAGTTCCCATGCCGATCAGGGTGAACATGTTTGGGCTGCGGTTTATGAGCGAAGTCCAGAAGCGCTGGAAGAAGGGCCAGCCGCACCAGAGAACGACGGGAGTGGCAAGAAGAAGTTCGAGCCTCGGCAGGTTAATGAGCAAACCGGCGATAGCAAGGTCGATGTTGATTTTCAAGCCGGGCCAAATCATGCTTGCCATTGCGACCGCCAGCAGCGGCGCGGTGAGAGCGAGGCTGATCCAAAAACGCCGAGTCATGTCACGCAGCTCGGGATTGTCTTCATTGGAGGCGGTGACGGTGCGGGGCTCCAGCGTCATCCCGCAGATGGGACACGAACCGGGCGCGGGGCGCACGATCTCGGGGTGCATGGGACAGGTGTATTCGGTGCGAATGGAGGCGATGGGGACGTCGGGTTCGAGGGCCATGCCGCAGGAGGGGCATGCGCCGGGCTTGTTTTCGCGGACCTCCGGGCACATGGGGCAGACGTAAGCGGGGGCTGATCGGTCCCGATCACTGTTTTCGCGAAGTAAGGTGGGCGCGGCTGGCTTCGCGGCGCCCAGTGTGACTAATCCGGATGGTTTTGCGGGCGGGCTTGGGGTCAGATATTTGTTCGGGTCTGCCTTAAATTTTTCCGCGCACGGCGCACAGCAAAAGTAGAAGTTCTTGCCGCCGTGGCTGTAGACATGTTTGGCGGTAGTGGTATTCACATTCATTCCGCATACGGGGTCGCGCTCGAGTGTGGAGGGCGGGTTGGAGGGTTTTGTCGACATGAAGTCTCAGTCAGGCGGCCGAGTTCCGCAGCGGCTGAAGCCGCATTTATTCTGCGGCGTTTGCGGCATCGCTGAAGCGATGCCCTGATACGAATCGGACATGCTAATCGGACATACGAGTCGCACATGCGAATCGTACGAGCTAATCGTACATGGTTCGATGGAAGATGCTTTATATTGGATTCAGCCCGGCAAGGTCCGGGAGCCTTTCATCACCAGCAAGGATATTCTAATGACTTATCTCGATATTGTTTTCCGCTACGGGGCCGCGCCGGGCGAGGCTGCGCTGCGAGCCATCGACGGGATGCGTGAAGTTTACGGAATTCGTGGAGTGCAGTTCAATGAAGCGGAGCGGACGGTGCGGGTGGTATTTGACGCGTCTCGCCTGAAGGCGGATGCCGTGGCTCGGCTGTTGCGTGAGGCTGGAGTCGACGTGCGGGAACCCCTGGCGCTGGCTTAGACGGCGACAGGAAAAAGGGTTGGGGGAGGGTGAGGGGAAAGAGATTGGGGGAGGATGAATTGGCTGCTAAATGCAAGGGGCGCCCAAGAGAACCTCTGGCCGAAGTTGTCCTTGGAGCGCCCCGTTGCGCGCCACTTCGTCTGCTATTAGTGTAAGCAGATGGCTTGCCATTCCTAAGCTGCTCAAAACACAAGGTCAGGGTCATCCCGACTTTGTAGGAATTGCTCTGGGGCCGGAAAGATTTACTGGCGCGCAGGACGGAGTGCAAGGCGCGGGCCGAAGGGCTTGTTGAAAATCCTGGAGAGTTGGCTGCTAAGTTAGCGCGTTGCTGGCGGCCGATGGTGCAGAAACAGTTTCGTTGGGGAGTTCGTCTCACTGTTAGGTCTGCGAGGCGGTGTGTTGCCTATGCAACCTGAACACAGTCAGCGTTCTGGCGAGATTGAGCCCGCAGTCGGCTCCCGGCCAGCACTGCGGAAACATATTGCTTGCCAGCATCCTTTCCCCATATAATTCACACCCAACTCCCCTAGCGAGCCGTTGTCGCACCCCCAGCGACGGCACAGACAAACAACTTGCCAATCATCAATCCCAGGAGGGAGCCACCATGCGTGTCAGAAATTTCTTGCAGACTTTTCTCCGGCCAATTGCGAAACTCGCTGGTGCTACAGTTCTTGTGCTCTGCGTGGGCACTCTGGCGGTCGCTCAGAAAGAAGCGACGATTCACAATTTCACAGGCGGGACCGACGGCAGTGAGCCGGAGGCAGCCCTGATCTCCGATGGTGCTGGGAACCTCTATGGCACAACGGTGGAGGGCGGGAACAGTGCGAATTGCGGTGAGGCAAATAATCAGGCTATCGGCTGCGGCACTGTATACCAGCTCGCCCCTCCGGGCGATGGCGTCGACCACTGGACTGAAACCATTCTTTATGCTTTTCAGGGTGGAACGACCGACGGATCGAGTCCGGAGGCACCTCTCATATTTGACGCCGCCGGGAACTTGTACGGTACAACCGTGAGCGGACCTTCGGGCGGCACAATTTTTGAATTGAGCCCGCCCACGCAGTCGGGCGGCGCGTGGACCGAAACTGTGCTCTATATCTTCCCCAGAAACATAAGCCCCGGCAGCGGGTTGGCACGCGACAGCGAGGGTAATCTTTTCGGCGAAACACTCTCCTTATATGTTTATGAACTCAGCCCGCCCACAACCCAGGGAGGGTCGTGGACCTACACCGCGCTTCAGTATTTCGACAAGGTGAATGTGGGGACCTATCCCACGGGCGGACTCGTTCTGGACGAGCACGGGAATCTTTATGGTGCTAGCACGTTGGGAGGAACCGGAAGCGGATCAACATGCCCGGGAGGTGCGGGCGATTGCGGATTAGTCTTCGAACTCCTAAGACCCGCTAGCGGCACAACGTGGAAGGAGAAGGTGCTCTACAACTTTACCGGCGAGAACGAGGATGGCGGCCAGCCCAAAGGCGGCGTGATTCTCCATAACGGAGATATTTACGGAACTACGGCGTATGGCGGCACCGCCAACGGAGGCGGCAACTATGGAGACGGAACAGTGTTCAAACTCTCGCCCGGATCCAACGGCGGGCCCTGGACCGAATCCACTCTCTACGCGTTTAATCACACAACTGGAGCCTATCGCCCGGTGGCCGGAGTGGTATTTGACAAGAAGGGGAATCTCTACAGCGACACGTATTTTGGAAAGAACATCGTCGAAGGTGAAGTCTTCGAGCTGTCTCCTCCGGCGAAGCAAGGAGACGCGTGGGCGTACACGGACCTGTTCGATTCCAACTGTGGAAGCGACGGCTGCTACATGCTGTACAGCCTCATTGTTGGGAAGGGCAACGTGCTCTATGGTGTAAGCACCTATGGCGGCACCGATCCCAACGATGGGCTGGTATTCGGCATCACTCCCTAGCGCCACGAGGATTCGCCGTACTTTCAGTTGGCAACTTAATCGGGCCGCCGAAAAGGTGGCCCGTATTGGTCCAAGCTAAGGCTAACAGCCAAGAGCGCTTCTCAGTCTCCGGCTACCGGCTCGGCAACTGGGAGCGTGCGCACCGTTGCCGCTGCCGTTCCCGTTCGGCATTGCATCGCGCCTAGCGGGATGAATCCATCCGGTGACCGCACCGGCTTTTCCTTCGGCACGACTTCGCGGTACAGGGGTGAGGAAACTCGCCCCAGTCAATGCGTGTAACGGCGATAATGCGACAAGAACCGCGTTTGATGTATCTGAGGGACGATAGCAGGATGAGCCAAATCTGTGAGACTACCGCCCTTCAGCTGAAAAAAGGATGAGATTGCCGTCGGGATCACGAACGACGAATGTACGAGCGCCCCATGGTTCTGTCTTGAGTGTCTGATGAAATAACACACCTGCCGTT
This sequence comes from Acidobacteriaceae bacterium, assembly GCA_003164855.1. Taxonomy (GTDB): domain Bacteria; phylum Acidobacteriota; class Terriglobia; order Terriglobales; family Acidobacteriaceae; genus Sulfotelmatobacter. The sequence continues at coordinate 4,630 of PLUI01000248.1, forward strand.
TGAAACTCGAGGAAGAGTCGGTTTGCATCATCGACTGTGATGGAGGCTGAGAGCAGGTGTTCTCTGTCCCGAAGCTCCGGATTGATTGCGGGTTGGTCCAGATGCCGGATATTCAACCGGGCTCCATCCCGGAAGACTTGTCCGTAGAATGGCGGCTCGCCATAGATGAAGGCGACTATAAAGCCTAGCTTTTTTGTATAGAACTCACACGCGGCTCCAACGTCGGTGACGAAGAGTTGAGGCTCGGCGGCAAGAAGTGTCGGTTGGGGCAGAGTTTCAGCGAGTACCTCGTTGATCGTATGGACTGTGTTCCTCGGTCTGCCGAAGAATAAGACGTAGCCGTCTGGGTCGCAAATCTCGAAGCCGCGAAGGCCATCGCTGGTGTCTTTAAGCGGTACGCTGAAGGCTGCGCCATTACCGGCAAATTCCGCGGCGAGCGCGTCGGGGTCTTCCGCATAGACGAAGGCATCCCACCGCATGTGACGATGACGCTTGGGGTTCGGCAGTGGCGGAACGTCTTTCTCTGACTTGATGAAGATCTGCGCTCCGTCGCGGCCAATGATGGCGAAAAAAGGGTTTCGCTCCGGCTGCTGGAATCTGGTCTCGAAGCCAAGCTTGTCGCGGTAAAAAGCGATGGTTTGATCGACGTTGCTGACGATGAAGAACGGTGAAATCGCCTGCGTCGTTGCTCGTGTCATACGGGTCGTGTCATACGCGTGGAGCCATCCGTACTGGTTTATTACAAAGTAGTAGTGCCCTGAGTGTCGGAGCCGCCACGAGTCCACTCTCCTGCGATAAGGTCGCCAGCACTTTACGCCAAGGCTCGAAGATTGCTTGATACAGCCGACATTGTCCGAGAGGCGATGTTACATCAACGGGCATAGTTTCCAGTGGTCGACGGTCGACGATCCGCTGTCTGTATTACGCTGCTCCCCACATACCGAAGTAACCGATGCTCTCAGCCCGTCCTGCCGATAGTAGATCAGCAACGTTGCGGGACCTGCTTCGGCAGCGAATTAAGGAGAGTATCTGTGCGGAAAGGCGGAATCAGGACTCGCATCCAGTGGGCGCTACTCGTGCTGGCGGTTGGTCAGGCCTCCAGCGGGGCGCAGACCGCAAGCCCGAGCGACCAGGAAACCATTGCCCAACTGGTGGAGCAGATCAAGCAGTTGCAGCAGCAAGACCAGGACCTGCTGGAGCGGATTAAGATTTTGGAAGCCAGGCAACCGCCAGCCTCGCCTGTGACCGAAAGCGAGCCAACCGGAGCGACCGTACCCCAGCAGTCCGCAGAACAAACTGCGCCGCCACCGGCGCCGTCCCCCGCGTCGCACGACTGGCATGATGAGCATGGCGTCCAATTCCGCGGCTATGGAGAACTCGACTACAAGGTGCTCAACCAGCGCCAGCCGGAACTGGGAACGTATGGGTTCGTCCCCGGTTCGCAGGGAAACTTCTACACCGGAGACTTTGGTCTATTCCTCACTTCAAGACTTACTGACAAAACCAGCGTGCTTGCAGAGATGGTTTTCGAGGAACACGACGCGCAGAAGTACGACGTAGACCTGCGCCGGATTTTGCTCAAGTACGACTATAACGATCACTTGAAGATGTCCTTCGGCCGTTACCAGACCGACATCGGATATTACAACTGGGCATTTCGCAGCGCTGCCTGGCTGCAAACCACCGCGGATCGGCCGCTGGTGATGGAATTCGCCAGCAATGGCGGCTTGCTTCCCACGCAAGCCATCGGGGTTTCCGTGACCGGCGCGATTCCCTCGGGGAAGTTGGGCCTGAACTACGTTGCCGAATACGGCTCCTCTGACACCATTCGGCCAGACATCAACGGTGACGGTTTATTCACGGATGAGAACAACGGCAACCAAACCAATGTCGGACTCTTTGCCCGGCCCGACAGGTTGCGCGGACTGCAAATTGGAACTTCTTATTACCACGACAAGATCAGCAATTTCGTGCTGAACGGGCCTTCCGGCGCGCCGCTTCCTCCCCCTCCGGGTAGCCCGGGGCTCTCTGCAAGGTTTGGCCAGACCATCGTCAACGGCTATGTTGTCTATGCGGGCCACGGCATTGAGTTCCTCAACGAGGGTTTTCTCATCCGCGATGCGCCTCTGCATCTGAATTACGCTGTCTTCGACACTCCGGCCTTCTATTCGCAGTTGTCCAAGCAGATCGGGCGGGTCCGGCCGTTTTTCCGTTATCAGTACGTGAATGCGAGCCTCAACAATTTTATCTACGACGATGTGGGCCTGCGCTTCGGTCCTTCTTTCGGCGCGCGCTACGATCTGAACGACTACATCGCTTTTAAGGCCCAGTTGGACCACACTACGCGCAGCGGCGGCGAGCCCGACCTGAACGGCCTGCGACTGCAGTTGGCGTTTACCTTTTGAGACAGGAGCGGGCATGGGCGTCAAATCGATAACGACTTTGCTTCTCCTGGGACTGGCCGTTCTGTCCTTCGTCTCCAAAGGGATGGCCCAGGCCGAAGACATCGCCGTCGCCGCAGACATCGCCGTAGTGGTCAGTTCCAGCAATCCGGCCACTACTCTCAGCCTCGGAGACCTGCGGAAGATATTCGCCGGGGTGAAACGCTCGTGGCCGGGTGGTCTGCCCATCAAACTGGTCACACGCGGCGCTGGATGTCCGGAACGCGTAGCCTTGCTGAAGCTTCTCGCGATGTCGGAAGGGGAATACAAACAGTATTGGACATCGCAGGTGTTCCGTGGCGAGGCCGATGCCGAACCTTTGATCGTCCCCTCGGTGGGCATACAAAAAGAGGCCCTGAATCTCTTTCCCGGGGCTATCAGCCTGGTCAGTGTCCGGGATGTTAAGCCTGGAATGAAAGTCATCAAGATCGACGGCCAGATGCCGGGCGCGGCCGGATACCCACTACGCTGATAATGGCAGAGGCAGAATCTCGTGTCCCTGGGCCAGAGAAGAAGTTTGCCGCTCTGCGCGTGAAAACGTTACAATGATTTTTCGGCTGGCGGTGAATTCACGCGTAGAATGCGCAGAGTTAGTCGAAATGAGCGGGGATGAGCGTTCGCCAGTTCGTTCCGTTCCCTTGCTTTTCTTATCGTTAAAAACCTGCGCCCTTAGCTCAGCTGGATAGAGCGTCTGGCTACGAACCAGAAGGTCGGGAGTTCGAATCTCTCAGGGCGCACCATTTTTTCAGTAACTTAGGGTATCGGCATGGTGCCCGTTTGTCTTCTAGCCGTTTCGTTTTACTCCTGTTTTACTCTCAGCTGGGCAACAAAGTCAGCTCACATCGACGCCGCCAACCATCCCCTGTCATTCCGACCGGAGCCGGAGCGCCGGCGCCGACAGAGTGCAGGAAATCTGCTCTCTGCCCACCGACGGTTGTTCGCTCCCGCTCCACGACACCATGACGCCGTGGTCAAGGAATTTTCGCCCGACATCCGTCGCTGGATGATCCGCAAACGCAATGGTGGTATGGCGCCTGCCGCCAAACCCAATCCCTGTGCTTTTCCCGCCCAGCGGGTGAAGCGTTGTATATGCGAAATGGCTGGAGCGCTCTACAATTGTCTCAGAACATCCCAACATCGATCGCAGGATAGATGCCCGGCCCCAGGAAAGGCGATCCTGGTTCCAGCGTCGTCAATCCCGTAGCCGAATCAACCAACATGGCGTATCCGTTCGAGGTGTCCAGGCATACTTCCAATTCCCCCCCTCCCAGCCGCAATCGATCCTGCGGGGTGGTACGGAGTATCCCCTGGTGCTGCGACTGCACATAAGTGGGAATCCCGGTATTCGCATTCAGCGAGAAGATCGCTATATCCCGGCTCCCGGAATCCAGAGCATAAAGATAGCTTCCCGTCGACCCATTTCCGTAAGCCGTCACTGAGGCAGGATTGCCCTGTGTTCCTTGTGGATCGTCCGGATCGGCATAAGGCGACCCCGGAAGTTGGGTCAGCGTGCCATAGCCAGAAATCTGGAAAGCCGAGATCGAGTTTTCGGAGTTCGCGGTGTACAAATACCCAGGATAGCTGCCCATATATATCTGCGCCATATCCTGCACTCCCGCCGAGGGCCCATATCGTCCCGGAGCGGCAAAGGGAGATCCGGTAATTTCGTATCTCGTCCCGGTATCGATCCCGCTCAGCACGCTGATGCTTGAGCCATTTGCTGTAAATAGCAAGTGTTCATTTTCGGTTTGCTCCGGACCCACAAACAGCCCCGTGGGCTGCACATTTCCCTTCAATACCAATGGCGATCCTGCCATCGGCGTTACTGTGTTGTTGTTCAGGTCAAAAGTGAATTCGCTCAACGTTCCCGGCATCGCTGGGTCCGAACTCGAATTTGTCACGTAGATTCCGAGCAGCGTTCCCGAGCCCGGAACCACGATGCCGGTCGGAGTGTAGCCGCTTGCCTCCTGCAACGGGAACGGCGAACCCGGAATCTGCGTCAGCTCTCCGCTTACGTTCAAGTCCATTTCGTAAATGCTGATATCCTGGCTCTCCCTGTTCAGCGCAAAAAGGTACGGATAATTCCTGGCAACCGCCCACGGCCTTTTGCCTGCCGGAGAAGGATTGCCGAACACAGGCGTCATGGTGCAGTCCGCAAGCGGAATGTAAAATTCATCTACCGTGCCTGTCGACGTGTTGGGCATGTAGGCGAACTGAAACACTCCAATAGCTAGAGGCAGCCCATCGTCCTGCACAACGATTGTGAACGGAGCGCTTGTGCTGCCCCCGCAGTTATCATTTTCTTCAACCTGCGCGCTGTAGGTCCCAACCGGAAGCTTCGCTCCCGTATTAAGCATGTTTCCCTTTTGCCTTCCCACCCTGTTCCCTGAAACGTAGGCAGACATGTATTCCACCCCTTCAGGACAGGTGGTCGTCGCGGTGGCATTAATCGTGATTCCTAACCCTTTTGGTTGGTATGGAAGATTCGAAATCGGCTGGGAAACGGTAATCTGCCCTGTGCTAGGGTTCACATTCTCTTGTAGGTTCACCGAGCTTACCCCGCCGCAGTTATCCGTTACTTCAACCTTCGAGTTGTAGGAACCCGGCGATAGAGTCAATTGTTCATCCAGGAAGCTGGACGGGGTCGAATACGCAAGCACTCCATTCGATGAATAGATCCGCATCGCCGCGATGCCGGTTGTACAATTCGGACTCGTCGCGTACGCCACGAAGTGAACCGGAGAAGGCCCATTGTAGGAGGCCGTATTGCTTCCTCCGGAACTCACCGCTACGGGCGAGACGACCGTAAGAATTGGAACCGTTGAGCTAAACGACGGGATGCTGCAACTCAATGCCAGAAGAAGCGACGAGACGAAGAGCACGCTGGACTTCATAACCACCTCACACAAAAGTAAAATGCAACTTTCGTGCGTTCGATGTCTTCTTCTCTGTAGAGGTTGTCGCCAGTATATGAGCGCCGCACCCAGACTATGAGGCGCTGTTGAGGAAGCGGACCAGACGCTCGGAAATCTGCTGTCTGCTTACCGGGTGACGTTCGCGCTCCCCTCCGACTCATCCTAATCATCTCTCTCGCATCAAATTCTCCGTAGAATCTTCCTAGTCATTAAAAAGGGTGAGAACCATGAGAAATAAGTCACGCAGTGGCGTGCGTATCCATAAATTTTTATTAGCGACGTTTGTATTCCTTCCGCTATCGCTACTGGCCGAGCCCATCACATTGAAACACGCCGTGGAGCTGGCCCTGCAACACGCCAACGGAGCAGCCATAGCGGCCGCCGAACAACAAAACGCTGACGCCAACGCTCGGCAGCTCCGTGACAACTATCTTCCGCAATTCACGGCCGGGTCGGGCCTGGGGTGGTCTTACGGATTCCCGTTGAGCCTGGGAGGCTCCGCGCCGTCGATCTTTAATATCAATACGCAGTCCGCGCTGCTTCATCCCGAACTGCGATCGTTTATCCACGCCGCGCAAAGCGAAACCTCCGCCGCCGGCTTCCGCAGCAAAGACGAGCGCAATCAGATCATCCAGGACACGGTTCTCAGTTATGCCGAACTGGAAAAATGGGAGCAGCGTCTCGACCGCCTCCACGAAATTTATCCCGACGTTCAGAAGATGCAGGCCGCCGTCGCCAATCGCGTAAAAGAAGGGGTCGATAGCGAACTCGACGAAACCCGGGCGCGGCTGTCAGCAGCTCGTCTCCGCCTGCGGATCGCCGAAGCCCAGGGTTCCGCCGATGTCCTGCGCGAACATCTCTCGAAACTGACCGGCCTTCCC
>PLUI01000258.1 GCA_003164855.1 Acidobacteriaceae bacterium
GATCTTCCGGCGCTCGACAACGACGATCTGCGGCGCGGACGTCCCACCTGCCACAAAGTTTTCGGCGATGCGATCGCGATCCTGGCGGGAGACGCGTTGCAGACACAAGCTTACGAAGTTCTGGCGCGGCTGGAGTGTCCGGCCGAGGCACGCGTGCGGATTATTGAAGAGATCGCGCGCGGTACAGGCACCCTGAACGGCATGATCGGCGGGCAAGTCGTGGATCTGGAAGCCGAACATACCCAGCCTACGGCGGAGATGCTCGAATATATCCATCGAGCAAAGACGGCCGCGCTGATTACAGCCAGCCTGGTGAGTGGAGGACTCTACGCTGGAGCAAATGACAACGAAGCTAGGAGGCTACGCGCCTTTGGGCAGTCGATCGGCCTGGCTTTTCAGATTGTGGATGACGTACTGGATGTGACACAAACCTCGGAACAACTTGGAAAAACGGCGGGCAAAGATACGGCGGCACAGAAAGCAACCTACCCGGCGCTGTTCGGGATTGACGAGTCCGTACGCAAGGCGGATGCGCTGGTGAGTGCGGCGTTTGGGGAGTTGGAAAGTTTCGGCGAAAAGGCGGACACGCTGAAGGAGTTGGCTCGGTATCTGGTGGAGCGGAAGAAATAACCAGCACTTAGCAATCGGCAATTGGCGTTAGGGTTTAGCGGTATGGCCCGTGAACCGGGTTGCGTGCCACGATGTTCGCGGGTTGAAGTGGCCGTCAACCCTCTGACCGAACGTGAGGATTCTTCTTTCAGCTTTTCGGCAAAGGCCATTTGACCTCTCGATAAGTCAGATGCAACAGGATAATTGCCGCGATCGCCGCAACGAAGGTGAACCAGCTAGCCTCTGGTCCCAGCAAGCCGCCCGTCAGCCGGTTCGGGCCTGGAAACTGTGCGTTTAATAGCCGCCCGACCGCAAACTCTCCGCCGTTCATTCCCGAAAAAAGATAGATGAGAGCGAAGTCGAATGCGGCATGCATGCCGATGGGAAAAGCCAGGCTGCCGGTGCGCCTCAAGGCGAGCGTGATGAATATTGTTATTAGCGTCACGGCGAACCAATCTTCCCAGCGCTCGAACGGCTTGGTGAAGTAGTGAAGCGCGCCGAAGCCAATGGATTCGAGAATAGCCGCGGGCCAGAATCCGATGCCGTCGGCCAAGGTGTACAAGAAGTAGCCGCGGAACATAATTTCTTCGCTGAGCCCGATGAGAAGACTCGCGAGAAGCCAAAGGGCTGCGTACTTGAGCAGCGCGGCGCCGGTTACATTTAATCCATGTGCTTGATAGCCGCCGCCGAGGAAAATCAGAAGGATCATCGCAGACGGCATGGCGAAGCCCCACATCGCGCCCAGCCAGAATTTTCGCCCAACGAGTTCGCGAATGCCGGGAATGCCGTAACTGGCAAGGGTGCGGCCCTCGAAACGGCCCATGATCAAGGTGGCGATGAGTGCGACCAGCAGCATGAGCGCGTCCGCAAGAATGAACAGCACGGGATGAAGACCGTGGTAACTTTCCAGCGGCAAGCGTACAAGTCCCGCTCTTGCCGCCCAGCCAAAGACAAATACCAAGATGCAGAACACAAGCAGCCGCCATCCAGCCCGCAATTCCGTCCCGTTGTGAAATATTCTTTTCATGTTTTGGGGCTCCTTCGTTGTGGGGTGCGTTGTGGGGTACGAGAGCCGGAAGATTCCGGTTCCATCGTTCCATCCGCCATAAGCTTCCGAATGAGGCATCGGGATTACGCGCTGTTATTTTGCAACCCGAGCGGCTTGTTCCTTGCAGATCACCGCATCATACTAGTACGCTTCCAGATTCATGCTTATCTCTTCTCTCGACATCCTGGCGATCGCGGCGCACCGCGATGACGTGGAACAAACTTGTGGCGGCACGCTGCTGAAAATGGCTCAGCGCGGGCAGCGTACGGGCATTCTCGATCTGACGCGGGGAGAACTCGGGACGCGCGGAACGGCAGAGGATCGCGCGCGCGAGGCAGCAGCTGCCGCGGGTATTCTTGGCGCAGGGTGGCGCAGGGCTCTCGATATTCCAGATGGCCGAGTGGAAAATACCTGGGAGAATCGCCTGAAAGTGGCGAGCGTGATCCGCGAGACTCGGCCGCGCGTGGTAATTCTGCCGTACTGGAAGGGGCGGCATCCGGATCACTACACTTGTTCGGTGCTGGGATACGAGGCTTGCTTTTTGGCAGGACTGGCGAAATTAGCTCTCAGCTCTCAGCCTTCAGCTATCAGCCAAACCAACTCCAGCGCAGACAAGAGCGACTCGCTCGCTCCACATCGGCCGTTCAAGATCGTCTACGCTACGCTTTACTACGACGTGCGCCCCACGTTTGTGGTGGATATCAGCTCTCAGTTCGAGCAGAAATTCGCTTCCATTCTCGCCTACAAGTCGCAGTTCAGCGACCAGGAAGCGGGCAAAGATCTCTTCCTTGCTCACGACGAAATTCATGCGCGAGTGGAGTCGATGGCGCGGTATTACGGGGCTCTCGGCGGCGTCACCTATGCCGAGCCGTTTCTGCAAAAGGAAGTAGGGCTGGTGGAGGATCTGCTAGCGATTCCAGTCAAATCGATCTGATCGCGGGTAAAGTCTTTTGTCTTCCCGGGCAAAGCGAGGAAGACAAGACCAAGGTCCCTCGCTTCTCTCGGGATGACAGTGAGGCGGGTTACCGTTTCTGAGATGGGTTACCGTTTTAGCGCAACGGCTAAGCCATCGCGAATGGGCAAAATTGTCGTGAAGAAATCCGCAGAGCTGTAAAGTTGACGGTTGAACTCGAGGATCGCCTTGGTCTGCGCTGTCTTAGGATTCTTCTCCGCAACCCGTCCGCTCCACAAAACATTGTCGGTGATGAATAATCCACCCTTGCGAAGACGCGGTGCAACCAGACGCAGAACCCGCGGATAGTCTTCTTTATCGACATCGTTGAAAATGATGTCGAACTGCTGCTTTTGCTCGGAGAGCACTTCCAGCGCGTCGCCGGTGTGGAGCGTGATGCGATTGGAGACTCCGGCTCGAGCAAAGTAACCGCGAGCTCTCTCGGCATTTTTGGAATCGCCGTCGGTGTAGATAACATGGCCTTTTTCGCCAACCGCCTGAGCCCACCAGATGGTGGAGTAGCCAATCGCCGAGCCCAACTCGAAAACCGTGTCGGCGTCGATCGTCAAGGCAAGCTGCTGCAGCACACGTGCTACCGCAGGACCGACAATTGGGATGTCGTGCTTACTGGCGTACTGTTCCATCTCCACCAGCACTTCGTCCCGCTTAGGCAGCATGGAATACAAGTAGTCATCGACCGGACCGGAGGTGGTGAGGTTATAGTGCCGCCAACCCGGTTTGTTTGCTTTCTTTGGTTTATTCGCAGCCACTGGCCTCCTTCGACATTTTCCAATTTTCGTTATGCGGTTGCGCGATCCAAATCGCCTAACGTCACGCCAGGCTTTAAAGTTAGGATTTCTACGCCCTTCACCAACTTCTTCAATTCTGCCGGACTTCCCGTCAGCACGGGGAACGTGCCGAAATGCATCGGAATAATTGTCTTAGGCTTGAGGAGATTGCAAGCGTAAGCGGCTTCGCGCGGCCCCATGGTGAAGTGATCTCCAATCGGCAGCATAACGATTTCAGGCGCGTAAAGCTCGCGGATGATTGCCATGTCTCCGAAAACATTGGTGTCGCCAGCGTGGTAAAGCTTGATGCCATTTTCGAATTCGACGACGTACCCGCAAGCTTCGCCGCCATAGATCAGCTGGTCGCCGTCCTGGATGCCGCAGGAATGATCGGCGTGCACCATCGTGACTTTGATATCGCCAACTTTTTGCGTGCCACCTTTATTCATCATGGCAATTTTCCTGGCGCCCTTCTTCTCCAGCCAGCCGCACAGTTCGGGGATACCGACAACCTGTGGATTGTGATCCTTGATAATTTCCACAGCGTCGCCAATATGGTCCCCATGGCCGTGCGTAATCAGAAGCGTATCCACGTTTTTTACTTTTTTTTCGGAGGGTGGGCACGCGGGATTGTTCATGATCCAGGGATCGATGATGATGGTCTGGCCGCCGGGTGTTTCGATGCGAAATGTCGCATGGCCCAGCCACGTAAGTTGAATACCTTTCAGATTCATAAATGCATAGCTCCTGCCGCTGGCCGGTTTGGCGGTGGACCTTGAGCGGAAATCCACCCGGGATAGGCTGCGACTGAATAGTTTAATATGGAAACCCATGGCCGAACTAAAAGTACTAATTTCCCGCGATAAAATTACAAAACGAGTCGCTGAGCTGGGGGCGGACATCACGCGCGACTTCGCGGGCCAACCCGTGATCCTTGTCGGGGTGTTGAAGGGCTCTGCGATTTTTCTCGCCGACCTGGCGCGACAAATAAATCTCGACGCCACCTTCGATTTTATTGGCGTCTCCAGTTACGGCAACCGCCCCACCCCCAGTCAGGAACTCAAGAGCGGATGGGATTCCACCGGTGAGGTGAAGCTGACGAAGGACGTCGACCAGTCGATGAAAGATAAAAACGTGATTGTGGTGGAAGATATTTTAGATACGGGATTGACCTTGACGGTCTTGAAGAAACTGTTGCTGGCGCACGAGCCCAAGGCGCTGAAGATTGCGGCTCTTCTCGACAAGCCCTCGCGCCGCAAGCTGCCGCTGCAGGGTGATTACGTCGGCTTCACCATCCCCGACGAATTTGTCGTCGGCTACGGCCTCGACTATGCCGAACGGTATCGCAATCTGGCCGATATCTGCATTGTGCCGCGGGAGTAAAGGTACTCGGTACTGGGTACTCGGTACTAAAGCACGGCTGCTATCATAGAAAAAACCATGGGATCTGTTCTGAGCACAACTGGAAATCATCTGCAGGTTGAGCCTCTGTTGCTGGAAGTGGCCGATGTTCTGGCCACGTCGCTCGATCTGGATACCACTCTGCGCCGCGTGGCCGAGGTGGTGCGCAAGGTCATCGACTATGAAATCTTCGCCATTCTTCTTCTCAACGAAAAGACCCAGGAGTTGCGCTTTCGCTTTCAGGTAGGCTACCCGGCTGATTTCGCGGAGCGCGCCCGGGTCAAGCTGGGCGAGGGCGTCACTGGGCTGGCGGCGCAATCGAAGCGGGCGGTTCTGGTCGATGATGTCACTAAGGATCCGACTTATATCGCGGCCGTACCCAACGTGCGCTCGGAACTGGCGGTACCGCTTATCACCAAGAACAGGGTGATTGGCGTGATTGACCTGGAAGCGCGCAACCCGGGCTACTTCACCGAAGAGCATAGCCGTCTGCTCACTCTGGTGGCTTCCCGAATTGCGGGGGGCATTGAAAATGCGCAGCTCTACACCCGCACGACGCGGCAAGCGCGCATTCTGCTGTTGCTCAATGAAATTGCGCGCGAATTGTCGTCGATTCTGAATCTGGACGAACTGCTGAGCCGGGTGGCGGAGCTCCTGCGCCAGTTGATTGACTACCAGATGTTCAGCATTCTTTTACTCGATTCTTCTGGCGAGAAGCTGCAACATCGATTCTCTCTCCGCTTCCACGAAAACATCCATCTCAAGAACGAGGTTCCGCTGGGACGCGGCCTCGTCGGCCACGCCGCCCAAAGCAAAGAAGCAATCCTGGTGCCCGACGTCTGCAAAGATCCGCGCTACATCGAGGGCAACCCGGAGACGCGCTCGGAACTGGCCGTGCCGCTGATCTACAAAGATAAAGTGATCGGAGTGCTCGACCTGGAGCACACGCGCCGCGGCTTTTTTACCGACGATCACCGCCGCACCATGATGACGTTGGCGGCGCAGGTTGCAATCGCCATCGAGAATGCGCGCCTGTATGAAGAGATTGCGCGCCAGGAGCGCCGTCTGGAACGAGACCTGGCTCTTGCCCGCGAATTGCAAATGCGGTTGCTTCCGCAGACTCTTCCCAAGCTTGCGCATCTTGAATTGGCGGCGAAGTTCGTTCCCGCACGCGCCATCGGAGGCGATCTTTATGACTTCATTCCCTATTCTCTCTCGCGCCTGGGAATTGTAATTGGCGATGTGAGCGGGAAAGGCGCGCCTGCCGCCATTTACGCGGCGCTGGTGAGCGGAATTCTCCGCTCGCATGCGCCCATTGAACCCAGCCCTTCCGAGATGCTGAGAGCGGTGAACCTTTCGCTGGCCGAACGCCGCATCGAAGCGCAATTCGTCTCGCTCATCTACGCCGTATGGGACGATGAACATCGAACACTTCTGGTGGCAAACTCAGGCTTGCCGCGTCCCATTCATGTGCATGCGGGAAAAAACCATGTCATCGAAGCTACCGGTCTACCTCTGGGACTCTTCGACGATGCCAGCTACGATGAATTTCGCTTCAAAATGAAGCCGGGGGATATGTTTGTTTTCTTCAGCGACGGCATTCTGGACGCGCGTGACCGCCGCGGACAACTGTTTGGCCGGGGACGTGTAGAGCAACTGATCGCCGAATGCGCCGACAAGTCGGCGGATTGCGTCGTCAACACGCTGTTCAAAGCCGTGGCCGAGCACTCCGCGGGAGTCGAATCGTTCGACGACCAAACCGTGGTGGCGATTAAGGTGAAGGAAAGTCCGGCCCCGGATTCTTCCAAGCGAAAATGACGCGGCCCAGCGCACCCACGAAAAATAAGGGACCGGGAATGGAGCAGCGGCCAGGATTCGTCCTGCGCGAAAGGCGCAGGGGATTATTTCGCTGCGGCGCAACGTCTGCTTTGCACTGCGAGGATATTCCACTGGCCAAGCTCGCGGAACGCTATGGCACTCCTCTTTACGTTTACTCGGCAACCGCGATCCTTGAGCGGCTCGCCGCGTTTGAGCATGCGTTTGACCGTGTTCCTCACACCATTTGTTACTCGGTAAAGGCGAATTCAAACATAAACATCCTGCGCCTGCTGGCGCGGGAGGGTTGCGGATTTGACGTAGTTTCAGGCGGAGAGCTAGAGCGGGTGCTGGTTGCCGACCGGCACGCGGCCGGGAAAATTGTTTTCTCCGGCGTGGGGAAATCTCGTGAAGAGATGACCGCAGCGCTGAAAGCCGGAATCCTGCTGTTCAATGTGGAGAGCGAGTCGGAACTCTGGGCATTGGCGGAGTGCGCAATCCGTTCTCGCAGGGAGGCGCGAATCGCTCTGCGCGTGAATCCAGATGTGGCGGCTGAGACTCATCCCTATATTTCTACCGGTCTGCGCAAGCACAAGTTTGGAGTTCCCATCCGAAGTGCGCGCGAACTCTACGCCAAGGCCTCGGCAGCGCGTTACTTGAAAGTTTCGGGGGTCAGCGTTCATATCGGCTCGCAGATTACTGAGGTCGCGCCTTTTGCGGAGGCTGTCGATCGAGTCGCTGCGCTGGTTCGGGAGTTGCGCGCGGATGGTCACAGGATCGACTACGTCGATACCGGCGGTGGGCTCGGTATTGATTACCAGGAACCCGCCCCGGACTTTTCTGATTGTGTGGCGCGCTACGCGCGAGCTGTGACCAACCCCTTGCGCGGACTGAAGGTGCATTTGTTGCTCGAACCGGGCCGCGCGATTGTTGGGCCGGCCGGCGCGCTGTTAACCTCCGTTATTTACCGAAAAGAAAACGGCGGTAAACATTTTCTGGTGGTGGATGCAGCCATGAACGATCTGATCCGACCCGCTCTCTACGGGGCCTACCACGAGATTGTTCCAGTAGTACGGGCCAAGAATTCCACGGCTAAGAAAGAGACGGTCGATGTGGTCGGTCCGGTATGCGAGTCAGGCGATTTCTTCGCGCGCGACCGGGAGTTGCCGCGAGTGGAAGAAGGCGATTTGCTTGCGATTCTTGATACTGGAGCATACGGAATGGCGTTGGCCTCGAACTACAACACGCGTCCAAGGCCCGCGGAAATCCTGGTTCGAGGAAAGTCTGCCAAGGTGATTCGGCGTCGGGAAAAGGCGCGCGAACTGTATTCTCCTGAGTTGTAGTTCAGGCCACGCGTGACGGCGTTGGCTTATCTCTCTCCGGCTTATCTTTCTCTTGCTTATCTTTCTCCCCATTTGAGCTTGGTTCGCAGCACATGGAAGAAGTCATGATCGGTGCGGAACAGGCTGACTCGATGTTGGGAGCGGCGGCAGCGGACTCGATCTCCGTCGCGCAAATCGAGGCCCGGCTGGCCATCGAGGCTGAGGTACGCTACTTCTTCGTCGCTGCGCAGCAGAAGCTCGACCACCGCGGAATCCGGCACAACCAACGGGCGATGGGTGAGGGAATGTGGCGCTACGGGAGTAATCACAAAAGCATTCACTGTGGGCATCAGCACGGGACCGCCCGCGGAGAGCGAGTAAGCGGTTGATCCCGTGGGCGTGGCCACAATCATTCCGTCGGCCCGATAGCTGGAGACGAACGCTTTATCAACGAACAGATCGTAGTTATTCAGACGAGCCAGCGCCGTCTTGTTGACCACGGCATCGTTAAACACGAGGTAACTTCCCAGAATATCTTCGCCGCGCAGCAGTTCACACTGCATGAGAGTGCGCTGTTCGACCGCCGCGCGACCCTGGGCAATGGAGTCAAGCATGGAAAAAAGAGAAGACAGTGGCACATCGGTGAGGAAGCCGAGCGAGCCCAGATTCACACCGAGCAATGGAACATCGATGGGGGCGGTAGCTCGAGCCGCGGAGAGTAGAGTACCATCGCCGCCTAAGACCACAACCAGGTCCAAAGGCCGCGATGACATTTGCGAGCGCGCCACTTCTTCTTCGCCGTTGGAATATTTAGCGGTCTCTGGATCGACGATCACCTCGTAGCCGTTGGTGTGAAGCCACGCCAGCAGTTCAGGGACTGTGCGGGCGACCTCCGAACGCGCGGTACGCGAGATGATGGCTGCGAGTTTCGAATGGGGGGATGAGGGCGAGATTGCCATGGTGAGAGATGGAAAGAAAGATTGTACAGAATTCGGCTGAAAAAGCCGCAATAGAGAGCCCAGAGGAACATCGGAGGGACTAGAACACGCCACGCAGCAGGAACTCGCGGTTCCCTTCCGCGCCGAGGATCGGCGACTCAATGACGTCAAGGGCAGAGCAGCCGAGGTTCAGCAAAGTTCTCTTAACTTTTTCGACCGAGGCCAATTGAGCGGCCTCGTCGCGAACGATACCTCCCTTGCCCACAAATTCCCTTCCCGCCTCGAATTGAGGTTTAACCAGGACAATCACCTGGCGCCCGCGACGATCCTCCATAGAATCGGGTAAAGCAGCATTCACCACCGGAGGCAGAACCAGCGTCGCGGAAATAAATGCCACGTCGACCACGATTAGGTCTGCGATCTGACCGATGACTTCCTTCGTGAGGTAGCGGGCGTTGGTTTTTTCCAGCAGCCGAACGCGGGGATCCTGACGCAGTTTGAAATCCATCTGCCCATAACCGGTGTCTACCGCGATTACACGAGCCGCACCATGTTGCAGGAGACAATCGGTAAAGCCGCCGGTGGACGCNNCGCGCTGGAGCATGCAGTCGGTGAAGCCGCCGGTGGAGGCGCCGACATCAAGGCAAACCTTCCCCTTTACCTCGACGTGCCAATGTTCCAGCGCTCGCTCCAGCTTGAGTCCGCCGCGGCTCACGTATTTCAAATCTTCGCCGAGCAGTCGAATCGCTGAGTCCGCGACCACGTGCGCGCCGGCTTTGTCCAGTTTTTGATCGTTAACCAAAACCTTGCCCGCGATAATCAGCGCCTGAGCGCGTTCGCGTGAAGCAGCAAACCCACGATCAACCAGAAGTTTGTCGAGTCTAAGTTTCAAAGTCGGATCGCGCCCCAACTCCTCGCGGCGCCGCGATGACTTGCAACCGTACCACGAAAGTGCCAGCACTCGCTGCGGTGCAAAGAGTTGAACCATCTCCCGCTGAATCACTTACAAAGATACTTCCGCGCTTTTCCACAGCATTATCCACGGTTGTGTTGAAAACTTTCCAAGAAACGATTTCACCCAATAAGAATAAAAAAGAGCCGCCCAAAAAGGCGGCTCCAATAAATCCTTAGCAAGCAACTAGCCAGCCACTTCTTCCAGCAACTTCTGGTCGATATCAAAGTTGGAGTGGACGTTCTGCACGTCGTCCTGATCTTCCAAGGCTTCCATCAGCCGGATCATCGTATTGGCAGCCTGCCCTTCCAGCTTGATGTAGTTTTGCGGAATCATGGCCACGCTGGAGGATGCAGGCTCGATTCCGGCTTTCTTCACGGCTTCAAGAACGGTTTCGAAGGCAGAGGGCTCAGTCAAGATCTCCCAATTCTCGCCATCGTCGTTCAAGTCTTCGCCGCCAGCTTCGAGAACGATGTTCATCAGATCGTCCTCTTTCGCCACAGTCTTCGGAATGATGATGTCGCCCTTCTTGTGGAACATCCAGGAGACGGCACCGGCTTCGGCCATGTTGCCGCCATTCTTGCCGAAGCAATGGCGAATCTCGCTCACGGTACGGTTGCGATTATCCGTATTGATATCCAGCAGGATGGCAACGCCACCCGGGCCGTAACCCTCGAGAGAAAACTCCTCGTAAGTGGCGCCGGGCAGTTCTCCCGTGCCACGCTGAATGGCACGCTTGATATTATCGGCGGGCATATTCTCCGATTTAGCCGCGAGAATGGCGCCGCGCAGGCGGGGGTTGGAATCAGGATCGCCGCCGCCGTTCTTCGCGGCGATGCTGATTTCTTTGATCAGACGGGTAAAAATCTTGCCGCGCTTGGCGTCGAGCGCGCCCTTCTTATGCTTGATTGTGGCCCATTTTGAATGGCCAGACATGGCTAGACCTCGAGTCTAATGATCTTGATTGGCGCGGGATTCGCCCGTAGAGGGAATCACAGGCTGCCTCGATAAATCTGCAGGCGAACAGGAATTATAGCACGACAGGGTAAATCCGGTCCCCGCACTGCCTTGATAATAAACAGCGGGGGTGACTAGGGCAAGTTTCTCATATCAGCCGAATCCAAAAAGTTTGTTATTCGGTGATTGACGGCAGCACACATGCGCCCCTAACATGCCTTCCGGGGCGTTCTTGCATGGCTGACCGAGTCATAGGTCACTACCGGGTCGTCGAAAAAATCGGGGCTGGCGCCATGGGCGAGGTCTTCCGAGCCCGGGACGAGAGGCTGGACCGCGACGTCGCCCTGAAACTGATTCGTCCAGGCTCCAGCGACAAGCCTGATCATCTCCGTCGTTTCGAGCTTGAGGCCCGCGCCGCTGCGGCTCTGAATCATCCCAACATTGTTGCGATTTATGACTTCGGTCTCGACGAAGGGGTTCCCTACATTGTTTGCGAGTTGCTGGAAGGCAAGACCCTGCGCAAGCGGCTATGGGAAGGCGCATTGCCGGTTCGCGTGGCGGTTGAATACTCGCTTCAAATCGTACAAGGTCTGATAGCGGCGCATGACCGCCGTATCATTCATCGGGATCTCAAGCCTGAGAATTTATTCGTGACCAGCGATGGCCGCATCAAGATTCTCGACTTCGGAGTGGCCAAGCTGCAATCCGGGCCTGATGAATCCGGCCGCACCGTGGAAGACTTAACCACGATTACCAAAAGTGGCATGGTACTCGGCACCGTCGCTTATATGGCTCCCGAGCAACTGCGGGGTAAGCCGGTGGACCATCGCAGCGACATCTTCAGCGTGGGCGCGATTCTTTACGAAATGCTGGCCGGTCGACGGGCGTTTCGCGGCGAGACCGAAGTCGACACCATCACGGCCGTCCTGCGGGAAACGCCTCCTGAGATCGATCTGGAACAGGCCGGAATCCCCGTATCGTTTCAACAGATCGTGCGGCATTGCCTGGAGAAAGATCCCGAGAAGCGCTTTCAATCGGCGCGCGACCTCGGGTTCGCGTTGGAAACGCTTACTCCTGCCTCCGGCGAACGCGTTGCAAACCGGTTCCCACCTGAGTGGCGAACCAAGGCCCTGCCCTGGGCCTTGTCTGGAGTGCTTCTCACGGCGCTTCTGCTTCTGCTTCTTGGCAAACAGTCGCCGTCGAACATAAGACCTCCCGCCTACCGGCGCGTGACTTTTGGAGAGGGTACCGTCTACTCGGCGCGCTTTGCGCCCGATCTTCGTTCGGTCGTCTACGCCGCCGCTTGGAATGGGAAACCGTTGCAGCTTTTTTCCACGATTGGCGAGTCGAATTCAACTCAAGCCATGAACCTCGAAGACGCAAGCTTGCTGGCCATCTCCAGTACCGGGGAAATGGCGCTTGCGCTTCACGGCACGCACGGTGCCCACTTAGAAATTGAAGGGGGTACGCTGGCGCGTGGGCCTCTGGCTGGAGGCTCTCCCAGAGAGGTCCTCGAAGATGTTCGCTGGGCAGACTGGAGCCCGAGCGGTGAACTCGCCGTGGTTCACCACGCGGAGGGACGAGACCGGATCGAGTACCCGTTAGGAAAGGTCTTGTATCAGAGCAACGGATGGATCAGTCATATCCGTGTGTCGCCCCAAGCCGATAAGATTGCTTTCATCAACCATCCGTCGCTGTGGGATGATCGCGGGCTGGTTTGCCTGGTTGATCTTTCCGGACACGTCACAACGCTATCGCAGGAGTGGGACTCCGCAGATGGTCTGGCTTGGAGTCCCAATGGCAAAGAAATCTGGTTCACAGCCGCCGAAAATGGCTATACGCGGGGCTTGCGGGCCGCAGATGCCAAGGGAAATGTTCGCACTGTTCTAAAAATTCCAGCCGGACTGACTTTACAGGACATGGCCCCGGACGGCCGCGTGCTGGTGAGCCGCGATACGGAACGTACCGCCATGGCGACCGCGGCGCGCGAAGGCAAGGCCGTTGAAATTTCCTGGCACGATTGGGATCTCGCCAAAGACATTTCGCCGGACGGGCAATCCGTCCTGTTTGAGGATGCCAGCGAAGCGGCTCCGCCAAACTATTTGGTCGACATTCGTAGGATCGACGGTTCTCCTCCTGTGCAACTGGGCGAGGGCAGCGCAGGCGGACTTTCTCCGGACGGCAAATGGGCAATCGCAATTATCGTCGGCAGCCCTGGCCGAATCACGCTTTACCCGATCGGCCCCGGCACACCCCGCACAGTTCCAGTCAGTGGGCTGGAACGCATCCATAACGGCTCTTCTCACTTTCTGGCCGACGGCAAACGAATCACGATCAATGGCAACGAGCCTGGCCGCGGAGTCCGCTGCTATCTGCTAAATCTGGATGGAGGAAAGCCCACGCCGATCACCCCGGAAGGAATCACGGGCGGGCTAGTGTCGCCCGACGGTCAATTCATTCTGGCCAATAAGCCATTTAATGTCTATCCCATCGCAGGAGGCGCTCCTCATTCCATTCCTAACCTTCAGCCCAATTTCATCCCGCTGCAGTGGGCCGAAGACAAATTTTCAGTTTATGGATATCTTGGGGGGCAGATTCCGGCGACGGTGTACAAAGTCAATATAGTCTCCGGCAAGCAAACTAAGATTCGGGAGCTGGAGCCCGACACGACTACCGGTTTAGTATCCATAGCCCCGGTGGTCGTAACCCGCGACGGCTCGCGCTTTGCCTTCAGTTACTACCAAGTCATTTCCGGGTTGTATGTAATTTCCGGACTGCAATAAGGCAGTGCTCCTCCTAGTCGAGAGACCCTGAAAAATCCACCGGAACGTAATGAAAAAAGATCGATGTCGAGGTATGCCCCGCGGCCAGAACATCGCGGTAATGCGGTACCTTTGTTCCCCGGTAGACTAAGCCATCGCCCAGAGCCTGATAAGCAGCAACCGTGCCTTCGGAGGTGTCCAGACGGATCGGCCACGGCGTTGCCAGTTCGGGCTCGGGAGAATAATCCAGACAGAGCGTCACGCTGAACTCGCATTGTTCCCGATCGGTGTGCTTTTTCAACTCTGCGCCGCTCAAGTAAGACGCGAGATAAACGTAGGAAGGCCTGATTGGCTCACCCACGATGTCGCTAAGCGCATGCGTGATCTGATGATGGAAGTAGCGGGCCACAGGCTCGTTATGGGCAACATAACGCCGTGGGCTTTGCTCGTCCCCCAGCCAAATCCCTCCACGCCGGATCGCATGCCGGTAGTAGCGCCGCAAAGCAGCGAGATTGAAGGGGTGAATCAAGTCACCGAGGGGAACGTAATTCCTTTCCCGAAAAACTGGTCTGCAGGTGCTGACTATCTCCGACCACCGTGCACGCCGGCGTTGCGCATAATCCGCGGGCGTCAGGATGCCTGCCGCTGCAAGTAAATGCCGCTGCGACTCCGGCAACGCTGCTGGAGCAAGTTTCCCTGCATGCAGAGCTGAAACTACCGCTTCGAACTGGGGACCAAGCCAGAACGGATGCAACGAGCTGGTTGCAGGGTCACGAACCCAGGCTATGGTGCCTTGCAAACTGAAGCCTGCCAGCAATTCCCGATGCGCTTCCAGGTCCGGCGGCATCTGCCCGGCGGGCAGAACCAAACATTCGGGGTTGAAGACCAGCGGATGAGGAGGGTCAGCCCGGAGGAGCTGGCGATCTAAACTATGCTGCGGAATCAAGTGCAGCGGCAACTCGTCCAGCAGGCAATGAAACTGGTGCGGAGGCAGCATCGCGGTGTGTCGTTGCCGCGATGCTGCTCCCATCAGGCCTGCAATCCACTCAAGCCATGCCGTGTCTTTTACTGGTGTAGCCATCCGTTCACCGTGAAGCGGCCGTCCGCAAAGGACCGTGACCGGCACTGTACTGGGGTGATTTCGTGCAGTGTCGAACATGGGAAGAACACAATTTGATTCTGCTGCGGCACAACCGCCTGATAGCTGCCGATACTGAGGGGATGTGCGCCGGTCTTCTTTGAGTCGTGAAGTCGCAGCTCCCCTCCCTCAAACTGGCTTGGTTCGCGATGGAAAAAATACACGAACGTCAACCGGCGAGAGGCAATCATCTCTTGCGCATCGTCGCAGTGTGCATGGAAGAAGTCCCCATCATTGCTGGCCGTGATCTGCACTTCCGTGTGGGTGACCGGAAACTCCTCCATCCCCAGCTGCTGCAGCACCCTTGGAAGCACTCCACGAATTCGATTGAGAATGATCTCCTCGTGCGGTCCCAACTGCATCAGCACTCGCGAACGACGATGGCTGTAATCGGTCGTTCCCGGTTCCCCGCTCGGAGAAATCACTTCGCTGGTGGTGAATTGCGCTTCGTGCTCGAGCGTATGGCGAATCAGTTGTTCCATCTCCTGCGGTGCCAGGAACTCATCCAATACGACGCACTGCGCGCGAACGACGGCGGGTTCCTCCAACACCGCGACACCGCTCCCCGAGACAGGTTGGCTTTCCTGCGTTCCCCGCCTCACGGGTGCGTTTTCGCGCCGGAGACTGACGCTGGGCGGCTGTGGTCCGGCGGGAGGCTGCGGGCCCGCAGGTTTATCCATAGGGATAGGCCCGGAAGGTGGCTGCGGACCGCTCGGGGGCTGCGGGCCAGCCGAACACGGTCGCAGGAATGTTTTCTTCCGTAGCAGACGATGCCGCACCACGCGCCACAATCTGCTCCACGATGCTGCTTCCCAACAACCCGAAAGCGCGTTGCGCCACCGTCTCACCAACTGACCGAGCGATGGCAGCGGTTACAGCCGATTGAATTTCTGGATTACCGGCTGCGTCCTTCGCGTTTTGCAAAAGACTCGTCAGCAATTCCCGTTCGCGAGGGCTCAGAATGCGTTCATCCTGCATTAGAGTCTCGGAAAAAGCGTCAAGAATTTGTTTCGATGTCATTAGACACACTCCTCCCTAAAGTTTTTTGAGCGTTTTAGTTCCTAAGGGTCGAAATGGGAAGCGCTTTGCGCAGACACTAGCAGAAATCGGACAATTTGCAAGCAGAATATCTTGTGGAAAAAAACCGACCTGCGAAATTCAGCCTTAGGACGTTCTACTTGCTCGCCATGGCACCCACCATGGACTGGAAGATCTTCATGCCATCGGTACAGCCCAGTTCGGGTTCGGCAGATCTTTCGGGATGAGGCATCATTCCGATTACATTGTCGCCTGCACTACAAATGCCAGCGATATTCTCCAGAGAACCGTTTGGATTGGCCGACCCTGAGATTTCACCGGCGGCGGTGCAATAACGAAACACGATGCGATTGCTGCGCAGCAACTCATCCAGTGTTTTCTGATCGCAGAAATAGTTGCCCTCCATGTGCCCGATAGGGATGGTTAGCACTTCTCCTTGCGAACAAGCGTTGGTAAATGGAGTAAGAGCATTTTCCACCCGCACCTGCACCGGTTTGCAAACATATTTCAGCCCCGCGTTGCGCATGAGGGCTCCCGGCAGCAGCCCCGATTCGCACAGAATCTGGAAGCCGTTGCAAATTCCCAACACCAGGCCTCCGCCGTCGGCAAAGCGACGCACAGATTCCATCACTGGAGAGAACTTGGCAATGGCCCCAGTCCGGAGATAGTCTCCAAACGCGAATCCCCCCGGGACGATGATGGCGTCACAGTTTTCCAGATCACGCGATTCGTGCCATAAAAACGTGACGGGCTGCCTGGCCACTTGCTGAATGGTCCAGAAAGCATCGTGGTCGCAGTTGGAACCGGGGAAGATGATGACTCCAAATTTCATCGCGTGTCCTTAATGTGGGATTCGTGCCCAGTTTAACACGTGAGATTTGACCAGGGTCGGTCAGCGGATAGCAGAAGTCTTAGTGGACCGGGGCGTCCGGGTTAGGAGGAGCAGGAGTCGAGGGCGCGGCTTGCGGGCCCGGGTCGGTTAGCGTCGGCGGCACTGGAAGCTGGCCGGGGACTTGATCAAGTTGCGTCGTTGTTTCAGCTGGAGGTTGCGGTGGAACTCCCTTGGCTCTCACGATCGCCCAGTGCCACTCCTGATCGGGGAACAGAGCAAAGTTCAGTTGGGTGCGAAACAACGCCGTAGTCGAGGGAGCCGCCGACCCTTTCACTCGCAACAGCACGGTGATATCAGGCTGTTTCTGAAGAGAGTCTTGTACGGGTTTCGCAGAACCGTCTGCCACCGCGGGCACAATTCGCGCCGTGCCATAGGAAGCGGTCGTATCGCCGGCAGCAGGGCGCCGCAGGATCGTCAGCCCAATCACTACTTCGCGCAGCTCCCATGCTGTTCCGTTATGCATCGAGACCTGCAGCGAATCTCCATCGCNNCGTGGCCGGCCCGTCCAATTTGGCCAATTCGCTCCGCGGCAATTCGTCCAGCGCAATCGGATCGGAGAGCAGCGAACTGGTCTTGGCGCTAAAAGAAAAGCTGCAACTAACGTCAGGGGAGGAGACTTGAAAGTTCTTTGCTCCCGGATCGAGCGAGAACACCATGGTAGAGCCCGATGCTCTGCGGCTCTCGGCGTCTTCCACTACTTTGGAAAAATTGTCGTTATCGATAATGACTTCTTCGGGCGAGGCAACTTTCTTGCGAAAACTGCGCGCCACATCTCCGAGGGGTGCTTCGTTGGGATCGTCCTGCGCACGAACGCGCTGCGGCAGAGCCAGCACGAGAATCCCCGCGATCAGCAGGGCCATGGTCAAACGGATTGTTGTCGGTGTTCGCACCTGGAATTCCCTGGGACCCGATCACAATCCGGCGCAATGCGCTACGACGCCAGAAGATATCGCGAACTGCCGGCCCGCGGTAAATCACCACGAACCGCAGAGGTCCTTCCAGGATTGTAGTGAGAAGCAGGGATGAAACAGAGATAACTCGGGCAAACCTTAGTGCTAGAACTTCCGCGCGGAGAAAAAGGAACTGGGCGTGCGCTGACGAAATGGAAGCGCAACGGGCACGCACGCCCAATACTTAGCCAGAACTTTTTACAGAAGGCCCGAAGAACGCAACCGGGTAACAGGATCGACCACTGGCTGGCGACGAAATATCCAGCGAGCCACCGCAAAGCCCATAGCTGCGTAGCAAAGATGCATGAACCTCATAGACACCCCCATGTCAAATCGGCCATCACCTCAGGGGAGGATCAGCATCACTATCGGCAAATTATCAGTCTGAGGACACGCTGTACAGGGCACAACAGTGCCATCGAAGTGGCACGGAAGTAATACCACCGAACGGAACTGCGGACAGACTCAAAACAAGTTCCCAGTTCTCAGCGAGAAGCCAGGCTAAAGCGTCGTTCGCCGAGAAGCGAGAACTTGCTAGTGAGCATCAGTCTAGTGCGCATCAATCTAGTGAGCGTCAATGTTTTCCGCATCCCCGGTGCGACCCGCGGGTGGAACCACTACGGTGGACAGGCTGCCCTCCGCCGTCAGTTTTTGGAAGGCCGCCAGGTCGCGACGCTGCAAATCATCCCAGCGGCTCAGCAACTCTCCACTTTCGCGCTTCAGCTTGTCGAACTCAAGCTGCTCCGCCTCGGTGGGCGCGGAGTCCGCGCTGCCTACGTCCATGGCAAGGTAGGCGAGCTTCGCATCGATTTGCGGCGGATAAGCCAGTGAATCTTCGTTCGCACTGATGGTGAGATTCACCATTTGATCGCGAACGGCTACCAGCTTTTTCTCCAGATCGTCGGCCGACGCAGAAATGGCTTTCGTGCTGGCGTTCTGCGGCAACCGACGCTTCAGGCCAGCCACTTGCGAGCGCACATCCTGTATCTGGTTGACCGCGTCGTAGACACGGTTAAGCTCCTCGTGAATTTGCGCCTGCAGGTTGAACTGCTGCGCCAGATCTGCCTGGCTCACCTTCACCCGCGGGTCCAGTTTCAACTCGAACGGAGCAACCTGGCTTTCAGATCCAACCGTCAGTCGCACCTGATATTGGCCGGGCGCCGCTACCGGTCCCTTGGCCCCGCCGTTGTACTCCCAAAGGTAGTAACCGGGAATCCGATGGGCGTCTTCATAGCGCAGATCCCACACGAACCGATTCAAGCCAGCGTCGGGTTTTATCTCCTTTTCGGGCTTCTTATCGTCCGGTTCCAGAGGCTCGTCCAGCAATTCTGTTTCGGTGCTTGAATACTTACGAATCAGCTTTCCCGTCGAGTCAATAATTTCCAGCTTCGTTTCTGTCCCCGCCTTCGGCGCATCTTTCAAGTAGTAATAAATCACAGCACCTGCCGGAGGATTCTGTCCGGTCCGTTTGGAAGGATGATGCTCGCCGCTTTCACCCGCTTGAATGCGGTAAGCCGCATCCGGAGTGTAGAGATGGACATCCTTCTTCGCCACGTCGTCATTGAACTGCCGCAACGGACTGATGTCATCCAGAATCCAGAACGCCCGCCCATGCGTCGCCACCACTAGGTCGTTGTCTTTAACGACCAGATCGTGAACCGGCGTAGTCGGCAGATTCAACTTGAGCGACTTCCACTCCGCTCCATCGTTGAACGAAACAAAAACGCCGTTCTCGGTTCCCGCGTAGAGCAGTCCTCGCTTCTTGGGATCTTCGCGGACGGCTCGAACAAAACTGCCATCGGGAATTCCGTTGGTCAGTTTCGTCCAGCTCTGGCCGTAGTCGCTGGTTTTATAGATGTATGGTTTAAGGTCGTCGCTCTGATGCCGATCCACGGCCACGTATGCCGTACCGGCATCATGGGGAGACGCGTCGATCTGGCTGATGCGGCTCCACTCCGGCAAATCTTTAGGCGTGATATTGGTCCAGTTTTTTCCTTCGTCGCGAGTAATCTGGATCAGACCGTCATCGGTGCCCACCCACAGCAATCCTTTGGTGATCGGCGACTCGGCCAGCGCAAAGATCGTGTCGTAGTACTCGGTACCAGAGTCGTCGAGAGTAATCTCACCGCCGGAAACAATCTGTTTGCTCTTATCGTTGCGCGTCAGATCCGGACTGATCGCCTGCCAATGCACTCCGCCATCAGTCGTTTTGAATAAGCGTTCGCCCGCGTGATACAGGGTGTTGGGATCGTGCGGAGAAATCATTACCGGCGCCGTCCACTGAAAACGATGCTCCAGGTTCGCCGCTCCCCACGCGTCAGATAACTCAGGCTGCTCGGTTATCGATTTCACCTGTCCGATATGCTTGTCAAAGCGCGTGATGTTGCCCTGATAATCCGCGGCATAGACAATGTTCGGGTCAGGCGGATACGGCGCGATGTAGCCCGCTTCGCCTCCACCAACGTCATACCAATCCGAGCGATCGATGGCGCCATCGTCGCTGCGGCTGGCGATGGCAACCGTTCCGCTATCCTGTTGCGCACCATATACGCGATAGGGAACAGCTGTGTCGGTGGTGACGTGGTAGAACTGCGCCGTCGGTTGATTATCCTCGCGCGTCCAGTTCTTGCCCCCATCCAATGTGACGGTAACTCCACCGTCATTGGACGCAATCATGCGCCGCGTATCTCTGGGATCAATCCACAGTCCGTGATTGTCGCCGTGTGGAACTCTGATCCGGTTAAACAAGTGCCCGCCATCGGTCGACTTATACGTCTCCACATCCATGATGTAGACGACGTTTTCATCCCGGGGGTCGGCGATGATGTGCATGTAATACCAGGGCCGCTGCCACAGGCTGTGGCTGGGATTAACGAAATCCCAAGTCTCGCCGCCATCGTCGGAGCGGTAGAGGCCGCCATCAGGATTGTGTGCCTCGATGAGCGCATAAACTCGATCAGAGTTAGCTCCCACGGCGATGCCGATGCGTCCGTACGGACCTTTCGGCAGACCATGTTCCTCCAGACGCTTCCAGGTAGTGCCCCCGTCATTCGAGCGGTAAAGTCCGCTGCCCGGACCTCCGCTGGTTAGGCTCCACGACGTGCGCCGCGCCTGCCACAGCGCAGCAAAAAGAATATTCGGGTTATGAGGATCGAAGGCCACATCGATGCCGCCGGTGTTCTCATCTTTGTAAAGAACTTTTTCCCAGCTCTTGCCGCCATCGGTTGAGCGGAAGATGCCACGTTCGGTGTTCGGTCCAAAAGGATGCCCCAGCGCCGCCACGAAAACGATGTCGGGATTATTCGGATTGATGATTACTTTGCCGATCGCGCGACTGTCGTGCAGTCCAACGTTCTTCCAGGTCTTGCCGCCATCGAGAGACTTGTAGACTCCATCGCCGTGAGAGATGTTTCCGCGAATGCAGGCCTCGCCCGTGCCCACGTAGATAGTGTTGTGATCGGAGTTGGCGACGGCGAGACTGCCAATGTCTCCACTTCCCTCTTTATCGAATATTGGCGACCAGTTCATCGCGCCGTCCGTCGACTTCCACACTCCGCCGCCGGTCGCGCCGAAATAATAGGTCGTGGGATCGCCCGGAATTCCAGCCGCAGTCAGTGAGCGTCCGCCGCGGAAGGGGCCGATCATGCGATATTTCATGCCCTTGAAAAGTTTGTCTTCCGGCTTACCGGAATCTTTGTCGTCAGCGCTTGCACTCTGGTCAGCGGCATTTGCAGTTGACGACGTCGTCGTTTGGGTTGGCTTTACCGCCTTCGATTGCCGCTCCGGCTTGGTTTGTGCGAATACCGCGCTCTGCGCCCAAAGCGCGAGTAGGATGACAAACAATACCGGCAACGCCGCTACCAGAGTCTTTCCCGATTTGTTCCCGCAAGACGTGTTTCGACCACCCATGTTCGAAGCCCCCAATTTAGAGAAATGGAAAGAAAGTAAAGAAAAAGAAAGCAAACAATACGGAACCGTTGCTATGGTAACGCGGCCTCGCCTGAATAGAAAGGCCGTCGTGAGTTTGCGACCTATTTTTTCCCGAGCAGTTTGCGGGCAGCCTGGATTTCTTTAAGTTTCGCCGCGTCCACTTTCGGATAGCACAGATCGAGCTCCTCCAGCGTTTCCACAATGGCCGCCGCGACCACCAGGTGCGTGAACCATTTATTATCCGCCGGAACCACGTACCACGGAGCATGTTTGCTGGCGGTGTGGCAAATCATTTCATCATAGGCTTCCTGATAGTCGTCCCAATAGTTGCGCTCGTGAATATCCGCCTCGGAAAACTTCCAATGCTTTTCCGGTTCATCGAGCCGCGCCAGGAATCGCCGCTTCTGCTCCTTCTTCGAAAGATGCAGAAAGAATTTGCGGATCACGGTGCCGTTGCGCGCCATGTGCCGCTCGAAGCCGTGAATATCCTCAAACCGCTCTTTCCAGATATCTTTCGTGATCAGGGATTTCGGAATCAACTGACTATCGAGCACAGCAGAATGCACCCGAACCACCAGCACCTCTTCGTAATAAGACCGATTGAAAATCCCAATGTGGCCGCGCTCGGGCAAATCCTGCGTCGTGCGCCACAAGAAATCATGCTGCAGTTCAGTTTCTGAGGGCGCTTTGAACGAGTGCACCTCGCAACCCTCGGGATTCACTCCCGACATGACGTGTTTGATGGTACCGTCTTTGCCGGCGGCGTCCATTGCCTGAAAAATCAGCAGCAGCGACCATCGATCCTGAGCATAGAGCATGGCTTGCAACTCCTCCATGCGCGTGATGTCCTTCTGCACCTGGTCTTTGGCTTCCTCGACGGAGTGCCAGTGCCCAGTGTCAGCCGGATCAAAGTCTTTCAACCGGAAATGTTTTCCATCGTCAACGCGGTAGGAGTTTGCCAGTTTGGCGGTTTTCATTATTCGTCAGGCGCCCAGCGGCCTTGATAGGAAGTCTACCGCATTCAGGAGGGAAAATTGGGTTCGTCGGCGCCTCCAATTTCCTTTGCCGGCAAAGGGACGACCGCGCCAACGCCAGGATGCGAGTCCTCAACGTGTATAATTTGGGGACTTTGCGAGGATGAAGTCGCAGCCACTTCGCCGACGTGGACCAGACCAGACCCCGCATCCAGCAAGGCGAGCACCCAACCAGGAGATAATGTGAAGCACTCAAGAGTGAGCTTAATACGCACTTCTCATCAGGCTGTCATCCGCGGCGCTGCAATTCTTTTTTTTCTGCTTCTCGCAGCAGCATTCTCTGTGGGAGCGGCGTCTGCTCAGACCGGATTTACCGGCATCTTTGGCGGCGGTCCCTTCTACAAGAACGCGGCCAACAACATTACGGAAATAGAGAATTCTGGTTTCACCGAAGCCATTGTCTGGAGCATTGAGGTCAGCAGCACCGGCGACTTGAATTTTAATGGGGAGTTTCCCTTGACCTCCGGTGGCGTCTATGTCGGGAATGAGTACTATCCCGATTTTCCGGGAGATATGGCGCAGTTGAAACAAGGAACGGTAAAGCGAGTCACGTTCAGCATCGGCTCCTCCAATTATGGAGACTGGGAAGACATCACCGCGCTCGTCAACTCGCAGGGCACTGGCCCCACCAGCATTCTTTATCAGGATTTTCAAGCTCTGAAGGCCGCGATCCCGGCTCTGGATGCCATCGATTTCGACGATGAGAACAGCTTCAATTCCCCTACTACGATTCAGTTTGGAGTGATGTTGGGCCAACTGGGCTATCACGTGATGCCGGACGCTTTCGACGACAGTAGTTATTGGACGAATGTCGTTTCACAAATTAACACTCAACTTCCCGGCACCGCAGATGGCGTTCACCTTCAGGCTTACGCTGGTGGCAGCGGGAATAACCCGTGCGTAGGATGGAATTTCGGCACAGTCCCAGTCTTTCCGGGTCTGTGGGATCAGGACGACACTCCCGCCCAGGTGCAAACCATTATGACCGGCTGGCACGAGCAATGCGGCATTCTCGGCGGCTTCATGTGGATTTATGACGACTTCGTCGGCACCGGTCTTGCGGCACAATACGCCAGCGCCATCAACAACGCGGTCGCGACCAGCGGCTTTACGCTTTCGGGACCAACGAACGTTTTCCTGAACCAGAGTTCGAAGGCCGATGCTGCCATCACGATTACGGACTTCGGTGGCTTTAGTGGCGCCGTGAATCTGAGTCTGTCGAGTTTGCCGAAAGGGGTTAAGGCCTCGATCCAACAAACTGGCAGTAAACGAAAAATACAGTTCGCTGCGACCTCTTCTGCCGGCACGGGATTCACTTCTGTGACTGTGACGGGCACTTCCGGCAGCATCACTCAAACCTTTGCTTTCACCCTGGCCGTCAGCGCGGCCGTGGGCACGACGGGAACTGGCACGCAGGTCAATCTATCTTCGCAATTCAACGTGAACGGAATCTACACTGACGGCACGAAGTATTCGACCGGAGGCCTGGATGGCACAGGCTATTCGTACTCAGCGAACTTGCTGACCACGTCGCGAGTTTTCAACAGCATACTGTTCGATTTTGGCCCGACCAATGAACTCGATGCCGTCGGCTGCAGTGGCCAGTCGGTTGCTCTACCACAGGGCCAGTTCTCCGGTCTCATGCTGCTAGCAACTGGCGTTGAGGGAAATCAAACATCCCAGACTTTCATAGTGACCTACACCGACGGAACGAGTTCGAAATTCGTTCAGAGCTTCAGCGACTGGTTCACGCCACAGAAATTCGCTGGCGAGTCGGAAGGCGTCGCCATGGCATACCGGAATTATGAGAACGGAACCAAGGACAACCGGACGTTCAGTCTTTATGCCTACAGGTTTGCGCTGCATTCCGCCAAGGTTGTCCAGAGCATTAGCTTACCGAATGATTCACACGTTCTTGTGCTCGCCGCTACTCTGTTACCCTGAGGGAGTCATCACCTCGGTTACGTTGAGCTGAGGGGGGAATGCGAACATCTAGGCCCCAAGCGGCTTTTCCGCAGCCACCGGAAGCTTTGCCGCCTGCCAGGCGTCGAAGCCGCCCACCACATTCACCACATTCTCGAAACCAGCACGCTGCAGCAGACTGCACGCAATCATGCTGCGGTATCCGCCTTTGCAGTGCACTGCGATTGGAATATTGCGATCGATCTCTGGAGGCGCAACTTTGAAGTTATCCAGCGGCCACCAGGAAGCGGCCGCGATGTGCCCATCCTCCCACTCCCGCTCGCGGCGGACGTCCAGCACCTGCATGCCTGTGCCTTGCAGCCGT
>PLUI01000241.1:0-6729 GCA_003164855.1 Acidobacteriaceae bacterium
AAGGTTCCGTCGCCGTTGTTGCGATACAAGCGGTTCTGTCCGTAGTTGGAGAGAAACAGATCCTCAAAGCCGTCGTTGTTGTAGTCGCCAACGCAAACGCCTTGTGCCCACCCGCCGCCCATGACGCCGGCCTTTTCGGTGATGTCGGTGAATGTCCCGTCGCGGTTGTTCCGGTAAAGGGCGTTGCGGAGCGGCTGGCTCGGAGTGAATATGTCGCACTTGCCGCTGTTTACGAGGTAGATATCCATCCAGCCGTCGTTGTCGTAGTCGAAAAACGCGCAGCCAGCGCCGGTCGACTCCGGCAGATATTTTTCGGCCGAAAGTCCGGCAGTGTGCACCCAAGTGATGCCGCTCGCAGAAGGAGGAATTTCGGAGAAAGGATTGGAACCGGCATCGGCGGCAGCGGAAAATCGCGGAGCCATTGGCGCGATGAGCGTCGCTGCCAGTGTCCGCAGAAAATCCCGTCTTCGCAACGACATTTCTACTTCGGCTCCGCCGGTTGCGGATCGGTACCTTGCTGCTTTTCTTGCGCGATCGCTGCCTTGCGCTTGACCGCCTCCAGCGCCTCCGCAGTTTGCCGTTGCAATCCCGCCTCGCGATTGGCGTCATCGCGGCGGCCCGCTCCTGCATAGGCGAAGGCCAGTTGGTAATGCCCGGTTGGACTATCCGGAGCGAGTTTTTCGTAGGTCTCCAGCGGCGGAATTGCCTCAGTGAATCGTTTCGCGGAATTTAGCGCCATTCCCAGCCCCAGATAGGCCTCGGAGAAAGTCGTATCCAGCCTGGTGGCGTGCTCAAAATGCCGGATCGCCGTCGAAGAATCGTTAGAATCCGCCGCCAGCTGGCCGAGAACATATTCGGCAGCGGCGTTCCTCGGATCAATTTCGAGTTCCTCTTCAAAATTCTTCTTGGCCTGCTCCACTTCGGTCGGCGAAGGTTGCGGCTTCGACAGCAGCGTGCGGCCCAGACGCGCGTGAATTCCAGGCAGCATGGGGTTGATCTCCAGAATCCTGCGATATTCCACGCCCGCTTCGTCCCACTTGCCCTGCATCTCGAGCGCCTCGGCGTTCAACTCGTGAACCTCATAGGAGAAGGGAGCATCCCGCGCCAGATCCTGCGAAGAGCGCATCGACAGGTCGGAAAAGGCATGAGTGGCCGCGTAGAGGACTTCCGGGTCATGCGGGAAGTCACGGCTGAGCACGGCAAGGAACTCGAGCGAGTCGTAGGGAGTGTTGTGCGTCATGGCACAGTGCAGGCCATCGAGGCCGAGACGCTTCTTAAGATCATGAGCCGAAGTAAGCCGAATGGCTTTCTTCAGTAGAGGCAGAGCCTCCACGCAATGGCCACTCTCAGCGAGCGTGGCAGCCTTTTCCGGGTCCGCGGTGGTAACGCTTTTCTGTGACGTCTGCGGCGATGCGATCCCGAGGGATGAAAGGCAAATCAATAACGAAGCAGGAAGAAGTAAATGAAAGGTGGACCGGAACCCTGAACGCATTCGCCGATTATATGCCGAAAACATGGCCCACCGAACTTCTCCGCGATTGTGGAATTCGATCGCTGCTGGTCGAAATAGCTGCCGACGGCAAATGAAACGGCAGGCGCATTGAGCGCCTGCCTTGCTTGAGACCTGCTATCGATACGTGAACGCAGTTCTGCGGTTAGAAGTAGAACTTCAGAGCAAACTGCATTTCCCGCGCTCCTTGGGACCCGGTGATGCGGCCGAAGTTCGGGTTGGCACAGGTTGCGCAACTGCCCGATGGGTCAAACGATCCATCGGCCGGTCCTCCGGAGAAATCCCACACCGGGTGGTTGAAAGCATTGAGAGCTTCGAAGCGGAACTCCAGCCGCTTGCTTTCGGTGACCAGGAAGTCTTTGTGAAGGCTCAGATCAACATTGGCGTAAGCTGGGCCTCTGACATTGCCTACCGAACAGGTTCCAAACGTGTTGGGCGCTGCCGCGGTTACATTGGATGGGTCAATCCACTGAATATATCCGGGCGAACCACCAGCTCCACCCACGGCATTCACTCTTTGATTGAGAACCTTTACTGGACCATTGCAGTCCGGTAGACCAGCCAAGGTTTGCGGATCGACACCGTTTGTATTGTCGGCATTGCCACCGTCGCCGGCCCAGCCTCCGAAGTTATTCAGGGTCAGAGCGTTGCCACTGTGCAAGGTGACGATGCCACCGATCTCCCAGTTCCCGAGCACAGCACTCAGCGCTGGGTTCATGTCATGACCAAATTGCTTGCCGTGACCAAAGGGGAGGGCATAGGTGACGTAGCTGGTGACAATGTTAGTTTGATCGTAGTAGCACGGTCCCCAATCGAGACGCGAATCGTAAATATTTTCCCAGCCGGGCTGTCCTCCAGAACTGGTGGCGGTGGTGCTGCCCCAGCCCGTGCCGAAATAGCCGGGCGAATTGCTCATGCATTTGGACCAGGTGTACGCAACCTGGCCTTCCAATCCGTTACCCATGCGCTTTTGCAAAACCGCCTGCAGCGCATTGTATTTCTGATCGGAGTTGGACATATTGGTTCCAGCCAAAGCTTGAGCGCCGCCGAAATTCACATTGTCCGCCAGATAGAGTGACCCTGGTGTTCCGCCTCCCAGGAACGGTCCGGGAATTCGGCTGGTAATAAGTTGCCCAGCTCCGGCAATCTGCCCCTGAGCGTTTAGCGGAATGGACTGTGCAATATCCTCAAAGTTCAGCAGGTGCGCTCCCCGTTCGCCAACGTATCCCATCTGGAAAGTTAGTGTATTGGTCAGCTGCTGCTGGAAGGTGAGGTTCCACTGATCGATCATGGCGGGCTTGAAATTCTGATCATAGACCCTGATTCGATTACCCGCGTAGCAACTGAAAACGATGCCTTGGGGGCACGCTGCGGAGCTGGCGGAACCTCCGAAACCGTTCGACAGTGTGCCGATGCCGCCGGCAGCGTATTGCTCGAGAACGCCGAACGGCAGGTTCATGTTGAGTTCTTCGTTGCTACCGCCGCCTTCCAGAAATTCGGAGATGCCGAATCCCCCGCGGATTACGGTCTTACCATGCCAGACGGCCGGGGACCAGGCAAAGCCAACACGGGGCAGAAAATCGCCGATTCCTGTGTAGTTGTTGTAAAGCGCCGGATTGCTGAACTTCTGCGTACCATCCACGCCAGTTGCCGTGTAGATGGTTCCGGTGTAGAGGCCGAAGTTAACGGCGCGGTTATCGATTTCCGCAAGCGGAGTGTGATCTTCGAAACGCAGGCCCAAATTCAACGTCAAGTTGTTGGTTACGCGCCAGTCATCCTGCACAAACGCACCGAAGACGTTCCCCCGAAGCTTGGCTGGATCGCTCACCTGGCCGCCAAAATCCCGGGGTGAACTGGTTCCACCCGCAACGTTGCCCAACCAGAAATCGGCCAGCCCTGAACCAGTTGCGGTAGCGATGCTCAGAGCGCCCAACACTCCGTCATTTCCAGCGTAAATGTAATCCTGACGTTCTCTCACATACTGGAATCCGGTCTTTATCTGCTGGCGACCGTGGGTGAAGATCAGGTTATCTTCGAACTGGCCCTGGGTAGAGTGGAAGACCTGAATGAGATTTTGCAATCCCAAGCCGGCCGCCCCGCCGTTGCTGCCGTCGATGTTGATCTGAACCAAGCCTGGTTTTTCAATGTTGCCGCCCGCGATGCCGAGCTGTTGGCTGATATTGCCCAGCGAAGAAGTTGGCGTAATGGTCGAATCGTACCGGACCGCGTTGAAGCCCACCCGCGCCTCATTGAGCAGGTTGGAGGTGATGGCATGAGTCCAGTTGATTACGGCGTTGCGAACCGGCTCGTCACTGCCTTCGGTGGCTCCGCTATTACAGAAAACGCAACCCGTGAAGGTGGGTTGATTCAAATCCATTTGCGACCAGCGTCCGAAAATATGGTCTTTCTGGGAGAGGTTGTAATCAATCTTCAGGTCGCCCTGGTTGTTGTTAAGGTCATTTCCGCTGTTATAGAAAATGTTATTCCCAGTGAGGGTGTTGACGGAGGGCAGCGGATAGTACTTGGTCTGGGCGAAAATGGCTGAGGCCACGGGATCAACCGTGTAGCCGGCGGCGGCCAGATTGTTATTTGGAATGGGCAGGCCGACGTTTGGGCCGGATGGATAGAGAAGTTGGGTCGTCACTCCACTGGGAGCGTTCGCCCCCTGGCATAGGCCAGCGCCATTGAATGAGCCTCCGAAATCGGTGCAGAGCTGGCCGAAATCTCCGGTCCGCGCCTGCGCGGTCAATACCTGCGCGCCGGTTTGGCCCGCATTCACCAAACGCTGTCCCTGATAATCCGCAAAAAAGAATAGCTTGTCCCTGATGATCGGACCGCCGATCGTGCCCCCGAACTGGTTGTAGCGCAACTCTGGTTTGTTTTGTACGCCCTGGGCGTTAAAGCCCGGATTACTGTTGTTAATATTGTCGTCTACGCCCCGCGTCCATCCTGATGAGGCAAGGTTTGCATCCAGCGCGTCATTGCGGAAGAACTCAAACAAATCCCCATGAATGTGGTTGGTTCCTGACTTGGTGCTGACGCTTACCACTCCGCCCTGGTAGTTGCCGAATTCCGCGGAGGCGTTCTGCGTGATCAGATTGAATTCCTGAATGGAGTCGATGCCGGGGGTATAGCCAACTTCATTGTTCTTGTCTTCGCTATTAAGGATGCCATCGATCAGATATTCGTTGGCCTGCTCGCGGTTCCCGTTGATGTAGGGGCGGCCGGAGTTGGTCATGCTCTGCGGCTGCCGCATTCCATCAGGGTCGACGTTGGTAACTCCGGGGGCCAGCAAAGTAAGCTGAAGATAGTTGCGCGAGGCCAGCGGCAAGCTGACATTGGTATTAGCGTCAATCAGGGTGCTCACGTCGGTGGTCTGGGTCTGAAGGATTGGCGCCGCGCCTGTCACTTCCACCGTCTCGCTGATCCGCCCAACCTTCATCTGCACATCGACGCGCGCCGTCTGGTTTAGCACGAGAACAAAAGGTGGGTGGAGGGCAGTCTGAAACCCTGCGGCTGTCACCTTTACCTCGTAAGATCCCACCGGAAGGAGGGTGAAGCTATAGGCGCCGGCAGCACTCGTGGTGGCGTTCCACAGTGTGCCACGTTCGATATCTCGAGCGGTGACCGTGGCGCCGTTGATCGGCGCGCCACTCGGGTCGGTCACCGTGCCAACGATTCCGGCGGTCACCTCCTGGCTTGTCGCCGGAGTCGAAATTCCAATAATCCCTACGAGTGTCAGCAGAACCACGAACCCGCACGCTAGTTTTTTCATCGCACCGCCTCCTGGGAGCCGTTCGTACCTGGACATCGCAAATCGGCACCTAGTACATTCGCACTATGCTATATAGCACGTGCCACCTCACGGTCAAGAAGAAAATGCATAGGCCTGTGGAAATCTTGTTCATAGCGTTCCGAAATGCCCTATATCACTTCGAAGGAGCAGACTGCGGCTTCCGATTTTGAAGTTGATGCGGATTCTACGATTGCCCGGATCGATTTCTTGTATTTATTAGGTATTGGACAGGTATCCCGCGTTCCTGGCTTGCGCAAACGACTCAGGTGCCTGAGATAAAGCAGCGGTCTGATTTCTTTGCTCTATAGCAATTGCAGCCTTAACGCGGGCGTTGAATGTGGCTCCAAGACTTTGTCCTTTACAGAAGCGTTTTAATAAGCTATATAGCATAGCGAGGCTTGAAATAGCGCTCGGAGAACTGAAGTGCGAGCTTGGGAGGCCAGTTGCCGTCGTTGAGAGGCAAGCGGCACTCTGGAAAAAATCCGACTATGTCAGGAAATCACGGCAACGGAACTCCGGCTTACAAACGAATTCAGAACGCCGTCCGCAAACGGATTGAGGCCGCTGAACTCAATCCCGGCGACGCGGTGGCTTCCGAGCGCGAATTGGCAAAGACCCATAAGGTCAGCCTGATGACGGCCCGCCACGCGCTGGCGGGACTGGAGCGCGAAGGCGTTGTCGAACGCCGTCGCGGCGCCGGCACTTTTGTCGCTGCCCCGAAAATCCATTTCAACAAGCTGATGAGCTACACCGAACAAATGGCGGGCCGCGGACTCGCGCCGCATTCCCGCGTGCTGGTAGCCAAGATTATTGAGGACGAACAAGAAATTGCGGCGCGTCTCGGCCTGCCCGGAGCCAGCCGGATGATCAAGATCGCGCGCCTGCGTCTGACCGGGGAGGAGCCGTTCGCTCTGGAGACCGTCTATCTTCCCGCAGCCGAGTTTTCCGGACTGGTGAATGCTCCCTTGGGAAGAGGTTCGCTGTTTGCTACCTTGCAGCGCGACTACGGCGTGGAACTGGCCTATGCCGACGAGGAAATCGATGCCACCACGGCCGACACCAATCTCGCCGAAATGTTTGCATTGTCGAAGGGGGCTGCCATGTTGCGCATCCGCCAGGTGATTTATTCGACCAAGGGCAAAGCTACCATTTACGGAGTTGGCTACTATCGCTCCGAGCGCCACACTCTGTTCGTCCGGCGCTTCCGCTAATTCGCGTCAGTTCCCCGGCCATCAATGGCAATAGCCTTACCAGTTCATCGGGCGCGCGTGTGGAAGTGCTGCCCGACGCAGGGATCGTCACTTCCTGTGGGGCCGAGCTGGCCAGACTATCGGCACTTTGTGAATCGCCACCGACGATAATGACCCTCGATCGCGTGCTCATGGACCCTCCCGAGTGTCGCTTTTCTTGGGTCGACATAAGA
>PLUI01000241.1:6837-11290 GCA_003164855.1 Acidobacteriaceae bacterium
AACGCAATCATCTTCTTGAAGAACCGGAAAATGTCCTTATTGGATTGGAGTTGACTCCAATCCAGCCATCCAATTTCGTTGTCCTGGTTGTAAGGATTGTTGTTGCCAAATTGCGTGTTCAGGAACTCGTCGCCGGCCCGAAACATCGGCGTACCGTTGGATAAGAAGAGCAGACAGCAGAAATTCTTTACTTGCTGGCGGCGCAATGGGCGGACTGCCGCGGAGACGCCTTCATCCCCTTCCTGCCCACAATTCCAGCTGTAGTTCGCGTCAGTACCGTCCTGATTATTATTTCCGTTTTGCCAATTGTGTTTGCGGTCATAGGAGACCAGATCGTAGAGCGTGAAGCCGTCGTGGGACGTTACATAATTCACACTCTGGAAAGCGTGATAAGCGTCGGCGCGGCTGTCTGGAAACAAATCATCGCTGCCATAGATACGTCGCATCACCTCGGGAACCATCCCGGTGTCGCCTTTAACAAAACGGCGGATGTCGTCTCGAAAACGCCCGTTCCACTGGAGCCAAGTCAGGCCGGGAAAGCCGCGCCCGAGCTGATAAGCGGCAGTGTCCCAAGGCTCCGCGATCAAACGCACCCGGCCTAATTCCGGGTCCGCGGCAATTTCACTGAAGATCGGCGCTTCGCCCCAGTTGAGAGATCCATCCGCATTGCGGCTGAATACCGACGCCAGATCAAAGCGGAATCCGTCGATATGCATCCCTCGCTTCCAATAGCGCAGACTGTCAATCACCATCTTGCGCACATGTGCCTGGCCGAAATTCAAGGTATTGCCGGTGCCGGAGTAATTGGCGTAGGGGTTTGCCGGATCGGAGGTCATCATGTAATAGCCGGCGCTGTCGAAACCCTTGAAGCTGTAGATCGGCCCCTTGTAGTCTCCCTCGCAGGTGTGGTTGTACACGACGTCCAGCACCAGGGCGATACCGGCCTGATGAAAAGCCTTCACCATATTCTTGAATTCAATACGCTGCTCGTCAGGACGATGTGTGCTCGCGTACTGAGCATGCGGCGCGAAGAAATTCAAAGGCATATAGCCCCAGTAGTCGCCTTCTTGCGGGTCACGCTGAAAAACCGGCATCAGTTCTACAACCGTCACTCCGAGTTCCTTTAAATAGGGGATCTTTTCCACGAGACCGGCGTATGTACCGGCACGCGACGGGTCGACACTTGAGTTTGGGTTCTTCGTGAAACCTCTCACGTGAAGTTCGTAGATGACCGCATCCGACTCATGATGCGGAGGCCGAACCCCCGACCAGTCAAATGTCGATCGGTGATCAAAAAGCACTCCCAAAGGCGCGCTGCCTGCATTGGATCCTTCTCGCATGGCCAAGTTCCGATCAAAAGCGGGTGGGAAGAAAATGCACTTCGCGTACGGATCGAGGAGAACCTTCTGCGGGTCGAAGCTATGGAGTTGAGGAATGGTCTGTCCCGAGACGGAGTATGCGTAATAGCGAGCCTCAGGAATCTTTGTGACTGGGACGCGGCAGTGCCAAATCTGCCCCGACTTGTTGTGCAAAAAATCCAACTGAAGCCTCAGAAGAGGATTCACCAGATCGGCCGGAGAATAAAGCAATAGAGTGACGCTCTCCGCATGTTCGGAGTGAACGGCAAAATTGAAGGCTTGCTCCTCTTCGATCCAGTTGACGCCAAGTGGCAATGGGTTGCCCTCAGCCTGCTCCCAGGTCGGTCGTTTCACGAGTGGGACCGCCACGGTGTTGGCAGCCTTGGCCAGACCATCCATCTTGGCGAGCACATCAACGCTTGAACTGTTCACTGTGCCTCTCTTTCATCCACTTCAGCATCCACTCCAACCGCTCGCCTGGCGGTCAATGCGGCAGCGCTGCCGCTCCGCCAAACTGCGGCAACGAACTGAGCAATTTGCTCGCGCCGTTCCACAAGATCTGCACTCCGATGCACACCAGCAGGAACGCGGTGAGCTTTAAAATTACGTTTGTGCCCGTGGGGCCCAGCTTGCTCGCGAGCCGATCTGCGTAGGCGTAGCAGAGGTAGATGGTTACTCCTAAGAAAGCGGAACCGATCGCCGCCGCGAGAATCGCCAGCAGGTTTCCGGTCCAATGCTGCGGCGCATTCGCCCCCAAAGTGATCGCAATCGAGATGGAGCCGGGACCGACGGTCAAAGGAAGCGTCAGCGGGTAGAACGCCTGACTCAGAGCATCGGCGCAGGTGACCGTTCGCCTGGGTGAGCCTTGATCGTTCGCGTCTTTCTGATTCAGCATCGCCCAGCCCGTTGAAATCACGATCAAACCACCGCCGACCTGCACAACCGGGAGCGAAATCCCAAAGAAGGAGAGCACATGCGCCCCGAGAGTAAAGGACCCGATCAGCAGTATGAAACTATCTACCGCAATGCGGCGAGCCAGCACTCGTCGTGTCTCGGCCGCGTAGTCACGCGTGAGCAGCAGAAAGACCGGAGCGCCTCCGATCGGATCCACAATCGGAAACAGAGCGCTCACGACCAGGAGAATACTCTTGGCGATTTGAATGACCAGGCTAACCTCCCGTCTGTTTCTAGATTTGAGCGGTCGCCCGTCCGCGGTCCACTTGCGTCCGGACAGATGTTGCAGGACTGACCGAGCGATTGGAACTCTCCGTCAAATCCTGCAGCCGTTGAAAAGCCTGAGGGGATAGCATGTCTTCTCGGACGCGCCAGCGCCAGTTTCCATCCGCGCGACCCGGCACGTTCATTCGAGCTTCGCTTCCCAGGTTGAGCAAATCCTGCAACGGAGCAATCGCGAGCGCCGCTGGTGACGACCATGCCAGGCGCATCAACTCCGGAGCGGCATCCGCACTGGTTCCCGGCGCACGCTTGAGGTAGCTCCAGAAGTTTTGCCGCTGGTAGTCGGGCAATTCCTCATACCATTGTCGAGTTGTGGCATTGTCATGCGTGCCGGTATAGGCGACTGTATTGTGGACGAAATTTTGCGGCAGATATGGATTGTCCGCATGACCATCGAAGGCGAATTGCAGGACACGCATCCCGGGCAGCTGAAACTGGTCACGCAGGGCCTGCACATCGGGTGTAATCACACCCAAGTCTTCCGCAATGAATGGTAGATGGCCCAGCTCGGTTTGCACCGCTTGAAAAAAGCCGGCTCCCGGACCCGCCACCCACTGCCCCGACTGAGCCGTTGGCGCTCCGGCAGGAACGTGCCACGCAGCTGCGAACCCGCGGAAGTGATCCAGGCGAATCACATCGACGTGAGCCAGCAGCGCACGCAAGCGGTCGATGCACCACCGATAGCCAGTCGCACGCACGGCATCCCAGCTATAAACGGGATTGCCCCACAGTTGACCTGTTGCGCTGAAATAATCGGGAGGAACTCCGGCGACGAAGCGTGGCCGATGCTGCTCATCGAGCAGGAATAGCTCAGGGTTCGCCCAAACATCACTGGAGTCCGGGGAAACAAAGAAAGGCAGATCGCCGATCAAGCTCACGCCCCTGGCATGGGCATGCTCCTTGAGTTGATCGGCCTGGCGGAACAGCAGGAATTGCGCGAAGCGAACCTGATCCATTTGACTTGCTAACTCTCGCCGCGCCTCGGCGAGAGCACTCGGGCTGCGNNGCCCGGAACAGAGCGTAGTCTTCCAGCCAATGCGCCTGCCTGGCGCAGAACTCGTCGTAGGCAGTCGCGAGATCTGTCTCACTGAGATCGGTGTCACTGCGCTGCCCGGCTTTGAAGTTTGTCCATGCCGTTTCGAGCAGCCGCTGTTTGAACGGGAGAACAGAATCGTAGTCAACCGCGTCCGCGGAGAAGTGAGACTGAGTATCGCTTGCCTCTATCAGCCCGTCCGCGATGAGCTCTCCGGGACTGATCAGCAGCGCGTTGCCGGCAAACGATGACATTGGTTGATAGGGCGAGTTTCCGTAACCAGTCGGACCGAGCGGCAGCGCCTGCCACCACCTCTGGCCGGCATCGTGGAGACGATNNGCAAGCCAGAAGCACGATATTCGGGCGGAAACGGCGGCATATTAATGGGCGCGCCATTGCCGCTCATGTCCGGCCTCGCTGCTCAGGGACGACTCCGGAGGAACCCAGCGCATGATTCACCATCTCCTCCGCCTCGCGAAGGATCGCGTTCAGATGGGTCTGGCTCTTGAAACTCTCGGCGTAGATCTTATAAATGTTCTCGGTACCGGAGGGTCGTGCTGCAAACCAACCGCTCTCCGCCACAACTTTCAAGCCGCCGATTGGGGCATCGTTGCCCGGGGCTTTGGTCAGCTTGGCGGTGATTGCCTCACCCGCCAGGTCTGACTCCTTTACCGCATCCGGTGTGAGTTTTTCCAGCTTTGCTTTCTGCTCGGGCGTGGCGGGCGCGTCGATGCGCGTGTAGTACGGGATGCCGAACTCTGCCGTCAGTTCGCGGTAATGTTCTCCGGGATTCTTGCCGGTGCGCGCGGTAATCTCCGCCGCCAGC
>PLUI01000038.1 GCA_003164855.1 Acidobacteriaceae bacterium
GGAGGCGAACCGATCAGCTTCGCAATCTCGTGTGAATGCTGAAACTCGGCGCAATCGATCTTGATGCAGGCGTGCGAATCGCCGAACAAGGCCTCGGCCATGGCTTCCACCACACGAGTCTTGCCCGAGCCCGTCGGCCCCAGAAAAAGCAGGTTGCCCACCGGACGCCCCGGCGCGTTCAGCCCCGCCAGAAACATCTGGTAAATTTCGGCGACTTTTTCCACAGCCTGGTCCTGGCCGACGATCTTGCGGCGCAGGGCGGATTCAAACTCTCCAGCATCGTTGCTGCGGCGGGTTGGATCGAGCACGGTTGCGAGGTTCGTTCTCATAATGATTGTCCGGCTTGCACCGGGCGTTTCGTCCCTTTTCTAGGCCGTATCCTCGGCCTTTTACCTGCGTTTCCAAGGATTCTCCGGGCCTTCTTCGCGACTCCCACTTTCCTGATGACAAATTCTGTCACTAGGAATCAGCCGCCCACCAGGCCCGATACCGCGTCCCCGGTGCTTACAATTAAGCAAGCCGCTGGCCACGCTCAGGCGCTGGATTGTGGAAGCAAAAACCCTCTATTGGCAGGAGTTACGTCCCCAGCCACGAGATTAGAACAGAGCCGGGTGCAAAGTTAAAGAGTCCTGAGAGAAATAATTTGCGCATAAGGGAAGGGACTGTCCCGCTCAAAAGCACCCCAGGCAAACGACAACCCGCCCTACCCTGTTTACCCCTGCGCCCCCAGTGTTCTAAGATTTGAGTTCCCGCGACACCCCCCACAAGGGGGAGATGACCAGTCGTAACTAGAATCAGCGTGGCCTGCGCATTAGCATCGCGATCAGGCCGTTCTCGGAGGATTCCTTGCGCCGCTCGTCGATTCTCGTTATCTCCGCTGTCTCGTGCATTCTATTTGGGATGGCCGCTGTGAGGCTGAACCCGCGCTTCTGTTTGCTTCAGGCTCAGGCCGGCCAGCCGCAGACCGCACCGCCTAACTCGACCATTGCCGCTACACCTCCGCAAGCCGCACAACTCAAGCCGGTCAGCGCGACGCTTTCCACCACCCCCAGCCCTGCGGACATTCCTGCCCCGAATATTCCATCTTTCCCTGGAACGCAGCTCTACACCGCGAAGCGCGGGGACACCATCCCTGCCCTCGCCCACCAGTATTTGAAGAGCACTTCTTATCTCACGTCGTCCGAGTTAGCCGACGCCATCCGCCAGAGAAACGGCAATCGCTCCGGCAACATATTAAAAGCTGGCGAGCAGATCACGATCCCTGGAATTCTTCCCGAACCCATCGTCGAACACACCGTTCCCGTCGCCAAAGATTTTGAAGTTCGCGCCATCTACCTGACCGGCATCATGGCCGCCAGCGACCACGGACTCCGCATCATCCGCCACTGGCGTGAAGTCGGCGGCAACGCCGTGGTCTTCGACATCAAAGATTCCGACGGC
Source organism: Acidobacteriaceae bacterium (assembly GCA_003164855.1). GTDB lineage: Bacteria > Acidobacteriota > Terriglobia > Terriglobales > Acidobacteriaceae > Sulfotelmatobacter. The sequence goes on from PLUI01000038.1 coordinate 1,441, forward strand.
AGCGTGACTATTCCCTTCGAGCACCCGCTGCTCGGCAAGCATCAGGTCTATATTCACGACCTTCCGAAGTTTGTCCACTTCCTGCATTCAGAGAACATGCACGCCATCGCCCGTGTAGCCATCTTCCGCGACGAGCGCATGGTGGTCGAGCATCCCGAACTAGCCGTCCAGTCGAAGAAAAACAAGCAGCCGTGGCGCGAGAACGGCAAGCTGGTCTGGACCGACTCCTCGAACGCAAAGGTTCAGGATTACAACATCGCTCTAGCCAAGTTTGTAGCGCAATCCGGCGCCGACGAAATTCAGTTCGACTACGTCCGCTTCCCTGCCGAAGGAGATCAGAAAGATGCCAGCTTCGTGTTTCAGACGGAAGACCCATGTGGCGACGGGCGCCTCGCCCGTCCCGCCGATGCGAAGCAAGGCGGAACCACCACGAAAGCCAGTTCGTGTAAAGCCATGCAGCGCTCCGACGTAATCGTTAACTTCCTCAAGAAGGCCTACGCCGAACTCCATCCCACCGGGGTCCTGCTCTCGCTCGACGTCTTCGGAGTAATGGCCTGGCAGCGCCAAGTCGATCTCTCCCACACCGGACAAGACATCGTAGGCATGGCGAAATATTGTGACGTGCTCTCGCCCATGATCTACCCCTCACACTTCTTCGGCATGGATAACATCGAGCACCCCGGCGACGCCCCCGAGCACTTCATCGGCGAATCCATGCAGCGCTTCGACCTGATCACCAAAGGCAGTGGCGTAGTCATCCGCCCCTGGCTGCAAGCCTTCCGCTGGCGCACCAAAACCTATTCGCCCGAATACATCAAAGTGCAGGTTGCCACCGCCAAAGAAAAAGGCGGCATCGGATTCTTATTCTGGAACGCCGCCAACGACTACTCGAAGCCCTACGCCGCCATGCCCGAGATGAAGGCCGACAAGGAAAAGTATTTCCGCGGGGATGAATTGCCGGGAACAACAGTGAAGGCAAGCCTGTCGCCTACATCCGTTCCCGCAGCAGCGGAAACCGGAAGTCATTAGAAACCAGCCGAATACACTTGATACCTGCGCGTGAACTTCCCGCCCTCGCCAGATATAATGTTTTGTAGCGCAGCCCGCAGCCGAAGGAGTCCGCATGGCGATCGAGAAGTCAGAAAATATCTGGCACAACGGCAAGCTCATCCCCTGGGAAGAAGCCACGATTCACGTGATGTCGCACGTGGTCCACTACGGTTCGTCGGTGTTTGAGGGGATTCGCTGCTACGCGCCGCCTTCGGGGCCGGCGATCTTCCGCGCCAACGAGCACATTGAGCGCCTGCTGAATTCCGCCAAGGTCTACCGCATCGATGTCGATTACACCCGCGACCAACTGGTGAAGGCCATGCTTGAAACCGTTGGCAGCAATGGCGCGTGGCCGTGCTATGTGCGGCCTATTATTCTCCGCGGCTATGGCGAGGCGGGAGTAAATCCGTTCAACTCGCCTACCGAGGTCTACATCATCAATTATCCGTGGGGGAAATATCTGGGCGGCGAAGGCGAGGGCTGCGACGTCTGCGTTTCGTCATGGACGCGGATTGCGCCGAACACCTTGCCCGCCATGGCGAAGTCGGGCGCCAATTACATGAATTCGCAGCTCATCAAGATGGAAGCCATTGTCAACGGGTTTGCCGAGGGCATTGCGCTCGACGTCAACGGATTCGTCAGCGAAGGCTCGGGTGAGAACGTATTCATTGTTCATCACGACAAGCTGATCACCGCGCCGCTGGGGAATTCGGTGCTGCCCGGGATCACCCGCGATTCGGTGCTGCAGATCGCGCGCGACCTGAATATTCCGATTGTCGAGCAGATGATTCCGCGCGAGATGCTCTACATCGCCGACGAAGCCTTCTTCACCGGCACGGCTGCCGAAGTCACGCCGATCCGCTCCGTTGACAAGATCAAAGTAGGCAAAGGCGGTGTTGGACCTGTCACCAAGGTAATCCAGAAAGAGTTCTACGCCATCGTGCGCGGCGAAAAAGACGATCGCCACGGCTGGCTGACTCCGGTGCCGGTTCGCAGCAAGCAGCCGGTTGCAGTTTAGGAATTTGTAAATTCTAAGGGGCGCGATTCCGTCGCGCCCCTTTTTCTCCCATTGCAGAACTTCCTCGAAACACTGAAGGCGTTGTCCCACCGCAGAGCGACGCCCATTACCTAGGTCATCTTGGGGAAGGTGACGATTCGGTTCATCATAGGCAGAGCTTGTGAGGCAGAGCGCCTCCCGGGAAACCCTTCGATGAATATTGACGATCTGCTGCGGATTGCAACCGAACGCAAAGCCTCCGACTTGCATTTGAAGGTGGGAAACTATCCTCACCTGCGCATTGACGGTGAGTTGGTGCCGTTGACTGACCAGCCACGAGTGAGCGCCGAGGATATGCTCACCATGGCGTTCAGCATGATGTCGGCGCGGCAGAAACAAAAATTCAAAGAGACCACGGAAATCGATATGGCCTACGGCGTAGCCGGGCTCGGACGCTTCCGTGTGAACATCTTCCAGCAGCGCGGCAACGTGGGACTGGTGCTGCGCGTGATTCCCACGAAGATTCGCGCGCTCGACGAACTATTTCTGCCCAAGGTGGTGGAACAGATTTGCGAAATGCCACGCGGGCTGGTGTTAGTGACGGGCGTGACCGGTTCTGGTAAATCGACTACGCTGGCGGCGATGGTGGATCGAGTGAATTCGAGTCGCGCCGAACACATCATCACGATTGAAGATCCAATCGAATTTCTGCATCGCGACAAAAAGGGCTACGTGAACCAGCGCGAAATCGGAGTGGATACGCCGTCGTTCAGCGCTGCGTTGCGCGCTTCTCTGCGTCAAGATCCGGATGTGATCCTGGTCGGCGAAATGCGCGATCTGGAAACGATTTCCACTGCGCTGCACGCAGCGGAAACGGGCCACATGGTTTTCTCTACGTTGCACACGCTGGACGCAGTGGAAACTGTCAATCGAATCATTTCTATTTTCCCGCCGCCTGAGCAAAAGCAGATTCGCTTGCAGTTGGCCGCGGTGTTGCGTGCCATCGTGAGCCAGCGCCTGGTGCGGCGCTGCGATTCTGAGGGGCGCGTGCCGGCAGTCGAGGTCATGATCAATACGGCTTTCATCCGGGAGTGCGTGCTGGTGCCGGAAAAGACGCGATCGATTCGCGACGCGATTGCGGCCGGTACTTCGCAATACGGGATGCAGACTTTCGATCAGTCTTTATGGGATTTATTCCAGGCGGGGCTGGTCGCCTACGAAACGGCGCTCGAAAACGCCTCCAACGCCGACGACTTCAAGCTGCGCATGCAGGGGATTGCGTCGACTGCGGACATCTCGCGGCAATCTATGCAGTCGGCCGGTTTTGGCGGACGTTAAAGCGGGCTTCGGGCTCCGGCTGTCGGGCTTCAGCCTCGTTGATGCCCGTGCTCTTCGGCTTTCTGAACCCTGAAGCCCGAAAGCCGAAGCCCGAAGCCCGAATTTGCGCTATCGTTAGCGCATGGCGTTCTTGCGACCAAAGAAGAGGTCGTACTCCGAAGATGAGTTGTACGAATATGCGGTAGGCGCGCTGGCGCGGCGCATGCGCACGGTTGCGGAGTTGAAGCGCTTATTCCGCACGCGCGTGGAAGACGCCGAGTCGGAATACGGGCAGACGCTGATCGAGTTGGTGATCCGGCGGCTCAAGGATCGCGGCTATCTGAACGATTCTCAGTATGCCGCCTACTTCTCTTCCCTGCGCCGGGATAATCAAAAATTTGGGCGCAGGCGCGTGGTCACCGATCTGAAAATAAAGGGCGTGCACGGGGACGTGATCGAAAAGGCTGTGGACGCGGCTTTCGAGGGCGTAAGCGAAGAACAGCAGGCACGCGAATATCTGCGGCGGAAGCGCATGGTGAAGCCCAAGGATCAGAAGGCGACGGCGCGCATTTTTCGTCAGTTGGCGCGCGCTGGATTTGGCACAAAAACGATCTTCACCATCTTGAAGAGTTGGGATGTCGACGAAGAGACTTTGACTGAGTTGGAAAGCGAAAGCGCTTAAAGGCCAAGGGTTGGGCGCTAGGGTCAAGCCTCTCCGGAGGGCTTCCGAGCGTCCGAGAAACTTGCGCTTGGCAAGTCCCTTTTCGATGTTGCATACTCCAAAGCCTATTCCAATACCATTCTCCAGGAGGACACTATGAAGCTCCGTCTGAAAGTAATTCTCACAGCAGTGTTGTTCAGCGCAGTGCCCATCGGGTTGGCTCAAGACGCGGGAACGGATGTAAAGAAGGGTGCCGAAACGACCGGCCACGACACCAAAATCGCGGCGAAAGACACCGCGAAGGGCACCGAGAAAGTCGCAGACAAGACTGGCCACGCAACTAAGGTTGTGGCCAAGAGCACGGCAAAGGGCACCGAGAAGGTTGCCGAGAAGACCGGCAGCACGGTAAAGAAGGGCGCCGAGGATACCGGGCACGAGATGAAGAAAGTCGGCGACAAAGTCGCAGATAAGCCCGCGCCGCAGTAACGCCTACTAAACTGCAGAGGGCACGGAGAAGAACAGGGGATTCCACGCAACGTCTCCTCTGTGTCTCAGCGTGCCCGGAGCCTGCCCTGAGCGGAACCGAAGGTTGGCGATGTTTGGCGCTATTTTTCCAGTGCTAGAATTAAAGTTTCTTCCTACCATGCTGACAGGCTCTGAAATACGCCGCAAGTTTCTCGACTTCTTTGTGCAGAAGGGGCATAAGGAGGTGCATTCGTCGTCGCTGGTGCCGGCGAACGATCCAACGCTGCTGTTTACTAACGCGGGCATGAACCAGTTCAAAGATGTTTTTCTGGGGTTGGAAAAGCGCGACTACTCGCGCGCTACCACCTCGCAGAAATGCGTGCGCGCGGGCGGCAAGCNNGGCGATTACTTCAAGAAAGATGCCATCGCTTACGCCTGGGAGCTGATTACTTCGAAGGAGTGGTTCGGGATCGACAAGAACAAGCTGTATGTGACGATTTTCAAAGGCGAGGCTGGTGTGGAGCGCGATATCGAAGCCTACGACCTGTGGGTGGGGCAGAGCGTTCCCAAAGATCGAATTTTTGAGATGGGGCTGAAAGATAATTTCTGGCAGATGGGCGATACGGGTCCGTGCGGGCCTTGCAGCGAGATTTATTACGACATGGGCGCGGCGGCTTCCGAGCAGGGACATGCGGATTGCCACTTCCCCTGCGACTGCGGGCGGTATGTCGAGATCTGGAATCTGGTGTTCATGCAGTTTGACCGCGACGTGAGCGGGAAATTGAATCCTCTTCCGAAGCCGTCGATTGATACGGGCATGGGGTTGGAGCGGGTTGCGGCGGTGATGCAGGGCGTTATTTCTAACTATGAGACAGATTTGTTTACGCCGCTGATCAAAAGGGCGGCGGAGTTGACTGCCGTTGAGGCCGTAACGAAGACTTTGGACGGCACACGTGTCCGACACGGCGCGGCTTCATTGCGCGTAATTGCAGACCACTCACGCGCGACTGCCTTTCTTATCGCCGATGGGGTTTTGCCGTCGAATGAGGGCCGCGGCTACGTTCTCCGAAAAATCATGCGCCGCGCCATGCGCCACGCTTGGCTGCTTGGGCAGAAGCGTCCCGTCGTCCTGACGGAGATGGTGATCGAAGTCGAGAAGATGATGCGCGGCGTATATCCAGAGCTTGTGGCGACTGGCCAGGTTGTGCGTGTGGTTGCGGAGGAAGAGCGAAGGTTCCATCACACGATGGAAGTTGGCTTGGACAGGCTGGAGGGCGACCTTGGGGAAATTCAATATCTTTCGCGTCAATTTGATGAAGGCGCGGAACGCCTGCGCGATGAACTGACAGAATCCGGGAAGTCAGATCGTACTCGGCGAGCCCCTGCCACGCTCAAGGAACAGCCAGATCCCGGCAGGGCGCCCGGCACCTATTCGGGCCAAAAGGCGTTTCAACTCTACGACACGTTCGGACTGCCACTGGATTTCATTCAGGATGCAACCAGAGACGCCGGACTCGAATTCGATCAAGCTGGCTTCGATCGCGCGATGGAGGAGCAGAAGACACGCGCCCGCGCCTCATGGAAAGGCGGCGCCAAGCAAACAGCGAATCCCGCCTATCAGCAGCTTCCGAAATCGCTTTTCGAAGGTTATCGTCAGACTCGCTCTGACGGCTGCGAAGTGGTAGCCATCATTCACAACGGGCAGGGGGCGCGGGAACTCAAGGCTGGTGAGTCCGGCGAGGTGATTCTTGATCACACGCCGTTCTATGCCGAATCAGGCGGGCAGGTTGGTGACAAGGGATGGTTTTACTCGGAGGATCACAATACTGTGGTTGCCGAGGTGACAGGATGTTATTCACCGATTCAGGGAGTGCGGGCGCATCAAGTCGTCGCGAAATCGCCGATTCGTGTTGGCGACAAAGTTGACGCTGTCGTGAATGCTGACGTTCGCCAATCGACGATGCGGAATCACACGGCTACGCATTTGCTTCATGCTGGGCTGCGCGAAGTTTTGGGGAAGCATGTGAAGCAGGCGGGGTCGCTGGTGGCGCCGAATCATTTGCGGTTTGATTTTTCGCACTTCACCGCGGTGGAAGACGAAGAGTTGCAGGATATTGAGGACATCATCAACAAGGAAGTGCTGCGCAACCAGATCGTTGAGACCATCACCGATGTACCCATCGATGAGGCGATCAACCAGTATCACGCCATGGCGCTGTTCGGTGAAAAGTATGGCGACAAGGTGCGCGTGGTGCGCATTGGCGATTTCTCGACAGAGCTTTGCGGCGGGACGCATACGGGCGCGACTGGCGAGATTGGGTTGATCAAGATCCTGAAAGAAGGCAGCGTGTCGTCGGGCGTGCGGAGGGTGGAGGCGGTTACGGGCTTGGGATCGCTGGCACACTTCCGCACGGATCATGAGTTAGAACAGGTGGTACAGGCATTCGCTTCGCCCACCCTTGCGCAAAGAACGCGCAAGGATGGGGCACCCACTGCGGATGAGGGATCGACACACGCGGAAACGGCTTCTCCGGCGGAGGCTTTGAAGGCCGAACTTGACAAGAAAGATTCCGAGATCAAGCGGCTCACGCGGGAACTGGATTCGGCGCGAATGAAATCGGCATCGTCGAGTACGGCGAACATTGGCGATCAAATTAAAGATGTAAAGGGTGTGAAAGTGCTGGCGCACCGGGTGGATAACCTGGAGCGGGCGCAGCTTCGAACTTTGGTCGATCAACTGCGTGACAAGATCGGATCGGGCGTGGTGGTGCTGGGCTCGGCATCGAATGGAAATGTGTCTTTGATCGTTGGCGTGACTAAGGATTTGACCAGCCGGGTGCAGGCGGGCAAGGTGATTGGTCCGGTGGCGCAGAAAGTCGGGGGCAAGGGTGGAGGGCGTCCCGACCTGGCCGAGGCTGGAGGGAAAGATGCGGCCGCGCTGGATGCCGCGCTGGAGGGGGCTTACGCGGTTGTGGAGTCGCTTCTGGCATGACCTCAAGTGAAAATCTCCTCGACGAGCGATTGCGATTCATCAAGCACAAGGACCATGCCATCTTCGTGATTGACTTAAGTCATTGCACAGCGAAGGAGCTGCTGTTGCTGCTCGATTTGATCCGCGCCGATATCGCGCGGCACGCACCTGGATCGGTTCTTACTCTGGTGGATGTCACAGGCGCGCAGATCGATAAGCAAGTGGCGACTCGGGTGAAGGAAGTTCTGGTGCTCGACCGTCCTTATGTGAAGCGCTCGGCGTGGGTGGGGACGGAAAGTTTACCCCACGTATTCTATGAACACTTCAAAAGCTTCTCGCAACGCGATCTGCCCTCGTTCAAGACGCGGGAAGAGGCGATGGACTGGCTGGTCGGCGGCGAGGAAGCGTGACCGCTCCAACTCGAGTATTCGGGCCGATTCGGTTGCATTCGTGGGATAAGACTTGAGGAGGAATCTCATGAGCCAAACACTCGATAAATCAAAAGCATTTTCCTATGGCAAGTTTGTATTGGCCGCTTACTCCATGTTCTTGGAGCCGCAGGGTGGCGACCCGCTTCGTCCAGATCCGGCTGGTATTCCTCCCGGATGGGAACTGGGCGCGTGGATTCACATGTCGGATTTTATTCTCGACGTCGTAGAGCCGAAGTTCTATGGAATCGTCGTCCACGAGACAAACAACCCGGATTCGCGCGTCATCGCGATCCGGGGCACAGAACACGCGATCGAATGGCTTGACGACGCCTTCGCGATTCCCGTGGCCTTTCGTCAAGTACCCAAAGCTGGCCACGTAGCATGCGGGTTCGACAAAATCTACAGCACTCTGAAAGTGATCAAGCGCCGTTTACCCAACCAACCCGCGCCAGCAGCAGGCCTGGCAGCGGCCCCCGAAACATTTAGCGGCTCGTTCGCCGACCAACTTGAACAGCTGGCAATCAGCCGCGAAGCCGCACGCGGTGTTGCGCCGCGGGCTGACGGATCGGCGCGACGGCAGCGCCCCACAGTTGTTACCGGACATAGCCTTGGCGGCGCGCTGACAACTTTGTTCGTCATGGAAAATGCGATGAAGCGCAAGTTCGATATCTCGACCCTGTGCACATTTGCATCTCCACGCGTTGGTATGAAGGAATTTGTGCGCACATTCGATGCGCTCCCGATTAATTCATGGAGAATCGTGAGCAAACATGATCTGGTTCCGAAGGTGCCGCCGCATGTACCCGTCGTGCTGGACTACGTCCACGTAGATACCGAGTACCTTTTCGATTCAAACGCATTCGCCAAGAAGAGCCTGGTGTGCTGGCACTCGATGGAGACCTATCTGCACTGGCTGGATCCAACTTTTGCCTTGGCGAAGGGCTGCTGATCTCGGGATTAACTTCTCCACTTCAGCGTAACCGGACCGGTCATGGGGTGCTTCATCTCGGCGCCGGTGCGCTTGGCTTCGAGATGGGCGGCCTTCAATTGGAAATACCATTTCGCGGGACGGTCGGCGTCGTCGATGAGCATGAGATGGGGATTGTGCTTCAGGCCTTCCGATTGCAATTCCATGGTACGGCGATCCTGCTCGACGAATTTGGCGAAGACAAACTTCAACAACTCCGAGCCGAAGGGCAGCGAGCGGAAGAGGTTCCAGGCGGCAACTACGTCGATGCGGCATTGATTGCGCGTGATCGGCGTGACTGTGGTGAGCGATGAGAACCAGTACTTGCCTGCGCGGATGGTTTCCCGGCGCAGGTTGGGCAAAGTGAAATCGATGGTGGTGGTGATGGAATCGGCGGCGGCGTAGAGGCGGAGAAGCTTGTAGGGGGCGGAGTTTGAGCTGGGCATGTGCGCGCTCATGCGGAAGCCGTTGGGGATGGGCTCAAAATTCTTGTTTTTCTCGTGGATGCTGTGGCGGCTGCGCCACCACCAGGCTTGATGGACAAAGGGTCCGTGGGCGGGATCCATGAGGCCGATGATGCCGTGATCGATGCTGACCGGCATGTCGGCGGTGAGGTAGGCGAGTTTGTATTTATCTTTATCTTTTCCAGATACGCTGAATTTCTCGATCAGGGGGGCGGGTTCTGGAGCTTCTTCGGGTTCGGTGAATCCGGCGCCCGGCGGGCCGGGGTCGGGTATGTAAACCCAGACAAAACCGTCCTGCTCTTCGCAGGGATAGCCGCCGGCGTAGATGCGGTCGACCCGTAAATTCTGGTCAGCGGTAAGCGATGGGATGAGCTGGCACTGGCCGTTGTGAGCGTCGAAGGTCCATCCGTGATAGGGGCACTCGACATTTTCTCCGTCGAACTTGCCGCAGTGCAGCGGCATGCCGCGGTGCGGACAGGCGTCGCGCAGAGCAAAGGGGCGGCCTACGCGGTCGCGTCCGACGACCAGTGGGATTTCAAGCAGCATGGCTTTGTGGAGCTGATTGCGGTGTACGCGATCGGCAGGCAGAGCGCGGTACCAGAAGCCGGTGAGCATGAGCGGATCGGGCGCGTGGCGTTGGGGGGAATCGAGTTCGGGCATGGAAATAGTTAATTCTTGCTTGTCGCGGAACTCATTATGCTAGCATTCGCAGAACTTTCCGGCGCGTACCGAGTTACTCGGAGGAATCTCGATGGAATTTCTCGGACATTTCCGCAGGCTTACGCCGCTGCAGCGGAACACTTTCACTGCGTGCTTTCTGGGCTGGTCGCTGGATGCATTTGACTTTTTTATTCTGACGTTCTGCGTGAGCGCGATCGCCACACAATTCCAGGCCAAGGTTTCGGATGTGGCGGAAGCGATCTTCATCACCCTGGCTTTCCGCCCGGTGGGGGCATTTCTTTTTGGAATGATGGCCGACCGCTATGGACGGCGTCGCACCCTGATGGTCGATATTATTGCGTACTCGGTATTTGAGCTGGCATCGGCCTTCGCTCCTTCGTTGAAAGTTTTTCTGATCACGCGGGCGTTATTTGGAATCGCGATGGGAGGAGAATGGGGGGTGGGCGCGGCGCTGGCATTCGAAACACTGCCGGCGGAGGGACGAGGATTTTTCTCGGGACTGCTGCAGGAGGGATACTCGGTTGGCTATTTGGTAGCGGCTTTGGTTTATGGGACGGTGTTTCGTTTTGTGGGCTGGCGGGGAATGTTTGTGATCGGCGCGCTGCCGGCGTTTCTGGTGATCTACATTCGCACGAAAGTGGATGAGTCCCCGGCGTGGCTGCAAGGACAGGTGTCGAGAAATGCGGAGAGTCGGTTGGGCAAGGACATCCTGACTTACCTTGGCACGTTTGTTTTGCTGGTAGTGCTGATGTTTGCCTTTAATTCCTTCAGCCACGGGACACAGGACTTGTATCCGACATTTCTAACCAAGGGGCATCAGTTCGATCCGAAAACCGTCATGTTTATTACGGTCGTGGCCAATGTCGGCGCTTTGCTGGGCGGGATCCTGTTCGGAACCTGGTCGGAGCGAATTGGCCGGCGTCGGGCCATTGTGATCGCCGCGCTCCTGGCTATTCCGGTGATTCCTTTGTGGGCGTACTCCCATACCGTCCTGATGCTTGCGCTGGGCGGATTTCTGATGCAGTTCATGGTGCAGGGTGCGTGGGGAGTGATTCCAGCCCATTTGAATGAACTCTCGCCAGCGGCGGTGCGGGGAACGTTCCCTGGATTCGCGTATCAGCTGGGCAATCTGCTTTCGTCGCGTAACGTGGTGATTCAGGCGAAGCTCGTCGAAAACCGTTATCGGGGCATGTATGCGCCAGTTCTGGCCTGGACCGTGGTGACAGTGGCAACGCTGGTGGCGGTGGTTACGGGGAGCGGCCGGGAGCGAAAAGGCACGGATATGACGAATACGAGCTAGCGGGCCAGGCGACGGCCACCTGTCTGATATTCTGAAGACAATCGATATTCTAGGGCGTTTCAAAGTGTGCAAGATCTGGCATATCTCATAGTGAAGGGTTCGATACTGGCACGACAGTATCATTGTCATGGGGAGACTCCTGTGGTACGGTAGGTAAAATTTCACGCCTTTCGTTGATACTCTCAAGGGGCTTTTTGACAGTTGTGGTTTGCGCGAGCGCGTGTGCAGGAGCGCCACTATGAAAGAAACCATGGATCCCACCCCGGTCAGGCCGACAGCGGACGAGGAGAATTTTGCAAACCGCAAGCTGATCCGTCCAGCATTGCCGCGCGTCGATCATAACCACGGCAACCACAATTCGAACCATAACTTAACCCACATGCCGGTGGCGGAGCGCCGCGAGCGCCACGACCGTCCGGAGCGTGGGCAAGACCGTGGGCAAGACCGNNGACCGTGGATACGACCGTGGGGAGCGTCCCGCGCCGGGCGGCGGTGGTGGACGGAAAACGGCGCCTCCGGAGCAGACCAACGCGGAGAATTTTTATTATCAGAAGCAGATGCAGTCGCGGACGCCCATGGTGATCGTGCTGCAGGACGGCGAAGAGGTACACGGCATCATCGAGTGGTACGACAAGACGTGCATCAAGGTGGTCCGCGAAAATGGCGGACCGAATTTGGTGATTTACAAGCCCGCCATTAAGTACATGTTTAAGGAAGACGAAAGCGGGCGGTAGGTCATTGAGTGATTTGGCAATTTTGTAATTGGGCAATTTAGGGGACCTCGGAACGCAGCCTCCTCGCCCGCCTTGAAATTTCCGCAATCGCCCGATCACTTTCGCTGGATTGGGTTTACGGTACGGATGCTCCCGTTGACAATCTCCCTTATCTCCCATAGCATCAATAACTTGAAGCAACGATCCTGACACCGTATCCGGGAGCCGTTCGTGATTAAGCTCGACATTATCAACGAAGTGGTGGCCAGAACCGGCATCACCAAGACCAAGGCTGAGTTGGCGGTGGAAACCGTCTTCGAAAGCATGAAGAATTCTCTGGCCCGCGGCAATCGCATTGAGTTGCGGGGCTTTGGAGTATTTAACGTGCGTCCGCGCAAGACCGGCATCGGACGCAATCCGCGCACCGGCGCGGAGGTGTCGATTCCTCCCGGCAAGGCTGTGCGCTTTAAACCAGGGAAAGAGCTGCAATCGATTGACTGAGAAGCGCTGCGTGCAGCTGCCAGTTCCTGGCTTCTGGAGAATCTCCGCAAATCTTTTCTTATTTGGCAGTTAAGAAAAACTTCACAGCTGTGCGCGCGTGTCCTGCCGCGAAGTAGTAGCATTTAGGGAACGGCCGCGATGAAACGAGGCCGGGAATCGCATGGCCGAATCGACTCCTCCTTCAGTTTCTTCCACTCTCGAGTATTATCGGCCGCTGCCGCAGTGGAGGCCGAGTGCGCCGAAACCACGATACTGGCTGCACGTGTTGTTATTGCTAACAACATGCTTTACCACGCTGGTGATGGGCGCGCGCATGCAATACAACTTCGAGCACAACCGGCCAGCGCTGTCGTTCAGCGACGAGCCCATCGTCGACCGGTCGGGGCAGCGTGAATTGATTTCGTTTTTTCCGGCGGAGTGGGCGCGAAGTCATCCAGCGCGCCTGCTGGGCGGATTGCCCTTCATGGCCACCTTGATGCTGTTTTTCCTCGCCCACGAAATGGGTCACTACTTATACTGCCGGCGCTATGGCGTCTACGCGACGCTGCCGTTCTTCATTCCTGTGCCCACTCCGATTGGGACGATGGGAGCGGTCATTCTCATCCGTTCGCGCATTCGCTCGCGCACAGCGTTGTTCGATATTGGAATTGCCGGACCCATCGCGGGATTTGTGGTCGCCGTGGCGGTGCTGGTAGTTTCGCTGGCATGGTCAAAACCGATGCAGATGGGCCTCGGCCAGCCGGATTATGAACTCGGCTATCCTTTGATTTTCAAGATCGTACACCGTTTGCTGACGTTGAGTGGCCTGGCCCACGGTGCGGCAGCTTTGCCGTTGGAGCGAGTGCTGCTGCATCCTACGGCAATTGCAGCGTGGGTGGGAATGTTAGCCACGTCGCTCAACCTGCTGCCCGGCGGGCAACTCGATGGCGGACATATTATTTTTTCGATTGCGCCGCAGGCCCACAGGTTCGTCTCGCGGCTGACAATTCTGATTCTTCTACCGATGGCGTATTACCTGTGGACCGGATGGTTCCTATGGGCCATCTTGCTGTGGTTGAGCAGCTTTCGTCATCCGCAAGTGCCCGAGTGGCCGCGAGTTTCAGGCGCGAGGTTATGGCTGGCCATATTTGCCCTGCTGATGCTGGTGGTGACGCTCACACCAGCGCCGCTGGAGCATTCGTCACTGCCGGAAGTTGTGCGGCAATTCCGGTCGCGGTAGCCTCAGACTAATCCAGAGACTCGCCGCGAAACCGTTTCTCCCGTATACTCCCTTATTCAATCGTTTTAATAGAGCAAATCGGAGGTGGTCTTTGAAAAGGGCTACGGCTTACCTTGCGGTTCTCTTGGGATGTTTTTCTTTCGCAATCACTGCGGTCGCGCAGGTGGTGGAGATTGACATTTCTCGTCCCACCAACCGTTTTGTGCCTAAGGAAACTCTGGGAGCAGGCGTCGATCGCATTGGGGTGGAAGCGATCGACAAAGATCTGCTGCAGCCGACGCTGGAGAAGACGCTCGCTTCGGGCTGGCAGCCGGTCACATACCGTCAGAACACGGAACTCGCCATTGAGGCGTGGCACTGGAATCCACAAGGGACTTGGAGTGATGGAAGCGACGGGAGCGGCAAGGGATATTTCACTGGGTCGTCGACTCCCAAGGAAATGCTTCGGTATTCGTACGGCTACGCGCTGCCGCGCCGCGGCACTACGCGCAACGACGGCACCGACAATGTAGGATTCTCGCGGCTAACCGATGGGGATCTGAATAGTTTCTGGAAGAGCAATCCTTATCTGACGCAACGCTTCACCGGGGAGAGCGACGCGCTGCATCCGCAGTGGGTGGTAATGGACCTGGCTCAAGTTCAGCAAGTCGACAGTATTCGCATCGCGTGGGGAGAACCTTATGCCCGCCACTATGTGGTGCAGTACTGGACGGGCGACGATCCTATCAAGGCCGTGACGCGCGGCGTGTGGCAGACGTTTCCGCAAGGAACGGTTATGGATGGAAAGGGCAAGACCGAAACCATTCGCTTGAGCGGCGGTCCCATGGCAGTACGATTTTTGCGAATATGGATGACGGAGTCGTCGAACACGTGCGATAGCGATGGGAGCGGTGATCCGCGGAATTGTGTGGGTTATTCGATTCGCGAACTCTACCTTGGCACGAGTACCGAGGACGGCGCGTTTCACGACATTCTGCGGCACACGCCGGATCAGGAGCAGACGACTACTTACTGTTCGTCGGTTGACCCGTGGCATCAGCCATCGGATCTGGGGTCGACCAAGCAGGCGCAGATGGGGTTCGATCTGTTCTTTACCAGCGGCGTAACGCGCGGACTGCCGGCCATGGTGCCGATTGCGATGCTGTATGACACTCCCGAAAATGCTGCGGCGGAGATTGCTTATTTGGAGAAGCGCGGCTATTCCATTTCTTACGTCGAGATGGGCGAAGAGGCCGATGGCCAGTACACGTTGCCAGAAGATTACGCCGCACTATATCTACAGTGGGCGATGGCGCTGCACCGCGTTGACCCTGCGCTGAAGCTGGGCGGGCCATCGTTCCAGGGAGTGAACAAAGACATTGAGGTCTGGCCGGATGCTAATGGAAAGGTTTCCTGGACGGGGCGGTTCGTCGATTATCTGAAGCAGCACGGGCGGATGAACGAGCTGGCATTTTTTTCCTTCGAGCATTATCCATTCGATCCGTGCAGAACGCCGTGGGGCGTGCTTTACGACGAGCCGGAGTTGGTGAGCCACATCATGCAGGTGTGGCATGAAGACGGAATTCCTTCCGACATGCCGATGTTTATCACGGAGGGAAACCTGTCGTCGGGCGCGAGCGAAACTTATCAGGATATTTTTTCCGGTGTGTGGCTGGCGGATTACATCGGATCGTTCTTGAACTCAGGCGGGAAAGGCGTTTACTTCTTCCATTATCTTCCTCTGCAGATGGAGCCAGGGTGCAACAGTTCTCCAGGCACGTTTGGAATGTTTACTGTCGGTGCCAATTATCAGATTCAGCAGCCGCTAGCGCAGTTTTTTGTGGCGCAATTGATCAATCTGGAGTGGGTGCAGCCGGCTGGAGGCGAGCATCAGGTGTTTGCGGCGAAGAGCGATGTGCAAGATGGTGCGGGCCATGAATTGGTCACGGCTTATGCGGTAAGGAGGCCGGACGGAACGTGGGCGGTGATGGCGGTGAATCGAGATCAACAGAATGCGCACCGGGTGAGGCTTTCGTTCGATGGGCCGGACAAAGATGGCAGCTTCGCCGGGCCGGTCGAGATCTCAAGCTTCGGGAGCGCACAGTATCAATGGCATCCGGCGCAAACGCGCTTTATGGCGCACGCGGAATCTGGTGCGGAACATACGATTGTGGCAACCAGCAAGGGTTGGGCTGATCCCGACGGACCGATTGTTCATACCGAATTGAAGGCGGCGAAGGATACGATGTACGAATTGCCGGCGGCATCGGTGACGGTGATTCGAGGAACGGTTGCGAGCTTGCGATAGTTCGTCTCACCCATACGTTTATTGGCTGAAAGCTAAAGGCAAATAGCTGCCGGTAGCATCACATCAGCCAAAGCGCGTCTACATCAACGATGACTTGAGTGCGCGGAATTTTCTGAGCCACGGCATAGGCCAACATGGCGCGCAGAGTTGCATTTAGCTTTTCGCGGCTGGGCGACTTCAGCACGAAGTGGTAACGGTAGTCGCGCTTCAGGCGCCTAATCGGCGCAGCGGCTGGGCCGAGCACACGGACCCCTTCATGTCGCGTCCGTTCAAACCATTTTCCCAGCGTGCCCGACCACAGCAACGCTTCGTCGAGCTTGTTGCTGCGGATGAGAACATTAGCCAGCGCGGAGTACGGCGGATAGTGCATCCAACTGCGGAATCGCAATTCCTTGTCGTAGAATCCGGCGAAATTGTGCTGTGCGGCATATTGCACGGCATAGTGGTCCTGAAAATAAGTCTGCAGAATTACTTTGCCGGGAGATTGCCCGCGCCCGGCTCGTCCAGCAACCTGGGTGAGCAGTTGGAAGGTGCGCTCGGCGGCGCGGAAATCGGGCATCCCCAGCGCGCTATCGGCGCCGACCACTCCAACCAGTGTAACGCCGTGAATGTCGTGGCCTTTGGCGATCATTTGCGTGCCGACGAGCACGTCCAGTTCGCCCTCGTGGAGCGCATTGAGAATGCGCTCGAAATCTTCGTGCCCGCGAACAGTATCACGATCCAGGCGGGCGATGCGCGCTTGCGGGAACATGCCGTGCAGCAACTCCTCCAGCTTCTCCGACCCGGTGCCGAGAAAATAAACGTATTCGCTGCCGCAATGCACGCAGGCTTTGGGCACGGGCGCGGTATAGCCACAATAGTGGCAGATCATTTTGTGCTCGCCCTTGTGGTGGGTCAGGGCGATGGCGCAGTTTTGGCACTCCAATTTTTTACCGCAGGTGCGGCACAGCACTACGGGGGTGTATCCGCGACGATTGAGCAGCATCATGACTTGCTCTTTGCGTTCGAGGCGCTCTTTGATTTCGGCCGCGAGCTTGCGTGAGATGACTTGCTCGTGACCGGTTTCCTGGAATTCCTGGCGCATGTCGATGATCTCGACTTCTGGCAGCGGACGTCGTTCTACACGATCGGGCAATTCGACGAGCGCGTATTTATTTTTCTTAGCATTGAAATACGATTCGAGCGATGGCGTGGCGGAACCCAGAACTACGGCGGCATTCGCCATCTTGGCGCGCACAACGGCGATGTCGCGGGCATGGTAGCGCGGTGTCTCTTCCTGCTTGTAGGAAGAATCATGCTCTTCGTCCACGATGATAAGCGCGAGATCGGCAACGGGCGCGAAGATGGCGGAGCGTGTGCCGACAACCATGCGCGCTTCGCCACTTTTGATGCGGTGCCACTGCTGGGCGCGTTCCTTGTCCGAGAGCGCAGAGTGCAAAATGGCGACTTCCTCGTCGAATTTCTGGTGGAGATCGGCGGCGACCGCGGGCGTGAGGCCGATTTCCGGGACGAGGAGAATGGCGGAGCGGCCAGCGTCGAGCACCGCGCGCATACCTGCCAGGTAGACAGCGGTTTTTCCGGAACCAGTGACGCCATGCAGAAGCATGCCGGAAAACTTTCCAGTCTCAACGCATTCGCGCAGACGGTTCAGCGCGGCCTGTTGCGCGGTATTGAAATCGAATTCGAGGCGCGAAGGCCGCGGCTTGCTGCGCGAGACGGCGAAGGACGCAGGTTCTTCGATGATCTCGATCAGACCGCGCTTGACCAGCGTGCTGAGGGTCGTTCGCGGGACTTCGAGCGCCTGCAACATTTCTACGGGAACTCGGCCTCCGGATGCGGCCAGCGTCTCGATCAAACGCCGTTGGTTGTCGTTCAGCTTGCCGCCAACGGATTTTAGCACTGCGATTTTGGTCGTGCGGGTCGCATCTTTGACAGCGGAGACGTCTTCACGCACAAGCCATTTCTTTCGCACCATCCCGCTCAAGATTAGTTTGGAAACACGAGTGGCGGAGCGCATGCTCTCTTCGCGGGTTTTGAGGACTTGCGTAATCTCTCCTGGTGCGGACTCCAGCGCAGCGAGGTAATCGAGCACACGAAATTCGGCGGCTTGCTCTTCCCGAGTGCGGTGGGAACGCGCGGACGATCCTGACATCCCTGCCAGATGCAGGGCCAACTGGCCTTCCGCAGTGATGCGGTAGGCGACGGCGCGTTTGAACTCCGCATTCAGCGGCAGCATGGTTCGAAAGACTTCGCCGAGCGGCGCAAGATAGTAATCCGCAATCCAGCGGCCGAGGCGCAGCAGTTGATCGTCCAGCACCGGGGCAGGGTCGAGTACGTTGAGGACAGGTTTGATCGTGACCGAGGGTTTGCGATCGTGCAGTTCAACCACGATGCCAGTTAGGCGTTGCTGGCGAAAGGGCACAAGTACGCGGCCGCCGACCACGGGCGTGGCGTCGGCCGGAACACGGTAGGTGAACACCATGTCGAGCGGAACGGGCAGGGCAACATCACAGAACTCGGGCATTGATTGGAAGGATAACCTAGTGCGGACGGGTTATCTTGCGAGCAGTCATGGCGCGGGCACGACCAAGGTCCCTCGCTTCGCTACGGAATGACCACCATGTTATTTTTTCTTCGACTGCTGATTTATTCGGTAGCTTTTTGGGGAGGCACAATCCCAAGATACTTCATCACCATCTGCAAGTCCTTCCAGGCTTCGCCCTTCTGGCGCGGATCGCGCAGCAGGAACGCGGGATGGTAAGTGACAGCAAGGCGCGCGCCTTCCCAGGACCGATCGCTACCCGCCGGTTTGAAGTCATACCAGCGGCCACGCAGTTCGGACATGGGCGCATTGATGGCCAGAAGATTTTTCGCCGCGGTCGCGCCCAGAGCGACGATCGCCTTGGGCTTGACGGTCGCGATTTGCCGCATGAGAAACGGCGAGCAGGTTTCACACTCATCGCGCTCCGGCTGGCGATTGCCCGGAGGCCGGCATTTGACGATGTTCGCGATGTATACATCTTCGCGCCGCAAGCCCATCGCCTTGATCATATTGTTGAGCAACTGGCCGGCGCGGCCGACGAAAGGCTCACCCTGCGTGTCTTCATCGGCGCCGGGGCCTTCGCCCACAAACATCAACTCGGCGCGTGGATTGCCCACGCCGAAAACAATCTTGGTGCGCCCTTTATGGAGCTTGCAACGGGTGCAGTCGCCGAGATCTTCGCGAATCAGTTTGAGCGCAGCGACCGGATCGGCCACTCCATGCTCCGTTTGCAGCGAAACGATTGGGGAGATTTTGCCTTCGGCGACGGGTGAGGTGACAGCGGATTTTCTTGCGGCCATTTCCTCTTTCAGTTCTGACTGTGCTGGTGAGACGATTGCGAACGCGGCCACTTCCACATCCGTGCGTGGTGAAAGCTGGGGTTCTCGCCAGTAGAAATCGTAAATCCCCATCTCATGGCAGTAGCGAACGCGTTCGGCGAGAGCGCTTCGTAATTCCGGATCGAGAGTGCGTGTCATCGGTTTCCAGGGCTCAGGGAAGACGCGACTCACTTCTCCACATCAAAATAGATTTTCGTCGTCGCGCGATACTGCAATACCTTCGCCCCATCCAACTCCATGTCGAGAGAGTCTACGTGCGCCCACTTGATTCCACGCACAGTCTTCGCCGCCTCGGCGACCGCATTCCTGGCGGCCTTGGCGAAGCTTTCCTTGGACGTTCCAATCACTTCGATAATCTTCTGCGTCATCACACGCTCCTTAAATTAAGTTTGACGGAATTGTACGCCACTCGGAATGAACTCGCGTCAGGCTTTCACCCGCGACTTGCGCTGCTGGCGGATGCGCACGACCTGGTCGAGAACGCGCTGGGCCACTTCCCACTTGGTTGTCTCAGGAACTTCAACGACTTCGTCGGGCGTAATGATCGTCACTTCATTACGCTCGGAGTCGAAACCGACGCCTTCGCGAGAGACATCGTTGACCACGATGGCGTCGAGTTGTTTGGCTGCCAGCTTCTGACGGGCATTCTCCAGCACGTTTTCGGTTTCAGCGGCGAAACCCACGACAATCTGCGACTGCTTGCGGAGAGAAATTTCCTTGAGAATATCAGCCGTGGGTTCGAGTTCGAGAGTGAGCGGGCCTTTACACTTTATTTTTTGCGGAGAAGCTGACTTGGCGCGGTAATCGGAGACCGCGGCGGTCTTGATTACGATCGTGGCCTGCGGCAAAAGACCAAGCACCGCATCGCGCATCTGTTCGGCTGATTCAACGGGTGTGACCTCGGCCGCCCCGGGCGGCGTCAATGCGGTCGGGCCGCTAACCAGAAGCACGCGAGCACCGCGGCGCAATGCGGCTTCCGCCATGGCGTACCCCATGCGACCGCTGGAGCGGTTGGTGAGGTAGCGTGCGGGATCAATCTTTTCGCGCGTGGGACCGGCGGTGATCAACACGATTTCTCCGCTAAAATCCTGCGCCGCGCCCAGGGCCTCGAGAACCGCCGCTACGATGACCTCATTCTCGGCGAGCCTTCCCGATCCCGTCATGCCGCAAGCCAGATATCCGGAGTCCGGCTCGACGACCTTTACGCCGCGCTGGCGAAGGATTTCCAGATTCGCTCGCGTCGCGGAATGATTCCACATGTTGACGTTCATCGCGGGAGCGACCACGACCGGAGCAGTCGTAGCGAGATAAAGGGTGGTGAGAAAATCGCCGGCAATGCCCTGCGCGAAGTGCGCCAGAATGTCGGCGGTGGCCGGAGCAACCAACAGCGCGTCAAGCGATTGCGCCACCGCGATGTGCTCAATTGCGGAATCGATATTCGGAGTGTGCTCTTCGCCGGGCGAGAACATTCCGGTAATTACTTTCTCGCCGGAGAGCGCGGCGAAGGTGAGCGGCCGAACAAATTCCTGGGCGGCCCGGGTCATGATGACCTGCACTCGAATGCCGCGGTCTTGCAGGAGGCGCACAATCTCGGCCGCCTTGTAAGCTGCGATGCCGCCCGTCACTCCGAGAGCAACTTTCATTTTGCAATTGGCCCCTGAAGGCGCGACTAGTTCCGCCGCAGTTCCGGCACGCCCGAAGGCATGCCTCGATACGAACCTAGCGCTTTCAGCATCGTATCTTTAGGCATCGTGACCGAAGGCCTGATCCAGAACTTCGGCGGCCTGCTCGGCGGCGCTGCGGGTTTCAGGAATTTCCCATTTCACTTTGCCGGCGCGGATCTCATCCTGCGCAATGCGACAAGGTTTTCGGGAATTTGTTTGAACCACCGGCGGTGCGCCCGACTGCAGTTGCCGGGCACGCCGGGCGGCGACCAGAATGTAACGATAGTTGCTGTCGAAACCTTCGATCAATTTCATAAGACTTCCCCCCCGTGACCGGGACGTAAAATTTTTGATTGCCGAAAGTTGGCGCTTCGTTCTCTGCCAGCGGCAGCTAAGGACTCCGCTCCTATTTTCCCATGAAACTCAATGTTGCGGGGGCACGGGGCGGGCAAAATGGTTACGGAAGACTATTCCCTCGGGGATTGCCAGACGATCGAAACGAAGCCAGAATCGGCTGCAAGCGCTCGCCGACGTTAGCCAGACGACAGCAATCTCCCATGGCCACGATTTTTGCTTCTTCCGCAGATAGAGTCCGCCCGGTGCGCAGCAGGCGTTCGCCCCGGACGATTGCACGCAATAACTTGATGGAATCCTCCAGTTGATCGTTAACGAGAATGTAGTTGTATCGCTGGTAATTCTCAATTTCACGACTGGCCGTGACCAGGCGGCGTTCAATCACTTCATCGGCATCTTCGCTGCGCTTGCGCAGGCGCTCTTCCAGTATCTTGCGATTCGGGGGCAGAATGAAAATGCTGGTGGCATCGGGCACTTTGTCCTGGATTTGTTTGGCGCCCTGAACGTCGATGTCGAGTAGAAGATCGCGGCCATGTTGTTCGGCCTTCTGCAAGAAACAGCGCGCCGTTCCGTAGTAATTTCCAAACACTTCCGCGTGCTCGAGGAAGGCGTCTTCTGCAATCATCTTCTCGAACTCGGCGCGCGACACAAAATAGTATTGCCGGCCATTGGTCTCGCTGCCGCGCGGAGCGCGTGTAGTGTAGGAAATGGAAAACTCCAGATCGCTCACCTTTTTCAGCAGTTCGTTGACCAGCGTCGACTTGCCCGAACCAGACGGGGCCGAGATGATGTAGACCAGTGGTTTGTGGGGTGGAACGTTCATTCCAGGTTTTGCACCTGCTCGCGCGATTTTTCAATCTCCGCCTTCATGCTGAGTCCGGCTTCGGTAATTCTTAATGCCTCGCCGGCCAGTCCGGAGGTCTTCGAAAGCAAAGTGTTTGCCTCGCGGTTCATTTCCTGCAGCAGGAAGTCGAGTTTCTTGCCGACTTCGCCTTGTGCGTCGAGCAGGCCCAGAAAATGCTGAACGTGGTTTTCGAGGCGAACGATTTCCTCCTGGATATCGCTGCGGTCGACTAAAAGAGCAGCTTCCTGCAGCACGCGCTCCCGGTCAGGGCTGGCGCCCAGCAGTTCGTGCAGGCGCGCCTGGAGCCGTTCCGTGTAGCTCTGCAACATGGCGCGCCGGTGATTCTGCACCACGCTGGCGGCCTCGCGGAGGTGCGCCATGCGCTCGCGAAGTTCGCGCTCAATGCTGCGGCCTTCCTGCTCGCGCATCTGATTCAGCCGATCAAGCGCTTCGCCCACGGTTGCCATGACGGCTGGCTCCAGCGCTCCATCTACGGTATTGCCGGCGGAATCGAGCGCACCGGGAATACGCAGGATGACGTTGAGATCAGGTTCGGCAGGGACGGTAAATTCGCGGGCCGCCGCACGAAAAGCCGCGATGTAGGCGCTCACCAGCGGCCGATTCAGGGCCAGGGTTTCGCCGCCACCGCGCTCCAGGTTGAGCGTGACCTCGACGTGCCCGCGGGCGATTTTTTCTTTGAGCAAACGCCGCAGTTGCATCTCGATCGAATCGGAGCCCGAAGGCAACCGAAAATGCAGATCGAGAAATCGGTGATTCACGGATTTCAACGACAGCGCAAAGGCGACGCGTCCATTGCCCTGAGTAGCAGACAGCTCGGTTGCATTCGGACTGGCGCTGCCTTCAGGCTGACTTATCAATTCGCCTTTGACCTGCGCATAGCCCGTCATGGAGCGGAGAGACATAAGTGACATCCAAAATCGGAGTGAAGATATCAGTTCGGTTGCGCGGGCTCCAGTTTCTGCTCGAAATCGGCGAACTGCAACTCGTACAAGCGGCGGTACGTCCCCAACTTCGTCATTAAGTCCTCATGAGTGCCAATATCGGCAATTGCTCCATTTTCAATTACTACGATGCGGTCGGCGCGGCGCACTGTCGAGAGCCGGTGGGCTATCACAAACACAGTGCGGCCACTCATAAGATTATGCAACGCCGACTGCACTAGAGCCTCAGATTCGCTGTCGAGAGCCGATGTAGCTTCGTCCAGAATCAGGATAGGGGCATTCTTCAAAATTGCGCGGGCAATGGCGATGCGCTGGCGCTCACCTCCGGAAAGCCGCACACCCCGCTCTCCAATTACCTCGTCGTAGCCCGCGGGCAGCGCCTTGATGAACTCGTGCGCCAGGGCGGCCCGGGCCGCGGCTTCAACCTCCTTCAGCGGAACGTGAGGCTGACCGTAAGCAATGTTGTTGCGCACCGTGTCATTAAATAAGACGGTCTCCTGCGTGACGATTCCGACCTGCTCCCGCAAGGACGCAAGAGTCACGTCGCGCACGTCGCAGCCGTCGATGAGCAGATGACCCTGGGAGACATCGAAGAAACGAGGGATCAAGTGAACCAGAGTGCTCTTTCCGGAGCCGCTAGACCCAACGATTGCGACGACTTCTCCGCGGTGCACTTCGAGGTTGATATCATGCAGGACGCGAGCGTCTTCGCCCTCGCCGCCATAAGTGAAGCTTACTTGATCGAATTGGACAGCCTGCGAGAATGCGGGTAAGCGTTTGGCATGCGGCTTCTCGCGAACATCGTCCTCAACGTCCATGAACTTGAAGATCTCGCTGGAAGCCCCGAGGGCCTGCTGAAAGTTATTGTTGAACTGGGCGAACTTGCGGACCGGATTGTAGAGGCTGAACACGGCCGTAATGAAGGCCACGAAGATTCCTGGTGTCATCTCGCCCTTTGCGACCTGGCCACGCCCGAGGAGCAGCAGGAGAGCGATTCCGATGACACCGAAAATATCCATAAGCGGCGAACTGATCGCAGTTGCGGCCACGGAGCGAAGGTTGGCGCGGAACAGGCGGCGCGCCGCTCCACGAAAACGAGAGATCTCCCATTTCTCGCTGTTGAATGCTTTTACGATCCGATTGCCGGTAATGGTTTCGTGCAGGATATTTTGTATTTCCGCAAGCTTGTCCTGCCCTTGCCGGGTGGTTCTACGCACGCGCGAGCCGATCTTACGTGACGAATAAACGATGATGGGAACGAACAGCAACAGCACCCAAGCGAGTCTCCCGCCGAGGACAATCACAACGGCAGCCACCGAAATAAAAGTGAAGAACTGCTGCAGAAATTCCGCCAGCACGGTGGACATGGCGTATTGCACGCGCTCGATGTCGCTGACGATGGCAGAGAGCAAAGTTCCGGTGGTGTGTTTCGAGAAGAATGCCGCCGAACGGCGCATGACCGCGTTGTAAAGATCGTCCCGCAGGTCGGTGATCATGCCGAAACCGGCGTGGTTTACCAGGTAGGTGCCGGTATAGTCGAAAATTCCCTTGAGCACAGTAGAGCCGACCAGAGCAACCGCAACCATGGTCCACGCATTCGTGAAGTGCGAAGGCACCAACTGCTGCAGGTAGACCGGATGATGCGTGACCGGAATGACGAAAAGTTGGATATCTTTCGATCCCGTGGACGGATTCAATACCCGGTCAAAGACGGGTCGAATCAGCAGGAACTTGAAGGCGTCGAGCGCGCCAACCAATGCCATCAGAAAAACGGAGCAAAGTATCTGCCACCAGTAGGGAAGCGCGTAGCGAACCAGGCGCATCAGTTGGCGCATAGGGCTCCAGGAAGAGTGCGCTGCCTTACTCGCGGGGGCATGAGCATGAAGTGCAAGGGCCTATTTTACTGCGCGGCTGTGGAATCCCCAAGTGGCGGATTCTTTTACGCCGTTAGCTCAAAGCCTACTTCGGCATATCCCGATGCGCAATCTTCACCCGGTATCCGGCTTGATGCAGGCGCTTGCCGACTTCCTCGGCGATCATGACGGAACGATGCTGGCCGCCGGTGCAGCCAAAACTAATGGTGAGATAGCTTTTGCCTTCGTGAATGTAGTGTGGCAGAAGGTATACCAGCAGATCCGAGATGCGGCGAATGAATTCCTTGGTTTGCGGGAAGGAGCGAATGTACCTGGCCACGCGCGGATCCTTGCCGGTGAGTGGACGAAATTCCGGGACAAAATGCGGGTTCGGCAAAAAGCGTACATCGAAGACCAGGTCGGCCTCTTCCGGCACACCATGACGGAAGCCAAAGCTCACGCAGGAAACCAGAATGCTCTTCTCCGACGCCTGCTCGCGAAAACGCTCGGTGATGTGAGCACGCAGTTCATGCACGTTGAATTTTGAGGTGTCGATGACGATATCGGCCAGCGCGCGGATGCTTGCCAGGTGGCGGCGTTCGGCCTTGATCGAGGCATTGACCGGCGCGTCGACGCCCAAGGGATGGGGTCGGCGCGTTTCGCTGAAACGCCGCAGCAATGCGGCATCGGAAGCTTCGAGGAAAGCAACTTTCGTGGGAATCGTGCGCCGGACGGCCTTAAGAATGCCGGGAAGCTGATCGAGTTTCGAGCCTTCTCGCACATCGACCACCAGAGCGGTGCGGCGAATCTCGGACGACTGCAAGGCCATCTCGGCGAAGCGCGGGATCAGTTCAACGGGAAGGTTATCGACGCAATAAAAACCCAAATCCTCAAAAGCCTTCAGCACGGACGCTTTTCCGGAGCCGCTCATTCCCGTGACAATGACCAGTTCCGGAGCGTGCTTGCCATCATGCGCGACGGACTGCAGCGCTTTCTTCCCTTTGCGCGGTGGTTTCTCGCGCTTCGCGGACGCGGACGATTTCCGAGGCGTCATGCACTGGATAGTAGCATTACGGGCGGCCTGTCTTCTAAAATCCGTCTTCCATCTGTTTCAGCCCTGGTTCGGAAAGGTACGCTAAACCGCCATGAAGAAGTTCCACGAACTTAGCGAACGCGAAGTGCTGGCCTTGGCCATTGCCCTGGAAGAAGAAGACGAGCGTGTATACGCCGACTTTGCCGAAGGTCTGCGGCAGGATTATCCGGCATCGGCGGCCATGTTCGAGGGCATGCGCGAGGAAGAATCGGGGCACCGCAGAAGACTCATTGAAATGTACCGGCAGAAGTTTGGCGAACACATTCCCTTGATTCGGCGGCAGGACGTGCGGGGATTTGTAGAACGTCCCGCGCTCTGGCTGATTCGTCCGCTGCGCATCGAAGCGGTGCGCAAAGAAGCGAGCACGATGGAAGTGGAGACGCGGCGGTTTTACGAAAAGGCCGCGGCGCGCACTCAGGATGCCAGCATTCGACAACTGCTCGACGATCTTATTAACGAAGAACGTGAGCACGAGGAACGCGCGCAGGAACTGGACAAAGAAAAACTTCCTGCCAACGTAAAGGCCGATGAAGAGCGCGCGCAGCGCCGGTTGTTCGTGCTGCAGATTGTGCAGCCGGGGCTTGCCGGACTGATGGATGGTTCGGTTTCCACGCTGGCGCCGGTGTTCGCGGCCGCGTTCGCCACACACAGTACCAATGATGCATTCCTTGTAGGGCTTGCCGCTTCTGCGGGCGCTGGTATCAGCATGGGATTTGCTGAA
The DNA here is from genome assembly GCA_003164855.1 of Acidobacteriaceae bacterium. Classification (GTDB taxonomy): domain Bacteria; phylum Acidobacteriota; class Terriglobia; order Terriglobales; family Acidobacteriaceae; genus Sulfotelmatobacter. The sequence goes on from PLUI01000038.1 coordinate 28,337, forward strand.
GCGCTTTCCGATGATGGAAGCTTGACTGGCCGCGGACATCCCTGGGTGCGCGGACTTATCTGTGGCGCGATGACTGCCCTCGGCGGCATTGGACACACTCTGCCATTCTTGCTGAAGGACTTTCGCGACGCGTTGTGGGCCGCAGGCGCGGTGGTGTTGGTCGAACTAGGGGTCATTACCTGGATCCGTCACCGCTATATGGATAGTCCGTGGGTCTCGGCGGCGCTTCAGGTCGGGTTGGGCGGGGTGTTGGTGTTCATCACGGGCGTGCTGATCGGAAATTCATGATACGAGCAGTTGGCAGTTGGCACATGGCATTTCGCCATTTCGAGTTGTGCTGGCTCACTGCTAATTGCTAACTGCTGAAGTTACGGCTGTGTATCCAGTGGATGTTTGCTCTTTTCGTAGAACTCATTCTGCAGTTTCAGGCTCACGTCGTCGGCTTTCACGGCGCGAATTGTTTTAACAACTGCATCGATCCACCAATCCATTTGAAACTTGCCCAGCTCCAGGGTCGCGGCGGAGCCGTCGCCGGAATAATGGTTGGGGAATCGTGCGTACCACCAGATTCCGGTGTAGACATCTTCGGGAAGATTCTGGCGGTGCTGATCGGCGCCGGATTCGCTGGGGGCGCGGTCAAGATGGACCGTGTCGGGGCGCGAGATCATCATCTTCGAGGTTTCGCTTTCGCCGGCGTGCATGTCGATGGTGGTTTTCTTGGGTGGGCCGCCTTTGTCCGGAGTGCGCTCGTCGAAAACGTAGACCACGTAGTCGTGCGGTTTATCGAGTTGCGTTTGCGCGAAGTATGGAAGCAGGCTCTCGTTGCCGCCGTGACCGTTGACGATGATCACCTTCTTGCAGCCGTTGCGAGCCATCTCGTCGGTGGTTTCCTGCAGTAGCGCGAGTTGGATCTCGCGGCTGTAAGCCATGGTTCCGGGCTGGTGGCGGGCTTCGGCAATCTGTCCGAAATAATATTCCGGAAAAACAATCGCGTATTCTTTCTCGGCAGCGTGCAGCGCGGCATAACGGACGTCCAGCAGATCGGTGCCGAGCGGGAGATGCGGTCCGTGCTTTTCCAGGATGCCGAAGGGAAGCAGGCAGGTTCCTTGGGAACGATGAATGCCTTCGCGGAAATCGGCAGCGGTGAGTTCTTCCCAGTGAACGGAGAGCTTGGGTGGCGTGACGCTTTGCGCTGGAGCAAGATGAGAAGTGATGAGAATCGTGAGCAGGACTGCAAGGATGGTGAGGCGCGGGCGAGTCGTCATCGGCGAATCTTCTTTGGCTGATCTTCCTTGGCCGCGAATTCTAGCATGGGAGTGCCTTTATTAAAACGTATCAATAAGCCTGCCGTAAAATGGGCCGGGAACAGTCCCCGGCCCGATGATCAAACTCGTTGTCCTCTATTTCAGGAAGATTTCCTGCAACAACTCCGAGCTGATGATCTCCCGAACTTCCGCGCGTTTCTCGGTAAGCTGCTGGGCGGGAGCCTTCCCACCCAGGATCTTGTCGCGAACCGCCTCACCCTTCGCCGTCAGACCATCCAGGGCGGCGTGGTTCTTGTACTCGACGGCGATGCAGATGTCCCAATCCTCGGGGTTGTTCTTAGTCTCCTTGAGAAAGACCTTGTAGTCGATGATAGTGCCCTGCTTCTTATTTTCCTCGTAGACCGATTTGGTGGACTGGCGCAGCATGGTGAGATAGGCATCCATCTGCGCGGGCTTCACGCGGATCAAGGTTACGCGCCAGATGGGACCTTCAGTGTAGTGCTCCTGCGCGAACAATGTAGGCACGAGTAACAGCAGAAAAACGACCAGACCGCACAGCTTCTTCATAGTCATCTCCTGAACTAAGATGGAGTCAAACGGCGCTAGGATCATACGCTCTGTTCGGGAAAATACGAAAGCGAGTAATTTTTCTGATTGACTCCAAGCCGCTTCAGAGGCAGAATTGATTTGCTTCCTCCCACACGAGAGCTTGGCATTTAGCCGAGCGCCCTACATTCGTGTCTCCTGGAGGAATTATGCGACGACGCGTTCTGCTCCTGATTTTGACCTGCCTAGCCTCTTCCACCTTCAGCCTTGCTCAAATAGACATCGTGAGACCGATGGAAGCGGAGAGAATGAGAGAAGAACGAGCCCGGATAGATCTCGGAGTTCCGCGGCGGGGTACTGAAATTCCCGAGTCGGTCGAGTGCGCGTTTGCTCCGGGAGGGTGTTCCCTCAAGAAACCTGGCGGTTCCCTCGTGCACAAGCCTAACAACCTTTTCGACGTGGAGTCGATTCACGGGCTCGATGGCGGGGCCATGAAGCAGTCCGAGGCGAAGCAGTCAGAGGCAATCCGGCGGCTGCGGCAGGAGATTCTAGGCACTCCGATTGGAAGCCAGGAGGAGAAAATCAGCCTGGATGGTGCGGCCGGAACCAGCCGGCTGTCTTGGCGGGCTTCGGAAAGATCGAGCATTAATATCTTCAATATCTTCCGCGAGGCCGAGAAAGAACGACTGCGGCAGCTGAATCGCGAGAATGGCAATACCGAGACGGTGAAGATCGAATATCACCCGGAAGACTTTGCGCAGCGCTTCGTGGTGTATAACGGCGGGCCGGGAAATATTTACGAAGGCCCTGATGTGGGCAAACTCATCGAGCGATTGAACGGGCGGCTTGATCAGGGAGGAAGCCCGATCGTGATGGAATTCGTGGGATTTAACGACAAGGAAGAGCGGGCGTTCGTGACGGAGTGGAGCGTGCAACACAAGTTAGTCGGCCATGGCAGTTCATGGACTCCACTGACAGCCGCGAGCGGAGATCTGGTGGGGGATTATCAGCGCACGGGAATCAGATTGGAAAGGATAATCCTCACAAAAGAAGGCGGCGGTTGGTGGAGCAACATGATGCAATTCGCGGTCGGGACGCGTGAGCTATGGGTCCGTGTGTGGCTCAACAACAGGAGCCTACACAGCGGATTCCTGGGAGCGTACCTTGAGCGATTGCTAATGAACGGCGGAAGACTGGACGGGTCTGCCGAGCAACTGGTGAAGCGCAGTAAGAAACAACTTTTGGCCAATCATGGCGAGCTGAATTCGAAGCAAATGTATATTGATATGCGCTATGAAATCGGCGGCACCGGCCTGGGCGAGTTGTTGATCCAAGAAAGAGGGCCGGCGGGAGAATGAACGACACGGCGGAGAAGCCATACTGCATCGCCTTCGGGATTCCGGCGACACGCGAGGAATTCATTTGGTCGCTTTCGCGGCCGGAGAGTGATTATGCAAGGCGGTGGCTGGGCGGCTGGAGGCAATATCGGGCGCAGGTTGTCTCCGACCTGGAGACAGTTGCGCCGGACCTGGATCGAGCAGGAGTAGAGTTGGTTCGCGGACTGCGAGTCGGGCAGCTAGCAAGTCTATTCGTGAATCGCCGAGTGGTGGTGCTGTTTTCCCACTGGGCTGGCGATAAAGTGGAATTCTTCGATGGCATGGCGGGCGTGGAAAGGATAATGGCTGAAATCCCGCCGGCCTATGAAGGCGTGCTTGATCTGTGTGTTTGCCATCCGATTGCGCTGGTGGAAAGGCTGCTGGCGAGCCGTCCCCCGTACTTGGTGAGATATATGAAACAGGAGGCGGCCCCACATTATTGGCTCTATTTCTACCGCGATATGTTCAGTTACATGGGAGCCCGTAACGCCGATTACTTGAAGGCGTTCGAAGTCATCGCCAAGGCGCATATCGCTCTCGGTCGCGCTGCGGAGGACAGAGCATGAGTAGATACGTGCAATCCATACAAACTTACCTGCGCGAGATCGGCGAGGCCGAGCCGAAGAAGCTGGGAGTGGCCGCCGAACCTAGCGCTCTGGAAATTCTGACCGGGGCACAGAACTCGCTTGAACGCAGGTTGAGGGAAGACGCGAAGAGCACCGACAGAATTATTGTGGTCGCGGTAGTTTTGTTGTGCTGTCTGTTCTTTGCCGGGCTTGGGCTTGTTTTCTATTACAGGGATTCCCCGGGGCACGTTGCAGCCATGTTCGGCGGAGGTAGTTTTTTGTCGTTGCTGGGAATCGTTGGCTGGTTGCGAAAGCTATGGTTCGACAAGAGAACCATGGACCTACTACTGGTGCTGGTGCAGTCCATGAGCCCAGCCGATGCGGCGAAAGTACTGGCCACGTTTTACTTCGGAGCGCTTTCCCCAAAGACCACCTGAATTGAAGTTGCCCCTGTCGGCTTTACGGGGCTTCGATCAGTTCCATTTTGCCGTCACGGGTGCGGTGGAGGATCATGACTTTGCCTTTGGGATCGCGGAAGACGAAGACGTCGCGGTCGCGNNTCGTCGGAGCGGACCAGGTGAACCTCGGTGGTTTTGGCCACAGGAGGATAGCGGTGCACGGCGACGGGGACGGCGGTTTTTTCGGTGACGCCGACTTTGGTGTGAGCGCGAGGTTCGGCGCCGACTCCCTCACCTGGCACAGAGTGGCCGTTCCACTTTTTTACTTCCTCGCTCTTGCGGGCGGAGCGTTTTTTTGATTCCCATTTCGTCTTGTACTTCACGGCCTGCTTTTCAAGGTGGTCGAGGGCGCCGCTAACGGCGATCATCATGTCTTTGGCCTGGGCCAGGCCGACCAGCGGTCCATTGCGCGGGTTGATGGTGATTTCGGCTTTGTGGCGGTGCTTTTCGACAGCGAAGATGGCTTTGGCTTCGAAGCGGTCGCCGAGAATTTTGCGAATTTTCCCGAGGCCAAGTTCTACTTCTTTACGGATGGCGGAAGTGACTTCGTAGTGCCTCCCAGTGTATTCCACGTTCACGAGCGGCCCTCCTTAAGATGCTTGCTGGAATCGAATTGGGCAATGTATTACAAGTTAGAAGTCAGAACGCAGAAGTAAAATCTCTCGCATCCGGCATCTCCGACGATGGCATTCTTCATTGCTTTTACTTCTTCATTTTGACTTCTTACTTCTGCATTACTCTCTTACGCGGCGTTGATGGGTGCTGGGGATGCGCATGTCTTCACGATATTTGGCGACGGTGCGGCGAGTGACTTGAATGCCTTGCGACTGCAGGATGCGGGTGAGTTGCTCGTCGGTCAGCGGACGGGCGGGGTCTTCCTCGTCGATTAATTTCTTGACGCGGCGTTTGAGGATTAGCAACGAAGTGTTTCCGCCCTCAGGACCCTGCACGCTTTCGCTGAAGAAGTAACGCAGCTCGAATACACCCTGCGGCGTGTGGGCGTATTTGCTGGCCACGGCGCGGCTGACGGTGGAAGGATGCACGCCAATCTCTTCGGCCACCTCCTTGATCATCATGGGTTTCAGGAAATCGATACCTTTTTCCAGAAAATCATACTGGCGGGCGACGATGCAGTAGCAGACTTTGGTGATGGTCTGCTTGCGCTGCTCGATATTCTTGATGAGCTGGATGGCGCTCTTGTAGCGCTCTTTGACGTAGTCGCGGGTATTCTTGTCGTTGGTGTCGCGGGTGAGCAGTTTCTTGTACGCGGGATTCAGGCGAAGCTGAGGCAGGTCATCGTCGTTCATAAGAACGAGCCACTCGTCCCCATGCTTGATGAAAGCGACGTCGGGCTCGATGAGGCGGGCCTGGACTTTGTTGTATTGCAGGCCAGGACGGGGATCGAGAGTGCGAATGTAGTCGAGGGCTTGCTGAACGGCGTCGGCGGGACGGCCGATGGCTTTGGCAATTTCTTTGTGCGCCTTGTTTTGCACGGCGCGCAGATGCTGGTCGACGATGGCGATGGCATCCTGCAAGACGCTATTTGTTCCGGCATTTATTCCAGCGGCGGTGCCGTTGACAGGCTTGTCGCCGTTTTTATGGAGCGCGAGTTGGTGCTGGTGATAGCGCAACTGGCGGAGAAGGCATTCGCGAAGATCGCGGCAGCCGACGCCGGGAGGATCGAGTTGGCGAACGACTTCGAGGGCTTCCTGGAGATCCTCGGCATTGAATTTAGCTGTGTAAGTCGGGCGCGCTGGAGCGGGCGGTGATGCTGGTTCGGGCGCGGGGGCTGCGGCTGAAGCTGCGCTTCCTGCCGGTGAAATGAAAGAAGCGTCTGACGGCGCGGTTGTGGCGGGCAGATCATACAGGTCGCCAACGGAGTTCTCGCTGATTGTGTTGGTGCTGGAAAACTCTGCGGTGCCGGAGAGGATGGGCTCATCCTGATCAGTCGCGGGAAGAGCGGCGGCGAGACTTTCTTCTTCCGGCGTGCCTTCTGCGGACGTTGCTTCGGCGGAAACAGGTTCGTCCAGACCCAAGGCCTGCGCCTCGATGACAATGTTTCTGGCGGCAGCTGCGTCGGCTTCAGGAGTGGCCGGGGGGGCGACGCCTAACATTTCTTCGTCGCTGGCGATGAGGTAGCCGTCTTCGTTGAGGTTGCCGATAATCTGCTCGGCGGCTTCGCGAACCTCACGGCGAAGGCTGAGGGCGCCAACTTGCCAGGCGAGGTGATCAGTGAGATTGGTGGGCTTGGAGAGGAAGTTCTCGAACGACGGACGCTCGATTTCCTCCATCTCGCCGCGGGTGCGATACCCGGGATCGAGATAATCCTG
>PLUI01000161.1 GCA_003164855.1 Acidobacteriaceae bacterium
TCATGGGCGCGAACCAGTCATCCTTATCGAGCGCATAGGCAGAAGCGCAGGAGCAGGCTTCCTGGCCCAGCCCGAAATAAACTCCGCCTACGACCTTGCCTTGCTTGTAGAGATTCTCCAGGCCGATCTCCATTTTGCGGTTGAGCAGCATGTAGCGGTAGATCTCGATGCACTGCTGCTTGCTCAAATACTTCGAGTCGCGGATGGGCGGGACGGGCGCGCTGAGGTCGCCGGTGACTTCGTAGCGGACGTGCTCGGTGCCGTCCTTGTCTTTCTCGATCGCTTGGCGGACGCTGAGGTCGGGATGCTCGAGGCGCAGGTCGGGGATGGAGTAGGTGCGGCGGTCCGTGGCCGTGGATTTGGACTGAGATGAACCGTTACGCCTACGGTTCCCGTTCGCGCCATGCTTGGAGTTCTTCTTCTTAATTACCATGATGAGGGCCTGCGCCTGGTCACAATTGTTAATGCTATCGCGAGAGTGGCGCATTGGGCTAGGCCCAGGTGGTGTCATCCTCTTTGTGGAGTTGCCGAAACTCGCGAGGACGTTGCAGCGGGACGCCAACTGCATTCCCCAGCAGGGCATCGAGAGTTTCGACCCAGAGTATTTGGTTGGAGAACACCGTGCCGAAGTTGCGGGAGATAGATTCGGCGACTGTGTTCAAGTTGGGCGAATGACCGAGTTCTTGCTGCATCGAAGTGACTGGCTTCGACGTGATGCCGCAGGGGATGATCAGCTTGAAGAAGCTGAGGTCGGCGTTTACGTTGAGAGCGAAGCCGTGCGAGGTGACGAAGCGGGAGATGTGGACGCCGATGGCGGCGATTTTGGCCTCGGCCGCATTTGCCGGCGGGCTCGCTTCGCTTCGCCGGACAGCCGATGTGGCTGTCTCCACATGTGCATCATCGCTTGGCGCATCCGTCCATACACCGGTCAGGCCGGGCACTCGCTTAGTAGGAATCGCGAAGTCGGCGCAGGTGCGGATTAAGACCTCTTCCAGACGGCGGACGAATTCGACGACGCCGAGTGTTTTGCGCTTACCGTCGGGTTCGGCGAAATCGCGCAAGTCAAAGATTGGGTAGCCGACGATCTGCCCGGGTCCGTGGAAGGTGACGTCACCTCCGCGGTCGCATTCGAAAAGCTCGACGCCGCGCCGGGCGAGGAGTTCGGGCGAAGCGATCACGTTGGCGGCTTTGGCATTGCGCCCGAGTGTAATGACCGGCGAGTGTTCGAGCAGAAGCAGGACATCTCCGATCTTCTCCGCTTTGCGCAGTTCTACCAGTTGCTGTTGCAGGCGCAGGCCGGTAGCGTAGTCGACGGTGCCGAGTTGAACGACGGAGATCAAAGTCGAGTCGCCACGGATTTGCGCGGATTGACGCGGATCAAGATCAACTCTTGGTTTATCCGTGCTCATCCGCGTGATCCGTGGCTAAGAATTTTCAAGCGTTAATCGCCATCCCGTACACGCTGTTCGCCGCGTCCAGCATGGCCTCAGCCAAAGTCGGGTGTGCATGGATGGTCCAGATCAAATCTTCGACTGTAGCTTCGAGTTCCATGGCAGCGACGGCCTCGGCGATCAGTTCGGTCGCCTGCGGCCCAATAATGTGGACGCCGAGAATTTCCCCGTAGTCGGCGTCGGAAACAATTTTGATGAAGCCTTCGTGCTGACCTACGATTGACGCGCGCGAGTTCGCGGTGAACGGGAACTTGCCAATTTTGACGTTGTAGCCGGCTTCGCGCGCCCGGGTTTCGGTGAGGCCTACACTTCCGATTTCAGGGTGACAGTAAGTAGCCCCTGGGATGTGTTCGGGATTAATTGGCTTGCCGGGCTTGCCTGCAATCTTGGCTATGGCTACCAGCGCCTCCATGGCGCCGACGTGGGCAAGCTGTGGCGAACCGAGCACAATGTCGCCCACGGCATAAACACCCGGCTCGGCGGTCTGCATCCAGGAATCGGTCTGGATGAAACCCCGGTCGGGCTTGACTTTCGTTTTCTCCAGGCCGACGTTTTCCGTGCGCGGTTTGCGGCCCACCGCAATCAGGATTTTTTCCGCTTCGATCTTCTGTTGCTTGCCGTCAACGCTGATGGTTACTGCAATGCCGGTTTTCGTCTTGTCGATCTTCTCAACCTTCGCGCCAGTATGGAAGTTGATTCCACGCTTGCGGTAGACGCGGGCCAATTCTTTGGAAACTTCTTCGTCTTCCACGGGAACAAGCCGCGGCAGCATCTCGACAATCGTGACTTCGCAACCAAAAGAGCGATAGATCGAGGCGAACTCCACGCCCACCGCTCCGGCGCCCACTATGATCAGTGATTTCGGAATTTCTTTCAGGCTCAGAATCTCAATGTTGGTGAGAATGCGGTCGTCCACCTCGAGACCCGGCAGCAAGCGTGCTTCGGAGCCAGTGGCCAGCAGCACGTTCTTTGCTCTGAGTTGACTGGTCTTGCCATCGTTCGCCACCTCTACCGTGATGATTCCGTTCTGCGCCGGCCCAGTCAGCTTGCCGTAGCCCTTCACCGTCTCCACCTTGTTTTTTTTCATCAGGAATTCGAGGCCCTTGGCATGTTTGGTAACGATTTTCGACTTCCTCTCCTGAATGGCAGCCCAGTTGAGCTTGCGCGCATCCACGCCCTCAATGCCGAATTCCTTGGCCTCTTTCAGGTGATCCCAGAGCTCCGCATTGAAAAGCAGCGCCTTGGTCGGTATGCAACCCACGTGCAGACAGGTCCCGCCCAGGAACCCGTCTTTTTCAATGAGAGCGGTTTTCAGTCCGTACTGGCCAGCGCGAATGGCGGCGGTATAGCCAGCGGGTCCACTGCCAATGATGACAACGTCATAAATAGTTTCAGGCAAGAAAACACTCCTCACAACCAGAACAGATGTCGGAAGGCAAACGAACGATTCTAGACCAGCGCCGGGAAAGCGCCAAGTGCAGAGTAGAAGCGGGAGGCTTCCAGCCGAAATATAAGATCAGTGGCCCGTTCCGGCGGCTGCGCCACGGCTCATGGAATCTCTCGGCGCTGTCGGCGATTCCGGCATGGTCGAGTTCGAGGCGGATGACTGAGAGTGTTTGTGGCCGGATTTCCGAAGAGTGAAGTGACCGAAGATTTTTTCCAGATCAATTGCCATCGCGGAAAGTTCGTCGCAGGCTTTGGCGGACTCCAGCGCACCGTTAGCCGATTCCTCAGCCAGGCGGGCGATCTCGCCGACGTTCTTGCTGACTTCCGCGGACGTGGAGGATTGCTCAGCCGTGGTGGCCGCGATCTGATTGATCATGTCGTGGACGCGGTCGTTCATGCGGATAATCTCCTGCAATGACTCACCTGTGCGCTCGGTTTTCTTGACGCCTTCTTCCACCTGGGCCGTACCCGCTTCCATGGCCTGAACTACGGTTCTAGTTTCCTTTTGGATAGTTTGAATGCGTGTGGCAATCTCTTTTGTGGCAGTAGTAGTGCGTTCCGCAAGTTTGCGGACTTCATCTGCCACTACGGCGAAGCCCCGGCCTTGATCCCCGGCGCGGGCGGCCTCGATGGCGGCATTGAGGGCGAGCAGATTGGTCTGGTCGGCGATGTCTTCGATAACTTTGACGATTTCACCAATCTGGTTGGAACTCTTGCCCAATTCGCGAATCTTTTCCGCTGTAGCGCTTACGGATGTTGCGATGGCCCGCATGTTCCCAGCGGATTGTTCTACGACTTGCTCTCCGGCGTGCGCCGTCTCGGTGGCTTTTTCGGCCGCTTCGGCCGCCTGCCTGGCGGATTCCGACACCTGATTCACGGTAGATGACATCTCGTGCATGGCGGTCGCCACCTGCATGGTGCGGTCGGTCTGCGTACTCGCCGCGGTAGACTGCTGCGAGGAGGTCGATGCCAGTTCGTGACCCGCGCTGGCGATACGTTCCGCGGTGGCGGCAATGTTTTCCACCATACTGTGCAGGTTGTTTTTCATGCTGTTCAGGGCAATTACGGCTTCGCCAACCTCGTCGCCGGAAATAACTTCGATGTCCTCGACCGAAAGGTTATTCCGTGCTATCTCGCGCGCCAGCGCCGTCGAAGCGGCGACCGGCCGGATCACAAGACGGCGCATCACCAGGAACACAACCCCCACTCCAGGCAGCAGTGTGCACAGGGTGACCAGCAGGAGCGCCAGGCTGCTCGCTCGAGCGGTTTTCGTCAGCCCGTCCAACGGAACCGTAATCACGAATGCGCCTGCTATATCTCCCACCTTCATGCCTTCCTTCCGGTAGCCGAACGGGTCTTTGGCTCCGGCCGGATCGCCGTGGCAGTAGAGACAATCATCGGTCAGACGTACCGGCTGGGCATACCGCATCACCGCTTTTCCATCGGCCGTATCACGGCGGTAATACTCCGTCAGCACAGGATTCTGAGCGAAAGCGCGCAGCGCTTCGGCCTCGAACGGGTTCGGCATATTCTTGGCATTGCGTGGCGTGAGAGATGGCGTGGAGAACTTCATGCCCTGAGACTCGGCATATTCGCTGGCCACCGTCCACGCGACCACCACTGGTACTTGCGAGGTTCCGCTGAATTTGTGGCGCGGAGCGTAGTTATTTATGTTCTGGGAAAAGTAAGTGCGGACTTCAGTTGCCATGCCGTCGGTTTTTCTTAGTTGGTCGACAAACGATTCTTCCGCCTGGGCATTGATGCGGTGCTCTGTGATGAGGAAGCCAATCGTTGACGTGACGGCTAATGTTGCCAAGATTATCCCGGCGATCTTGGCCGTGAGTTTGAGCCTTCCCATCCCAGCGAAATACTTCGACATTGCGTTACCTTCGATGGTCCACTGTAGATATCGACCAACGGGTTTCGGAACATGAATAGTTCGCGGCAGGCGATTCGGGGCGCCCATTACCTAAGTCTAGGCAAGAATCGTAGTGTCTTTCGCGTAGCGATTATTAGAAATAAAAAAGCCGCCTGGCGGCGGCTCTTCACAAGATTTTATCGGTTCAGCTAGTTGTTTTCGTTACTGGCGCGCTTCCACGAGATCAACTCGCCGATGGTCGAACTGGTGCTTGAGACCGGTTGCTTATAGGCTTCCACTTCGGACCGCGACGCCTCTTCGCCGACCGCGCGAATACTGAGACCGACTTTCTTATCCTCAGCACTCATCTTGATGATCTTGAAATCGTGTTCCACGCCCGGTTCAAGATGCAGGGGCTGGCCGTTTCCATCCACCGCTTCCGACTTGTGGCACAGACCTTCCACGCCTTCCGCAATTTCTACGAAGGCTCCAAAAGCCGCCACCCGCAGCACTTTGCCGTGAACCACGTCTCCGACGTGATGCGCCGCAAAGAAAGTTTCCCACACATCGGGCTGAAGCTGTTTCACGCCCAACGACAAACGCCGCTTGTCGGGTTCAATTGCCAGCACCACGGCCTTCACGCGGTCGCCCTTCTTCAGCACTTCCGACGGATGTTTAACGCGCTTGGTCCAGCTTAAGTTGCTGACGTGTACCAGGCCATCGATTCCGTCTTCGATCTCGATAAACGCACCGAAGTCAGTCAAGTTTCGTACCCGGCCTTCCACCGTCATGCCAACGGGATACTTATCGTGCAGGGCATCCCAGGGATTTGTCGCCAGTTGTCGCATACCCAGCGAGATTCGCCGCTCCGTGGGATTCACATTAAGCACCACGCACTCGACCTGATCGCCGACGTTCACCAGCTTCGAAGGATGCTTCATGCGCTTGGACCAGGTCATTTCGCTGACGTGAACCAGCCCTTCGATTCCCTGTTCCAGTTCCACAAAAGCACCGTAGTCGGTCACGCTGATCACNNCCCCACGACATATCGGTGATGTGCAGCAATCCATCCAGTCCGCCCAGATCCACGAAAGCTCCGTACTCGGTCAAGTTTTTCACCACTCCGGTCAGTACAGAACCCTCTTCCAGATGTTCCAGCGTTTTGTTGCGTTTCTCGCTTTGCTCGCCTTCGAGCAATTCCTTGCGCGAAACCACAATGTTGCCGCGCTTCTTGTTGAGTTTGATCACCGTCACTTCAAGCGTTTGGCCTTTCATCCCCTCGAGATTCCGGATGGGCCGAAGATCGACTTGCGACCCTGGTAGAAAAGCTCTCGCGCCAAGAATGTCGACCGTGAGGCCGCCCTTGGTTCGCTCAATCACCGTCGCCTGAATCGGCCGCTTTTCGTTGTGCGCCTTTTCTACCTCGTCCCAGGCGTGAATGCGCGCCGCCTTCTGGTGCGAGAGGTTGATGTAGCCTTCCTCAGTGTGTCCCTTCTCGCGCATCACATCAATTTCGTCGCCCGGCTTCACCTTCGGTTTGCCTTCGTGATCCAGCACTTCCGAAAGCGGCAACATGCCTTCCGACTTCGCGCCCACATCCACGACAACGTGGGTCGAAGTCAGCTTTAAGACCGTGCCTTTGATCACGCGGTCTTCTCCAACGGCTTCCTCGGTCTCCGTGGTGAAGCTCTCCAACGCCGAGGCAAAATCCTCGCCGGCATGTTTATCGTCGGAAGCCACAGCCGCGCGCGGAGCTTCTTCAGAAGCTTGTGCTGCTGGAGCGGACTGTGCTGCCGGAGCAGAAGTTTGATCTGGCTCCGTCGGATGCTGCTCGGTCACATTCGTCTCTGGCGTGTTCGGTTCACTCATGGGATGTTCGGTTAAGGTTGGCTCGGACGCCGTCGGTTCTGTTTCGGTTGCAACGGCGCTGTTAGATTCGGAGTTGTGAGCGGTGGTGTGGTCGGACAAGGTCATGCCTCTCTACTGAAACCTCGCACTCGGTGCGGGTAAAGATGCGGGATCTGCTTGGCGGACTGCTGGAGTGAGTCGTTGGTTGTGGTGGGCTCACCCTGGCGAGTGAGCTTGGACAATCCCAGCTGCCGGACGTTTTTACAGAAACCCGCGTCCAAAGGGAACTCCTCGACTATAGCAACGCCTCGCAAACAGTGTCAAACGCAAATCTTGCATGTGTGAATAGAACGTTTCATTGTTCGGGTTTTGTAACAGACCTCTCATCTGCTACCCTGCCCCTTGCTATGGATTACCTCTGGACGCCCTGGCGCTACGCCTATGTCTCCAACGCCGAGAAGGCTACGGGGTGCGTCTTTTGCAACGCAGTAGCCGCCAATGATGACGCTAAAACCCGCATCGTCTATCGCGCCCAGCATTGCTTCGTTATTCTGAATACGTATCCCTACACGCCCGGCCACGTAATGATCGTCCCTTACGCGCACTTGGACGAACTACAAAAGCTACCTCCGGAAGCCGCGAACGAAATGATGGCGCTCTCGCAGCGCATGGAGTCCGTGCTGCGCGAACTCTACCATCCCGACGGCATCAATCTGGGTATGAACATCGGCAAAGCCGCCGGCGCCGGCATCGCCGGACACATCCACATGCACGTCCTGCCGCGCTGGGTCGCGGATGCGAATTTCGTGTCGGTGGTGTGCGAGACGCGGATTCTGCCGGAGACGCTGGAGGTGACGTGGAAGCGGATGACGAAGGCGCTGAAGACGGAAAGATAGTGAAAATGTCGTGTTTATAATCAGTTCGGGAAGGGCACGGCTTCAGTCGTGCCGTAACGTTAGCAGATCAATGCGGCTTCAGCCGCTGAGGGACNNTATCCAGCTTCGACCCCGCATCTGCCCCGGCCACTACGTAATCCGTCTTCTTGCTGACCGAGCCGGTAACTTTCCCTCCGGCGTCCTCGATCATCTTCTTAGCTTCATCGCGAGTGAAATGCGCCAGCGTCCCAGTCAAGACGAATGTCTTCCCCGCGAGCTTGGTTCCGCGCTGTTTTTTATAACCAGTTAAGGTTAGCCCCGCCTCACGCAATCGCTCGACCAGCTTGCGGTTGGCCGCGATGCTGAAGAACTCCACAATGCTCTCCGCGATCCGCGGGCCAACTTCGTTCACATTCTGCAGTTCTTCCACGCCAGCGCTCTCCAGCGCTTCCATGGATCCAAAATGCTCGGCCAAAA
>PLUI01000134.1 GCA_003164855.1 Acidobacteriaceae bacterium
CCTTGGTGACCAGATAATCCTGACCATCGGCGTCGCTGCGCCAGACCTGCCCGAGTTGAATAGAACTCACAGCCATAAGAAATTCTCTGGAGAGGATGCCTGAACTCCAGACTACTGAGGGATATCAGGCGCGTCAATCATTCCTCTGGTTACCGAGGTCTCTGCTAAGATGTTGCCCTCATGCCCCGCGGACAAACGCCCCGCCAGCCCGCCCGGACCGGTCGACAGGAAGGCGCTCGTATGCGGACGCCCTCGCCCGCGAAGACAGCGCCCAAAGGGCCGACCGCGAACGCCGCAGAGCGGCGAAAGACTGCAGTCCACGGCGCAAGCCGTGGGTCATCGCCACCCGGAGAAGAACGAGCCCCGAAGGACCGAAAAAAACTGGCCGCCGTTTCAAAGGCCGCCACGCCTCGCGCGAAGGCCTACGATCCCCTGGCTCCCGATCGCATCGCCGAAATCCTAAAGCGCCTCGACCAACTCTATCCCGACGTCACCTGCGCCCTAACCCACACCAGTGCATGGGAACTCCTGGTCGCAACCATCCTCTCCGCCCAATCGACCGACGTAAACGTCAACCGCGTCACGCCGGAACTCTTCCGCAAATATCCCACCATCGAAGCCTTCGCCGCGCTCACGCCCGAACAACTCGAGCCCGATGTCCGCTCCACTGGCTTCTTTCGCAACAAATCAAAATCAGTAGTCGGCGCCGCCAAGAAGATTGTCGCCGATTTCGGCGGCCAGGTTCCCCGCAACATGCAGGATCTCCTCACCCTGCCCGGCGTCGCCCGCAAGACTGCGAACGTTGTCCTGGGTTCGTGGTTCAAGATCGCCGAAGGAGTAGTCGTCGACACTCACGTACACCGCATCTCGCGCCGCCTCGAACTCACCACGCAAGATGATCCGCAGAAAATCGAACAAGACCTGATGCGAATCATCCCACGCGAAAAGTGGATTCTCTTTTCCCACCAGATCATCTGGCACGGACGCAGGCTCTGCATCGCCCGCAAGCCCAAGTGCGTCGACTGCTCCCTCGAAAACCTCTGCCATGCCGCCGATAAGACCTGGAGCACGGTGGCGATGCATAAGAACGCTAAAGCGTAAGCCTACCCCGTTTGCCACATCTGGGAGCGGCGGCTTTTGCTATAATGGTCACTGGGGTGACCACATGCGAATCAGCACCGTGCGGGAGTTTCGCGACCGCGCCACGACTTTGCTTCGCTCTGACGATCCAATTCTCGTGACCCGCCGCGGCAAAGTCGCCGGAGTCTTTCTCCCCTGGCGGGAAGCGACCTTACCTGTCGACTTCAAACGCGAATTGTTTTCCATGCTGACTACTGAAATCGCCCGTCAGCTCAAGAAAAAACGCGTTACCGAAAAAGCAGTGCTTCAGGACTTTGAGCGCTGGCGGAACGGACGCCGTGAGACTAGCCGCCGACGCTAATGTCCTTTTGTCGGCGGTCATTGGCGGACGCGCCAATCTCATTCTCAAGGATTCGCGAATTCGTGAAATATTCACCACAGAACATACCGTCGCGGAGGTCCAGGAATACGCCTTAGTACTCGCTGCGAAAAGGCGCCTCGCCTCGGACTCCCTGCTCCTGGCTGTGGCCGCGCTCCCGGTGACTATCGTCACCCGACCCCAATATGCCAAGAGCATTCCACAGGCAGCGAAGCGGATTGGCCGCCGTGATCCGGAAGATATCGAGCTGTTTGCCCTTGCCCTCCATTTCCGCATCCCCATTTGGTCAAACGACAGGGACTTCGAAAATCTGAAGGTTGATTTGTTTACTACAGAGCGTTTGTTGCGTCACCTCGGCATCATTCATTAACATGTCTCCACTGGTCACCTCCGGGTCCTATCTTCATGCGCACTCACGCACTCTTTGCTATCGTCATACTCATGAGCATTGTTGTCGCCGAAACCGCCGCCGCCCAGACTCTTACCGCACCTCAGGCCATCACCGACCCCAAACAAATCGCCTCCAAGCCCAACGCGCAAGTCGAACCCAAGAGCCTCACCATTGAGAAGCTCTACATGACGCGCCAGGTCGGCCGTCCCACATGGTCACCCGACGGCAAGAGCATAGCCTTCATCTCGAATATGAGCGGACGCAACAACCTTTGGCTCGTGCCCGCCGAAGGCGGATGGCCAGTACAGCTCACGGTCAGCGACCAGCGCCAGACTGCACCCGCGTGGTCGCCCGACGGCAAGTGGATCGCCTATCAGTCCGATTACGACGGCGATGAGCAGTGGGACATTTTTCTGGTCTCGCCCAAGACCGGCAAAGTCGTCAACCTCACCAGCACCCGCGAGATCGCCGAAACCGATCCGATGTGGTCGCCCGATGGCCGCTATCTGGCTTATCTCGTCAAACCAAAAACATCCGCGGCGACTGAGATCGACATTTATGACACGCTGATGCGCGAGGTGAAGCACCTCACCACCAACACGCCGCAAGATAAAGGCAACTACAATCCCATCTGGTCGAAAGACGGCAAGTACATCGTGTATACGCAGGAGCAGGCAAAGGGCACGGACTCGAACGTCTTCATCGCGGATGTGGCGACGGGCAAGAGCACTCTGCTGACGCCGCATGAAGGCGAGAAACGTTACTCAGCCAACGACATTTCCCCCAACGGTAAGCACGTTCTATTCAGTTCGAATGCAGCGAACGGCTATGAAAACGTTGGCCTATTGGACGTTTCAACAAAACAAATCAAGTGGCTCACGCACGATAAATGGGAAATCCGCGGCGGCGAATTTTCACCTGACGGCAAGCACCTCACCTTCAGCGCCAACGTCGACGGCAATGAGGACATTTACCTGCACGATCTCGCGACCGGCAAATCCACCGCTCTGCCCATCCCAAAAGGCGTGAATGAGCCTGCCGGCGGCCACTCCGCCTTCACCAAAGACGGATCACGCCTGCTCTACAATCACAACGGTCCCACCGCTCCCGGCGATCTTTGGGTGTACACGCTGGCGACCGGCAAATCGCATCAGATAACACATTCGCTCGTCGCCGGAGTGCGCTCTGAAGACATGGTCGAGCCCTATCTGGTGCACTATCCCAGCCGTGACGGCAAGTGGACCATTTCCGCGTTTCTCTACGTTCCCTTCAATATGGCGCGCAACGGGCAGAACGCCGCCATCGTTTACATTCACGGCGGGCCCACATCGCAGACCATGAATTCCTTCACCCGCTTCGTGCAGTATGCCGCCAATCAAGGCTACATGGTGCTCGCGCCCAACTACCGCGGCTCAACGGGATACGGTAAGGAATTTCAGCAGGCAAATTTATTCGACATGGGCGGCGGCGATTTGCAGGATGTGCTCGCGGGTGTCGATTGGATCAAACAGACCGGCCACCTCGATCCCAAGAAAATCGCCGTCATGGGCGGCAGCTACGGCGGCTATCTCAGCATGATGTCAGTCACCAAAGCTCCTGATGTCTGGGCCGCGGGCGTACCCATCGTGCCCTTCGTAAATTGGTTCACCGAAATCGAGAACGAAGATCCAGTGCTGCAACAATCCGATCTAGCGACCATGGGCGACATAGTAAAAAACAAAGCACTGTACGAAGACCGTTCACCCATCAACTTTATCGATCAGATCAAAGCGCCGCTGTTGCTGCTCGCCGGAGGCCACGATCCGCGCTGCCCCAAGTCAGAAACGCAGCAGGTCGTGGACGCCATCAAGAAGCGCGGCGGCACCGTCGATTACAAGATCTACGAAAACGAAGGACACGGCTTCGCCCGCGTCGAAAACCAAATCGACGCCTACAAACGGGTCGCCGACTTTCTGCTGGCTCACGTCCCTCCCGCAGATTGCAGTTGCTCGCTCACGGAGTGAACAGTATTTACTTCGAAGCCAGCGTACCGCGAGAACGACCGCGGAAAGAATTTGTGCGGGGAGCTATATTCTCGACAATAGCCTCGACCAGGCCGGGAATGGTGAACTCTTTGGCCGCAATATCCACACCCAAGCCAAGCTCTCGTAAAGTCGAGGAAGTGACCGGCCCAATCGAAGCTAGCCGTATCCCGTCGAGGTCGGTGTGGGCCCTCCCCAGCAGAGCCACAAAGTTCCGTACGGTCGAAGAACTCGTGAAGGTAACCACCTGCGGCCGCCGGCGCAGATTCCGCAGCACGCTGCGCAAGCGCGTGCGCGACGATTTCGGCACTACAGTTTTATACGCTTCCACCACATCCACGCGCGCCCCGGCCTTTCGCAGTTCGCGCGGAATCACGTCCCGCGCAACTTTGGCGCGCACCAGCAGCACGCGCTTCCCTTTAACCCGCCGCTGCAGGCTGCGCACCACAGATTCCGCCACATACTCTTTCGGAACAACGTCCACTGCGACGCCGCGCTGCTCGATTGCCTTCTTCGTTGCCGGACCGATAGCCACGATGCGCAGATGTTTGAGATTTTTATTGGTCAATCCCAGCCTGCTCAATCGCTCCCACATAGCGTCGACTCCGTTCACGCTGGTCAGGATCAGCCAGTCATATCCGTCGAGATTCGTCAGCGCCGAATCCAGCGGCTTGAAACTGCGCGGCTTGCGAATTTCGATGAATGGAATTTCCAGCACAGTCGCACCCCGCTTGCGCAATTCACCTGATAGCGCGCCCGCCTGATGCCGCGCCCGCCCCACCAACACGCGGACGCCCGTCAGCGCATGGGCTTCTGCGCCACTCTTCTGCCTCTTCATTCGCCTTCCTTGTCCGGAGGAATTTTCCCCAGTCGCTGCTCTTTCATCATGCGCGCCATGCCGGAAACGGCTGAATCATCCGCGTTCTCTAAAGATGCAATCACGTTCGCCTGGTCCTGGCGGGTTCGATTCTGGCTGAGCTTAAACTTGCCCTCGATCTTCGTGGCCACAATCTCGAAGCCAACAATCTGCCGGAGCATGTTCTCGCGATAGGTCTGGCTCAATCCCTCCCATTGTTGGCCATAGGCAGGTTCGAAGGTTGCCATCAACTCGTGCAGCATCTCGCGCAAATCCTCCTGCGAAGAGAAGATTCTTGCTTCCCCATAAACATGCACTGCGGCATAGTTCCACGTGGGAACGCTTTCCCGCGCCGTGTAGTTGCTGGGCGAGATGTAGGAATGCGGTCCGTGAAAAATAGTCAAACATTGAGCCTGTTGTTCCAGATAGCGCCAATGCGGATTCGCTTTGGCAACGTGCCCGTGCAGGAGCACCCCCTCTTCTTCTGCTCTCACGAAGAGAGGCAGATGCGTGGCGAAGGGCCCGTCGTCAGTGGACGAAATCAGAATGGCAAAGGGATTCGCCCGCATGAACGCCACGGCGTCCGCATCGCGGCGCAAACGAAAATGCTCGGGAATATACACAGTCCGATTCTCCTACTTTCCTGACGGCTCCGCCGCTGGCTTCTTTCGCACGTGCAGAACTTTCTCAACCTCCGCGATCAAAACTCCGCTATCGTCTTTTACTTCCACGGTGAGCACGGGCTCAACCTTCGGCAGCGTCTTCAGTTTCTCGCGAATGTCGTCGATCTGGCTATCGGACAAGCGAAATTCCGC
>PLUI01000140.1 GCA_003164855.1 Acidobacteriaceae bacterium
GAGCCGACGGCGTGCTGGCGCACGATGAGAGCCGTCTGGGCGCGGTTCTCTTCGTGCTGCGTGCCGAAGCCGGTGACCAGAATCTGAACTACGGCGGGCGACACTTTTGCCGCGAGGCCTTCGAGGGCATTGTTGAGCTGCATGAGGGCGGCGGCGGCTGGGGCGGATTCGTCCGGCTTAGGCTGCGGCTTTTCGGGCGCGGACTTTGTGTCCGCAACTTTGGTGGCGGGAGTTGGAGCACTGGGATTTTGAGACGGCGACTGCTGCGACATCAGGCATGGGGTCGAGGCCAGAAGCAGAGCGGCAAGGTGGCAGAGGNNGGCGCGGGCGGCGAATGGCGTGCGCGCGGCAGAAAGATGGTCCGAGCATGAGTTAGCTCTCCTATGAGAGAAGAAAGAATACTCATCTGACGGTAGCACGCGTGGTTTGGTTGCACTATAACCCGTCGATGAGACGCTTGTGCGATACACATAATTATGAGATATTTACACATCGGAGATTATGCGTGCGTACGAATATTGACATCGATGACCGCTTGATGCGGGAGGCAATGCGGCGCAGTGGAGCTTCCACCAAGCGGGCCGCCGTGGAAGCGGGGCTGCGGTTGCTGGCGGAGACGCACGCGCAAGGCACGATCCGCCGACTGCGGGGAAAAGTAGCCTGGGAGGGCGACCTTGATCAGTCGCGCCGGGCGCGGGATCAGGGGTAGGGCGGGTGGTCATCATCGACACAACCGTGTTGATCGATTACCTGCGCGGCAGCGAGAACCCGGAGACACTGTGGCTGGATCGGGAACTGCAGCGGCAGAGGCTGGGCCTGACCGATCTCATCCTTTGCGAAGTATTGCAAGGTATTCGGGAGCAAAGCGCGTTCGCGCGGGTCCGAGCCGACCTGTTGAAGTTCCAGATTTTTGAGACGGGCGGCAGGGGTCTAGCGATTGCGGCCGCTCAGAACTACCGAGACTTGCGCCAGCGCGGCTACACCGTTCACAAGACCAGCGATTGCCTCATCGCCACTTTTTGCTTGCAGGCCAGGCACGAACTGCTGCACCGGGATCACGATTTCAATTGCTTTGAGAAGGTGCTTGGGCTGCAGGTGGTACATGCGGCGGGGTGAAGCTTCGGGTGCGGCCCAAGCGCGCGGCTGGCTGGGTGCGAGCGCTTACCGGGGGTTCGTCTTCTTCCACTCTCGGGGGTTGAACGGTCCTTTGCCATCGCATTCCAGCTTGGCTTGGAAGAGGACCAGTTCTGGTTGTTCTTTGGTGAACGAGTACGTACTCATGAAACCGCAGTCGCCGAGTCCACGAAACTTGTTGATGAGCCGCAGTTGCTTCTTTTCCACGTCAAATTCTGGCGTTCCCGTTAGCTCCGTCACAGTATGCTTTTGCAATCGGTTCGGTCCGGGCTCACCGGAATCTTCATAATCGACAAAGCGAAGAAGCTTCGATTCGAGGGGCGAGCGCGACTCATCCAGAAGCAGGAAAATGGAGGTTCCCTGATACGATCCAAGGGTGCAGGTGACCTGGACAAGATAGCGATCGGGGGACAACTCGAAAAACGCCAGTCCAGCGAAACTCTTATCGGGATAATCGAAGGACTGCTCACAATCCTGAGGCCATTTCAGCTGAGCTCGCCAGGCAGCCCGATCCGCATAGGCGAGATCGGTTTTCTTTAAGCTGGTCGATGCCGGTGCGGGGCTGCTCGGTTTGGCTGCAACGGAACCCCTGGACTGCGGCAGCGCACACGCAGGCAAACTCAACAGGGTGAGGATTAAACCCAGACACAAGGTCCACCTTGTCCGGCATTCATCCAGGATCGGCCTTTCCCCCACTGGACCACTCCTCCCAGAGAAGACTCGCAATGTTCAGATATGACTTTTATGGGCCTAGACTGGCCTGCAGCATGGCCTCGAACTTTTCGGCGTAGCCTTTAATGACGGCCCATTGATCGAGGCCATTAATGATTTTCCGTGCATTCTTGTAGTCACACTGGTCTGCGTGAATAAAGTCACTCAATTTCTTGCCGGTAAATGATCCGTTTCGCATCCCGTAAGACATAATCGAATAAGCAGTCGCAGGTTCGAGCGCCTTCTCGGGGTGGACCACGAGTTGATTGCCCAGATTTAGCGCCAGGCCCAGCTTTTCATAGTTCGCTTTCCAGGTGAGCTGCACATAGCCTCTACCGTAATAGGTGTTGCTGTAGGAAGTTCCGTCCGTATCCGTTACCTGGACAGCTGTGCCGTAGGGATGGCCTGCCCCCTTGCCGCCTTCCTCGATCGGGTGCCAGGAGTCGGCGCATTCCCATTTGACGGTCGCCAGCATGTAGGCCGCCCAGCGAATGTCGGTTACATTGGGGTCCAGTTCAATGTAGCCGTGCAACAGCTCCAATCCGTCGATTTGGCTTTGGGTCAAGCCTCCGAATTCCTTCATATACATCCCAAGGAAAGTCGCAGGATTGACCGCCGTTGCCCCCAGAGCCTGGGACTTCCCGGTAACCAACTTTTTAAGCCAGTCGGGGAGCAGCGAAATTGTCTCCAGCCCGGTGTCCGAACCTCCGATTTTTTTGCCAAGCGCACTCCATGTGCCCGAGCCAACCTGGCCGTCAGGGTGCAGGCCCTGTGCCACTTGGAACCGCACCACTGCGTCGAAGGTCGCCTGGTCGAACTTGTCATCGTCCTTGTTTAAACCCGGGCTAGGAGCCAGAATCATGTTTAGCCAGGATTTCAAGGTAATGACCAGGGGCGATCTGACACCCTTAATCAGAACATGGCTCATGATTCACCCCCTTACTGAGGTTCAGAACGATATGTGGTTCGCGCTCCCGAGTAGCTAGCCACAAAAGATGCCGGCCAGGGAGGCGACAGCTAACGAAGGCCATCAGCGCGGGCAGATTCTACGCGCGAAAGGCCGGTTTTTCAACGGCAACGCGTGCGGGCTTGTCCACCGTTGATTTTGACCTGGGGAAAAGTCAACGGCGGCGGACAGGAGTGTCTGTTCCACACGGTCAAGATCCCCGCGCACATGCCAATTGCGGGGCCGTCGAAGGGCAGCGAATCCGTAGTTGCGGAAAGGGACGCAGGAGTGTGCAATTTTGAACAGATTTGTGGATTCTAAGGAACGAAAATGTTTCCCTGGATTGGCCCGTGCTTTCTGGGTGTTGGAGCGCCGGCCTGGTTTTCCTGATGCAGACGTGAAAAGGGTAGGAGGGCATAATGAAATCCCGAGCTGTTCGGTGCCTGGCTCTGTCGTTCTTGCTGCTTCCATTGTTAGTGCTCAGTGCTTATGCGGACTCGATCAATCTGGGAGCGGCCAGCGGATACTCCGTGCTGGCGGGTTCTGCCGTTACTAATACCGGTACGACCGTGCTGAGCGGAAGCCTGGGCGTAAGTCCGGGTTGCGCGCTGAGCGGCGCGGGAACGATGACCGTGGGTGGGGCGACCAACCTGTGTAACGCGGCCGCGGGTAAGGCTCAGATTGCTCTGACCGCAGCGTACCTGCAGGCAATGGGCTTGAAGCCCACGGGCAACTTGACGGGTACGGACTTGGGCGGGTTGACGCTGACCTCCGGCGTATATCTGTTCACGAGTTCCGCAGACCTGGCAACGGGGATGACGCTGACCCTGGAGGGTACGCCGGGTGCGTTGTTTGTTTTTCAGATCGGCAGTTCGCTGACGACGGGAACCAGCTCGGCGGTTATTTTTATCAACAGCCTGACCGGCAAGCCGATGACCGATCCGAACATATTCTGGCAGGTGGGCAGTTCTGCAACGCTTGGCACAACCACTGCATTCGAAGGAAATATACTTGCGCTCAGCAGCATCACGCTGAATACGGGCGCAACCATTACTTGCGGGAGTGCGTTGGCGCAAACTGGCGCGGTGACGCTGCAGGGCAACACCATCGGCGGTTGCGGCGGAACGACGAGAGTTCCAGAGCCTGGCACGATTGGCTTCTTGGGAACGGGGCTGGTAATTCTGGGCGGCGCGGTGCGGCGGAGATTGCACATCTAGCGGATCGGATGTCAGATCGGCGAATGCTGGTCGAGAATCGGCATAGGCGTGATTGCCGTCATGCTGCGAAGTTTTTTTGGGAAATGATCAATTTTGAACATTCACGGAACGCACCAAAGTTTTAGCTTGGTTGTTGAGAAATAGATGTGAAGGAACTTCCGGCATCAGTCGGTTGTTTCTCTGGTGGCGCAGCCGGATCGTCACACCGATCATTGAACCCTCCCCCTTGGCTGCGCCATCTCTCCTTCTTGGGCGCGTGGTTTTTCCAGACTGAGCTAGCCGATGCTATTACAAAAAAAAGTCAAAGGCAGCGGACGAGGGCGTCCGCTCTAGGCGTGCCCGGTCAGAACCAGTCGGGGAAGACTAGCTCAATGAGGCCGGGGACCCAGTAGGAATAAAATTGGTCATCGCAGATTTTGTATTTGCCGTATTTCTTGCGGGCATAATTACCCCAGTGGGGCTGAGAGCCGTCGAGGTCGGTGAATCCGTATTCGCGGGCGAGGGCCCAGGAGCTGAAGACGCGTCCGGATTTGTTTTTTACTTTGGGATCGGTGGCGAGGGCTACGACGGCGCGGCCGATGTAGCGGGGCGATTCTGAGACCATGAAATCGTTGGGCGCGTCGTTCTGGTCTTTGCTGTTCTGGTCTTTATTCTTATTCTTTCGCTTCCCGACATGCTTCCAGTTGGCTTCGGTGACCTTGAAGTGCTCGAGCACGGCTTCGGAGCGCAGGAAGCCGGGAGTCAGCGCGACGGAGACGATGTTTTTTTTTCGGAGCTCGCGGGACATGGCGAAGGCGAGGCGGATGACGGAGATCTTGACGAGATCATAGAAGAGGTTGCCGCGGTAGTAGAAAGCGTCGCCGTCGGTGATTTCGAAGATGATAGCGGGGCTTCGACCTGGCTGGCTTCGACCTAACATTAACGGGGCGGCGTAGTGGGCGGTGATGATGTGGGAGTGGATGGCTTGCTTGAGCATCTGCAGGCCGTTGTCCAGGTTGACCGTCCAGAATGGTTTGCCCCATTCGGTGAGCGGGTCGCCACCCCAGACGTCGTTGACGAGGATATCGAGGCCTTTGTGTTGGCGCTGGATGCGGGCTGCAAGTTTTTTAACTTCGGCGGGGATGGTGTGATCGACGCGGACGGGGATGCCGCGGCCACCGGCGGCGGTGACGAGTTCGGCGGTTTCTTCTATTGTTTCCGGGCGGGCGGAGTTTTTCTTGAGATTTTTTCTGGAGCTGCGGCCAGTGCAGTAGACGGTGGCACCGGTCTCGCCGAGAGCGATGGCAATGCCGCGTCCGGCGCCGCGAGTGGCTCCGGCTACGAGGGCGATTTTGCCTTGCAGGGATTTATTGGGGAATTGCCGCGGGGTTTTGGTCATGACTGGATTCGCCTTGCTTCCGACTTCTCTCTGGGGGTGCTAAATTTAAAGGCCTAACCACTAAGGGCTTTACGAAGGAAACCCTGCCACAGGAGCGCTGCGGTGAAAAGTATAGTCGCGTGGGCAAATTTTGTGGGGCGGAATCGGCTGCTCCGTGCTGGACTGGCGGTAGGCGTTGTGGTGACGATTGGGTTGGCGATACTGAATGGGTGCGGTGGGAGTTCGTCGACGACGATTACTTCGCCGCCTCCGCCGCAGAGTGGTCCGAGCGTGGTGGTGGGAGCGACGGTCACGTGTAGCGGCGATTTCTTTTCCGATAGCACGACTCCGGCGGTGTGCCAGTCGGCGACGGTTACGAATTGCCCGAATGTTTCCGACTTGAATTTTACTTATAGCTACGACACTCCGGCGTCGCCGAAGGGGACGATTGTGTTTTTGTCGGGATCTGGCGGGACGGATGATAACGGCGACCAGGGACCCGCCGGATTTTATTTTGCGAATGGGTACGAAGTGATTCAGGTCGAGTGGGCCGATGACTGGGAATACACGGGAGGAAATGACACGAACACTACGCCGGCGAACGTGAGATTGGCGGCGTGCCGGGGGGCGACGCTGCTGAACTTCATTTTCAACATGAATAATACGACGTTGTACAGCGGGGGCGGGCGGTGCGCGGAGGGGAGCAGCGCGGGGTCGGGAGCGATCGCGTATGCGCTGACGTTCTATGGGGCGGGGAGTTATCTGGATGCGGTGGAGATGAAATCGGGGCCGCCGTTGGCGGATTTTAAGCAGGGGTGCGAGGAGCCTCCTGCGCCGGACGTGAGGATTTGTCCGGCGGGACAGTTTGGGTGCCAAATGGGCGGGACATTGCCGTGGACGTTGAGTCCGACCTATACGGGGGCGGCGAGCGGGGTGCGGAACTGGACCGGAGACAGTACTTGCGCAGTGCCGGGGACGACGACTTCGATGGCGTCGGACGCGGCATGGCTGCAGGAGAGCATTGTGAACGATGGGACGGGGAGCCCGACGTATAGTTATCCGACGACGGCGATGACGGCGTGGCTATGCCAGACCAT
>PLUI01000020.1 GCA_003164855.1 Acidobacteriaceae bacterium
CATCAAGCCCGCCAACATCTTCATCACGAAGCGCGGACATGCCAAGCTGCTGGACTTTGGTCTGGCGAAGGTGGAGACCGTTCGGACCTCATCGAGCAGAATCGCAGCGGCAGGCACGCTTGACGTGACAGTCGAGGAATCGCATCTGACCAGCCCCGGCTCGACGCTGGGGACCGTAGCTTATATGTCGCCGGAGCAGGCGCGAGCGAAAGAGCTGGATGCGCGCAGCGATTTGTTTTCGTTCGGCGCCGTGCTCTACGAGATGGCGACCGGCACGCTGCCGTTTCGCGGGGAGAGTTCGGCGGTGATCTTCAAGGCGATTCTGGACGGGACGCCAACCGCGGTGGTACGGCTGAATCCGGACGCACCAGCGGACTTAGAGAGGATCATCGACAAGGCTCTGGAGAAAGACCGCAACCTGCGTTACCAAAGCGCGGCGGAGATAAGGACGGACCTGCAGCGCTTGAAGCGGGACACGGAGTCGCACGTGTCGGCGGCTGCCTTTTCAGCGGATCGTGCGGGCACCGCTGCTACCGGGCGCGTGGGTCGGACAAAGTTCGACCGATACGCCGTGGCTGCCGTATTGGTCGCGTTGCTGGTTGCGGGCGGGGCCTACTATCGATCGCGTCACAGCAAACGCCTGACCGACAGGGATACAGTCGTGCTTGCCGATTTTGCAAACAGCACGGGCGACGCCATTTTCGACGACACGCTCAAGACCGCGCTCAGCGTTGCGCTGAACCAGTCACCATTCCTGAATGTCCTCTCCGACAATAAAGTGGCGGATACGCTGCAGCAGATGACCCGTCCACCGGGGACAAGACTGACGCCTGAATTGGCGCATGAACTGTGCCAGCGTGCGGGCAGCAAGGCATACATTGCCGGTTCGATTGGCAGCCTCGGTAGCGAGTACGTGCTGGGGCTGAAGGCGGTGAATTGCCAGAATGGAGACACACTGGCACAAGAGCAAGTCACGGCGTCGGCCAAGGAGAAGGTCTTGGACGTCTTGGGCAGCGCGGTCTCCAAGCTGCGTAGCCAAATGGGCGAATCGCTGGCGACGGTGCAAAGGTTTGATGTTCCCCTGGAGCAGGCTACTACTTCTTCGCTGGAAGCCCTCAAAGCGTACAGCCTTGGGCAGAAAGCCGATCGGGAAAAAGGTCCGGGCGCAGCCCTGCCTTATAACCAACGCGCCATTCAGCTCGACCCGAATTTTGCCATGGGCTACCTGGCAGTGGGAGCGGAATACTTCAGTCTTGCCGAGCCCGGGCGGGCCAGTGAATACCTCACCAAAGCTTTTCAATTGCGCGATCATGCCAGCGAGCGGGAAAAGCTCGCCCTCGCCGCGAACTACTATCTCAACGTCACTGGAGAACTGGGCAAAGCGGCCCAGGCCTATCAGGATGAGATTGAGAGCTACCCGCAGAAGTCCCGAGGTTACCTCAATCTGGGTGTCGTCTACGCCGAGCAGGGACAATATGAGAAGTCCGCGGAGCTAACCCGCCAAGAACTGCGGCTCGACTCGGAAAACGTGGCTCCCTACGACAACCTTGCCAACTGCTACCTGGCCTTGCAGCGATTCGACGATGCGCGGAAGACCATTCGCGAGGCACAGGCCAAAAAATTGGATGACTACATTACCCGCATGGCGGTATACGCTCTTGCCTTTCTGGCCTCGGATTCCTCTGCCATGGCGGAGCAGCAGCAATGGTTCGCAGGCAAGCCGGAAGAGAACTATGGGCTTTCACTCGGCTCTGACACCGAGGCCTATGCCGGGCACTTGGGCGAGGCGCGCGAACTGGCCAAGCGTTCTATAGACTCCGCCATTCGCGCTGATAGCAAGGAGAACGGGGCTATATGGCAGGAGAACAGCGCTTTGCGCGAAGCCGCCTACGGCAATACCGCCGAAGCCCGTCAGGCGGCGGCGGAAGGCTTAAAGCTGGCTCCCTCAAGCCAGGGGGTCGAGAGTGAAGCGGCGCTGGCATTCGCCATGGCGGGCGAAACGGCACGGGCAGAATCGCTGGCGAAGGACCTGAATTCACACTATCCGTTGGACACGCAGATGCAGTCGCTCTGGCTGCCAGCGATCCAGGCGCAATTGGCGCTGGACAGAAGACAGCCTGCAGCCGCACTGAACGCTCTGCAGGCCGCCTCCAGCAGTGAGTTAGGCCAAATTACATTCGTCAGCAATCTCTCCTGCCTCTATGATGTTTACCTGCGCGGCGAGGCATACCTGGGCGCAGGACAGGCCAGCGCGGCGGCAGCTGAGTTTCAGAAAATCCTTGACCACAACGGCATCGTCTGGAACTGCTGGACGGGAGCGCTGGCACCTCTGGGTGTGGCTCGCGCGAACCGGCTGCAGGCAAGAACTTCGCAGGGAGCAGATGCCGATGCCGCTCGCGTCCGGGCCCTTGCCGCCTACAAAGACTTCCTCACACTCTGGAAAGACGCCGATCCCGACATCCCCGTCCTGAAGGAAGCGAAAGCGGAATACGCCAAGCTGCAATAGCTGGAGAAAGTCCCGCCTCGTCCCTTGCTGTTTAGCGATAGTTTACGTTACCAAGGCCGTTACACTCACAATCGGACCCAAGTCCCCTTAGGCGTCGCGCCGCCAGCCATTGCGATCCCCGCAAGCCGATGACGACCCCACCCCAGCAATTGGTGTGAGTTGACGGAACTGGCGGGAGTTTCTGGCACCTGTTAATCGATCTTGGTGGAGCGCCGCCACTTTGCATGGAGCCAAACCAGAACTCCTAATGCGCAAACCTCCATCGGCCCGGGAGGCAAGATCTGCATTTGCCACAGACTAGCGTAATCCACAGTCGCGACGTAGGTTGCCCATGTGGCCCCGGCAGCAGCAAGCAAGCTTCCGCAGCGCTCTTCCGCACGAATGCTGAAGAGGTATCGGTGGCCACTGGGCTTGCTGGCAGGTTTAGGGACGGGCACGTAGGTCCGCGTCGGCGGCAAGGCAAGATAGCCTTCGCGTTCCCGCCCCTGGCCCCAATCGATATTGTCGCTGTGATGTGGTTCGGTCACTGTTATTACAATGTCATAAGAAAGGATCTGGAAGCAGGTTACTGAAGTGGAGGTAGAGACGGGCTCCATTTCCTTTTCGATTACGAGAACACCCCCTTGGCAGAAGCAAACTGTTCCGCCCTGAGCATTTTCGAATTACGCTTTTGCGGTTGCACACTATGGCCGAGCGCTCGTGACCTTGATGCCGTGGAAGCTAGCAGCATAGCGTGCAATGCCTTTGTATAGCGCTTCGGCGACCTGTTCGCGATAGCCATCGCTGCGCAACCTCCGCTCGTCGGTGGGACTGCTGACGAACGAAACTTCCGCCAGGATCCCTGGCATCGCGCTTTCCGTCAGCACCACGAAGCTGGCTTCCTTGATGCCGCGGTCGCGCAGACCCGGATTCTGCGCCGACAATGTCCCGTACAGGGAGCGCTGCACACTCTCCGCCAGCCTTCGCGACTGCTCAACCCGCTCTTGCAAGTCGGCAGGCGAAAGTGATGCTGTCGCCGCATCCATGGCACCGCCTGCGTCTGGCCGCATATCCGCATCTTTCGAAGCCGGCACCATGAAGAAGTCTGTGTAATACGTTTCCACCCCGCGCGCCGAAGGAAGATCGCTGTAATTGGCATGCACGGAAACGAATAGATCGGCCTGCGCTTGATTGGCGATGCCGGCGCGCTCGTCCAGAGGAATGTAGCTGTCATCCTGCCGCGTGTAGATTACCTCCATTCCCAATCGACCTTCGAGTAACTTGCCCAGCCGCTGCCCAATCTCGAGCACCAGATCTTTTTCNNCCACCGTGCCCCGGTCCCGACCACCGTGGCCCGCATCGACCACGATGCGCATCTTGGGCACACGCCGCTGCAGTTGCACATCCTCCTGCGTCGGTGGCGGAATCAGTATTGGTAGTTTGTTTTTCTCCGCTTCGGTTGCATTCGGGAACCGATTCACCGCGCCCTCGGGGGTTGCCCCGACCTTGCGCATTTCGACCACCAGCCGGTAGGGATTCGGCTCCAGGCTCACCGAGAAATCT
>PLUI01000067.1 GCA_003164855.1 Acidobacteriaceae bacterium
CTTCCGCCGGGTCGTAGGTGAAAGAACCCCAAGACGTGGAGTTCTTCGAGAAAATAATCGTCCACTCGTCGGGATTCGGGATCATGTGCAGCCCGTAGGTTCCTTTGTCGAGTGGCTGGCCCTCGATCGTGACCGGATCGGTAAACGTGACCGTGGTATTTTCGTTGGCTCCGGCTCGCCAGACCTCTCCGTAAGGCACCAGCTTGCCCCAGATTTGGCGGCCATTGGTCAGCGGCCGGTGGTAGTTGATGGTGATGTCCGTTATGCCGATACGCTGCGTGACCACAGCATGCTGGCTCTGCCGCGGTAGATCGAGCATTACGGTTTGGGCGCGGCAGAGGCCGGCTGCCGACAAAATGCCTGAAAGCAGGACCAAAAGACGAACTCTTTGCATGGAAGACTCCTCCTCTTTGGTGGGAATCGAACAGCCGATTCAGTCGCGACCCTTGAATAAGCACTGGGATGAGTCTGCGTCTGAGCGCTGAGCTGCTTGACTTAGACGGATGTCGGAGGGCAAGGTAAGCGAACCGGAGATGACGCTGGAGAAAATGTGTGCAGGAGCGAGGACAAAAAGCGGAGCGGTTTTACTTGAAACGTTTTTACCTTAGCTGTCACTATCCCCTAGAACCGAACCCGCAGTTGGATTGCTCCCGAAAAATGTACCCAGCAGAAACTGCCCATGAACCCTTGCCTGCGAGGCTCATAGGGGATAACGTTTTTGGCGATTCTAGCTTACGTGCAATGACCGCTGTGGAAGGTCAGTAACTGTATTGTTCAGTTTTGCGCAACGAAAAGGTTAGTCAGGTCATCGACGTCTTAGCAGGGTGTATGAATTTTCCTGCACATCTTATAACAAGACACAGGCTGCAGCAAAAGTAATTCATTCGCATATTACGGGTCACTATAAAATGCGACTAGCTTCGAGTCAGCCTGCATCGTATCTTTACCTAACTCGCGGTTTTCGCAGAGGCCTCGGGATAACCGGAAGGCCACACATAGGCAGAGGTAAGTAGGCGCAGACACCAGCCGCTCTCATTGGGCCTCGCGACGCAGGCGGGGCTGCCTGCGCTCTCGCTGGTTGACAGCTGCGACAGTTCGGCCGGAGAGATGCCGATGCACGCCCGTTCAGCTTTAGCCGCCATCGAATCACCCGCAACCCCTGCGGATAGCAGTGTGGATGAAGTGACCCGAGCCCTGACGGGTTTGATTGAGGTTGTAGCTCGAGAGCACGGTGCGATCGATTCCACTGGAAGCCTGGCGGAAGAAGTGCTTGTTGACACTGAGGTGGAAGGCGCGCGCTATCTGGTAGTGCGCATGCGACGGCTGGGGTACAGTCGCGTTCAGTTGAGTCCGCGCGAGCAGGAGATCGTGCGCATGGTAGCCAAGGGACACCCCAACAAAGTAATCGCAGACGTCCTCAACATCAGCTCCTGGACCGTGTGTACGCATCTGCGGCGTATATTCGCCAAGCTGGGGGTGGGCTCGCGCGCTGCCATGGTGGCTCAACTCCTGGAATTGGGAGTGCTCGCGTCGGAGCGTCGCGTCCCTTCAACTCCGCGATAGAAGGGCTTGTGGAACTGTACTAAAGTAAAAGGGAATTTACTTGGGGTCAGCGGAAACACCGGGCATAATTCTTTCGTTTGGGCACGTCTGCTCTTTCGACCGCCATGCTGGACTTCACTTCCGCGCTCTATTTGGGATTGTGCCATCCTAGTCGGTCGCTGCCGCCCTGGTCTCAGTTCACGACCGGCTTTCCGGCAGCGCTGGCTTCACCACCGGGCGCGGTGCAGCTAGCGCATCAACTCGCACGACTGCAAACTTGTGAGTACGGCGTGCTGGGTACCTCGACCTTTCACTTGTTCTGGGATCTTTTTGGGATGATCGCCCGGCGGCCCGTAACCATCTATGTCGATTCGGGGGTGTACCCAATCGCTCGCTGGGGCGTGGAACGAGCGGCGGCCCATGGCATTTCGATACGAGAGTTCGCTCATCATGACCCGGAAGCGCTCCGCAATTGTCTCAAGCGGGACGGCCGAAGTCGGGTGCGACCCGTGCTGGTGACGGATGGTTTTTGTCCCGATTGCGGGAAACCTGCGCCATTGTCCGATTATTTAGAGACCCTACGCACCTCCGGCGGACGGCTAATCGTGGATGACACCCAGGCCCTGGGAATCTTTGGAAATTCTCCCGGTCCAAATACCCCCTACGGACGAGGAGGAGGAGGGATGCTCCCGCTTCTCCAAACCGGCGGCCCGGACGTACTGGTGATAAGTTCACTGGCAAAGGCATTCGGCGCCCCGGTTGCGGTATTAACTGGAAGCCGGCCTGCGATTCAGGAATTCGAAAAGAACAGTGAAACCCGCATGCACTGCAGTCCTCCGGCACTGCCGGTGATTCGAGCTGCTGAGCACGCGCTCCGCGTCAATCGCAAACACGGAGATCGTCTACGCCTCCGTCTGGCGAATTTGGTAACGCGCTTTCGTCACCGCGCAGAGAGCGCGGGCTTTCGCTTCACAGGTGGATTGTTCCCGGTACAGACTCTGGCGCCTGCCTCAAAGGCCGAGACTCGCCGCTTGCATGAGCGGTTGCTGCATCAAGGCGTTCGCACCGTTCTGCGCCGTGCACTGCACGGCCATGGTCTGCGCGTCAGTTTCGTGATTACGGCCCGCCATACTCCCCAAACCATCGATAGCGCAATAAACGCGCTCGCGGAGATCACATGACCCAATGCCTCAGCGAGTAATAACCCTTGCTCTCGGTAGCGTCAGCTCGGTTCGCTCATCCACTCGTTGTACGCCCCGCAGCTTCACAGCCATCGCCAAGTACCAGATGCTAGTGGCAATCGCGTTGTAAAAATTCGGCAGGTGGAAGTTCTCATTAGGACTGTGAATGTGGTCCTCGGGCAGACCAAAGCCCATGAGGACCGCTGGAATTCCCAGTATTTTCTGGAAAGTGTTCACAACCGGGATCGAACCGCCGGATCGTAGAAAAACCGGCGACGCACCAAAACCTCGCTGATAGGCGAGTGCCGCCGCCCTCACGGCGGGATGATTACGGTCGACTAAGGCAGGTTCGATCGCAGAGAACATGCGAACCGAGGAGCGTACTGCCGGCGGCGTAATACGCTTGATGTGTTCGCGAAACAGCCGCGCTACTTTTCTTGGATCCTGATCCGGGACCAGGCGAAAACTTAGCTTGGCGATGGCTTGCGCCGGAATGATGCTCTTAGCGCCAGGACCCTGATGCCCACCTGCCATTCCATTCACCGTCAGTGCCGGCCGAATGGTTGTTCGTTCGTAGAGGTTGAAGCCCGATTCCCCCCATCCCCGTTCAACCTTGGCGTCCTGCAGAATTTGCTCGTCGGTGGGCCCGGTGCGCTCCATGAAAGCGCGCTCTTGTCCGTCCCAGCGCCGCACATCGTCGTAAAAACCGGGGATGGCGACGCGCCCGTGTGGATCGTGCAGACGGGCGATCATTTCACAGAGTGCTTGCAGCGGGTTGTGAACTGCCCCGCCGAAATTGCCCGAATGCAAATCATGAGGGGGACCTTTTACTGCGAGTTCTGCCCGCAAGCCGCCACGCTGCGCGTAACTGATCGCCGGCCGATCGGGAGCAAGCATCCGCGTATCGGAGATAAGTGCCGCGTCGGCGCGAAGAGCGCGTTTGTTCCGCGCGATAAAGGACGTCAAGTGTGGACTTCCGATCTCCTCTTCGCCTTCAAAAATGCATTTCACATTGACCGGCAGTGAGCGGGTGGTTTTCAAGTAGGACTCGAGCGCTTTGACGTGCGAAAAAAGTTGCCCTTTATCGTCACTAGCGCCGCGGGCGTGGAGATTGTCGTTCTTGAGTGTCGGGGTGAACGGAGGCGTGTGCCATTCGCTCAGCGGTTCTCCAGGAAGAACGTCATAGTGGCCGTAGATAAGCAGTGTGGGGCGGCCGGGAGCGCGCAGCCACGAGGCATAGACGATGGGATTACCAGCGGTCGGAATGATGCGAACGCGATCCAGACCGGCGCCCTTGAGATGTTGAGCCAGCCAGTCTGCACATTTTCTGATGTCGCCGGAACGCTCAGGTTGCGAACTCACGCTGGGGAAATGCAGGAAGCTCTTCAGCTCAGTGACAAACTTGCCTCGGTGGGCGCGAGCGTAGCTGAGGGCGCGAGCCGGATGCACGACATGCCTCTGGTTGTTCGGCCGCCGCCGTCCCCGCGCGAACCGGTTCGGTTCACGCGGAGACGGGGCGTCCCTGTCAGACTTCAAACTCGAACTCTCGGGCCGGATCCCGCTGCGGAGACACTCCCGCTTTTGGCCGGCCGTTTGCCTTCACTGGCGTCGGTTGAGTCTGATCCCAAGGCAGCACGCGATGCGATCCTGTCCGCTTGCTCAGACCCATGGCCTGCGCGCTGGTCAGCCATTCTTCGGATTGTTCGGCAATCTCGAGCAAGAGCGTTTCAAACTGCGCCCTCGTAGTCTGCAAGATATGCGGTTGCGCCAGCCAACGCAAAACCTCGCGTCCCGTAACACCCATGCGCTGACGCGGTGACGTCACCAGGCGCTCGTTGTGGTAGCGAATCAACACTTCTTCCAACACATCCCATGCACTGTCCGCACCGAACAGGCGTTTCACATCGGGAGAGTTGAGGATCTTGAATGCTTCCTCGAGCAGCTGCATCACTTCCACGCGCAGCACATTCAGGTGGCCGAAGGACAGCCACTTGAGGTTATTGCGCAAATCCAGGCCGGCGCGGCGCACAATGGCGATCGAACCAAAGCTGGGGTCGTAGGCGCGTTCGCGGATCACGTCGGAAATGCGTTTGTCGCGCCAGAATAAAGTGACCTGGTGAACAAAGTGAGAAAACAGCTTGTGAAAATCCGAATTGGCGCGCGATCCCGTCGGCACCGGCGCGCCCCCGTATCCGAAGATCCTCTTGTACGCCGATAAGCGGTCGCGCTTGGTGTAGCGCAGCACATCCCGGCGATCGAACTGGTAGAGAGCAAAAGCGCCGGGACCCGCCGACAAGCGCACCGTTCCGGCCTTGAACAACTCCTGCAACTTCTGCACCGCGCGGAAGACGCCGATCTTCTCATGCTGCCAGAGATAGTACATATCTCCCACGGCCATGATGCGTTCCGAAGTGATGGTCTCGTCGTACGGCTCAACGCCCGGCGGAATGCGCGTGGTGCCCAGCTCCTTGGCAGCTTCCGGACCCACACCAATCAAAGACGCGAGGCCTTGATCTGGTGGCGGCGGAGTCTTGCCATCGGACTCCACCACCGATTTCAGCATGTCGTCGATTTGCTTGGTGAGGGCATCGGCGAGCTGAGGATTGGAGATGAGATCGGCGCCCAGCCGGTCCGTCACCTGCTCGCGTAACGCCGCTATGCGGTCATATAAGCTCTGGTGATCCTTCTGCGAAGCCATGGATACCCTCCTCGTCTAGCGCGCTCTCGCTGAGCGCCTCACTCACGAATGCTTGCAAAGCTGCGGCTGGCACGGCATAGGCGCCAGCCGCGTCACTTACTGTTGCCACGCCGGCGGAACTTTCATCTCCACCTGCTCCACGAGTTTGCTCAGATACACGAGCTGATCGCGCAGATCGTCGAACGAGCGGCGCACGCGCGGCGTCCTGAAGCCGTCGGGAAGCTCGGACAAGTTGTACGGATTCCGCGCACCTTCGATCATGTCGATCAGAGTCCGAAGCACGGGCCGCACGTTGTTGTACAACGCGATCCTGCCGCCGTCTTTGATGAGCCGCGGACCTTCGTCGGTCACCGTGCCCTCGATTTCGGTCAGCACGTCCTCCAGGTACATGGCGGGATCATGCTGGAACACCAGCAGCAACTGCTGCCGCTCGTTGGGGCCGATGAATACCGAGTCGAGCGCGAAACGAACTTCGTTCACGGTTTCGGCGACAACATTGAATTGCCGCCCGATGAGAATCAGTTGCGTTCCCAGGAATGCCGGCATCTTGTGTGTACTCAGCCTGAAATATTCGAAGTTGCTCAGCCATGTCATCAACAACGAAGTCATGTAATCGGAGATCACGCGGAAGTTGGTGATATCCTGTTCGTCGTCCACCGAGTTCGACAGGGGATTGTCCTGGCCGTGCCTCTGAAAATAGATTCCATAGATCTCGCGGATATTTCCCAAGGTGCCGCCAATCCTGTCGGGATCGCTCATCGTCCAGACGCTGTGTTCCGGGTCCTGCCGCAGGAACTCCTGCTCGTTTATCATCCTCTTGCGATCGACGCCGAGAAGAATCTCGAAGTAGGTGTTGACCCGCAGAATGGACGGGGGAACCACGCCAAACTGCTTCACGATCTCGCAGATCTGGCTCTTCGCCATCTCCCGGAGAGCGGTTATGTATTCGGGATCGGCACGGGGGTCGAGTGCGTAGAGGCCATCCAGCAGCGGTAGACACTTCTCTTGAGCTACCTGCGCGCGCGCGTACAGGCTGGCCTGAGCACCGGTGATTCCGCCCGCCAGGTCGGTTTGCACGGTGTAGCTTTTGGGGTTCCATTTCGACTCAATGTGGCCCTCGACCTCAGTCAGCGTAAAGGATTGACTGAGGGCGCCTACAAAGCCCTTCGCGTCGGTGGGATTGGTTTTCCAACCGAGCACGTCACCGATGGCTCGCGACGCAATCTGGGCCAACCCTCCCGGAGCGCCGCCGGCACCCGGTGCTGACGGTCCGCCGGAAGGACGAGACTGGGGTGAGGGCGGATAACCGACCTCTTCAGTGAGGATTGGATAGGACCCGAGGTCCACGATCGCATTCTTCTCTGCCTTTGTTTCTTTTCGAATACCCTTGAGTATGCCTTCTACTGCGCCCATAATTCCTCCTCACTCAAATTTGGGTGGTTAACAATGGAAATCTATCGAGCGCAAATCCATATTCGTCCTCTTCAGCCGAGGCCAGGCAGCCTTCTTCGGCCCAAAACCAACCGCCCTCGTCCGTGCGCACAGTTTCTTCGTGGCCGTCGCGATATACAAGGTGAAGCTGGCGATGTGGGAATGCCTGCCCCTTTTCATCGACAAACTGGAATCGCCGCTTTCCAGACCCAAGCTGTGCCACCTGCTGATCGGCTACAGCGACGGTAAGCACCATCGGTGAGTCTTTGTCCAAGTAGATGTAGGCTGGGGAAAACACGTTTCCCGGAGACTGGAAATCGATTCTTCCAGTTGTTCCTTTCGGTATATTCCAGATTCCGTGTTGATCCGTGGACGGGGGCGGGTACACTCCGCTCGCCTGAAACGAGAGGTTCGCCGCGCGCATGCCAGGACACGCCTGTTGCACAAAAATCACCGAACGAGCGGGGAATTCGCCGCAAGGCTGGAACGGGATCTGCCACAACAAGTTGCTACCCGAAAAGTGCACGAAACGTGGCGCCGGCGGATTCGTGCAGACGTATCGCGAGTGGGCGCTGATACGGGCCTCGTAGGCTTGGCCGGGTGTCAACCCCGTGATTTCGCCGTAGCCGTCCTTCGTAGTCGTGGAAAAGCTGCGACCTTGAAAGTTGGTCTTGGATCCGCTCGCATGTTTTTGGGTCTGGACTTCCCTCAACTCCAATCGAACGTCGTCCATAAGGGCTTCCGGATGCCGGATGAAGTCGCCAATGCAATTGTCATAGGCGATCAGCCCGAGAGTGTAGGACTCCTCCAACTCGGTCATAGCAACAGGAACACGAGAGCACGCCTCTTGCCCGCCGGTTTGAAAATCGGTTGTCATCCCTCCAGCCATTTGGTAAGTCTGACAGTTGGCTTGGACGGCCTCGGTAAACCTATTGAGCATAACTGTTGGGCTGCCCGTGCGTGGGACGCCGCAGGGGAGCTCAATATTTTCAGTGGTGTCCTGGTTCGGGTCAGCGGCCGGCTCAAGTTCAGACAGGCTAATCTCGGACAGATCAATCCAATAGGCCCCCTTTTCTTTCGTATCTGGCGTAACGGGAAAGGAGCCTTCAGGACCGGATCCCTTCAGTGGCGTCCCATCCGGCTTCAGTATCTCCATGTACATCTGGTTGTTGTTGGATAGGGGAGCGGGAGATAGGGGAGCAAGAGTCCTCGCGTCGTAAAAACTGACAAGGATTTTCCCTCCGTTCGGATTCACCACTGGGCCATGCCCCCGCTTTCGCAAGATCGCGTCCGGCGTCTTTTTCTCTTGTGCATCCGTCTTTGTCTCTTTTACACCAGCCATAACAACCTCCCTGTGCGCTATCAAAAGCCCGCATCGTGCGGCCAGTCAAGTCATGCGCTCGCGGATCATCTCCTTTTGGAGTGCTCGCCCCGCGATGATCTTCTGCCCCGTGTTCTTCACTGAAATCGAAGTTGTTCCACTGTGCTCCACCAGCTCCTGCCAGCACGCGGCCAGAGCTGCGCTGGTTTGTTCCAGTGGAGGCTGGCATTGCTCAATCCCCTGCTTTACGGTGCTGGACCACGGCAACCACGCGCGCCGTGCATTGCCCAGTCTCGCCAGCTCTTTCATTTTCTCGTAGGAAACCAAATCCGCGGCAAACTGTTGCTCGATGCGGTGAAAGCGCTCCTGGCAAATGGTCAGCGCCCGCCGCGCCCGATCCAGATCCAACGGATGACCGACCGCCTTGCGGGCATTCAGCGCTGCTTTCCGCGCTTCGTGCAACGTTCCCATTAGATCGAGCACTACGGTTTCCACCCCGTCCGCCAGGGCCGATTCGTCGTCGGCCGGCTTGTCTCCCAGCGTGACCTGCAGAGCGTTCAGCGCGTCATGCAAGCGATGCAGGCAAACCGATAAATCCCGAAATGTCACTTCCAGTGCCACGGCTATCTCCTCACCAGCTCGTGGTAAAAGTTCTTGGTGATCACCCCCGGCCGCGCCATGCGCCGGTTCAATGCAACCCGCGCCGCCCCAATCAGAAAGCGTTCTGGGATAATTCCGGGGTCCACGCCAGCCGCCATCCGCTTCGCCGATTCTTCAATCATTGCCTGATCCTTTTTCTCAAAGCGGATCAGCTGCGACAAGCTCTTGTCGCCCAGCGATGGGTAAGGCTGAAAACACATGGCGTCCACCGCCAGCGCGCACGCCTTGGGAAAAGTAGCCAGCACTCTCTTAGGAATCGAGCCGGCTCGCGGGTTGGAATAAATTCGCGTCCACGCCCGCGCGTATTGTGCCGCCTCCGTCTCGAAACCCATGCGCCGCAACATCTCAGCACTGATCAGCAGCCGCAGGTAGGGCGTGGGATGCGGTCCCCTCGGGTTGAACCCAAACACCGCCGCCGGCGCTCGCCCGATCACATCCATCAACGAACCGACCACCTCCGGCCCGCCCAGGAGCAGCGCGCTCATGTCGGCAAACATCTCGCGGTTCCACCGCACCCACACTGAAGCGACACCACGCCCAAGATTTGCCTTCAGCAACCGCAACCCGACCTGTCGCGGAATGTCTTTGTTCAGCCCAAGATCGTTCTGCAGATTGTGGCTGACCTCGTGCATCACCGCACCCAGCGTCCACGGATTCACCAGACGGTGGTAGGGGAGCTGCACCAGCGGAAAAGGGTTCATTTGTTTACCCAGTCTCCGCATTCGCATGCCGCGCCGGATGGTGGCTGGAGCAAATCCCGTCTTCATGTAGCAGAACGGAGGTGGCGCAGGGACGGACCTTGCCACGCCCAGCCCGGTATACGCGGCCTGATAACAATCCATCGCGATGCGATCGCAACTCAACAGCCAATCCCCGTACTTTCCCTGGCGTTGCCCGAAGAGCTCGAAATAAAAATCCCAGATTTTTTCGATTCCCTGCACCCAGCGATGTGCCTTGTCCTTGCTGGCTACCACCTGCTGCAATCGCGTTGAGCTTGGTTTTTCGCTGGCCGTGGCGATTGCGCCGTGAACCTTCTCCGACATCTTGAGCAAGCCGTGGCGGAGTTTCGTAATCAGTTGGTTGACCACCTGAATGTGGCCCTCCGATGGAGCCGCCGATCCCGTTCCGAACTCCTCCCGCTTGAAGGGGCGGAGCGCGGCTGCATGGCGCGTTACATTAATCGATTGCGCCCGCAGCCAGGGCAACAATACGGGGGCGGCTCCAGCAACGGCCTTACGCTTCTGCCGTGGAGGCCGCTTCACCCGCATTGTTGCTTCCGGCGGTATTTCGGAGAGCGTTGCCATGGTCTCTTCCCTTAAACAGTGTTTACGTCTGTTACCGTCCGCAGCAAGCGCAGCAGTGCGAGCATCCGCAAGGCGCACCCGCTGCCCCCCGGCCGCCCAACCTGCGCGCGCCCACTCCGGGACGGTACCCGACCGATCCGAGCCGCGGAACTCCATACCGTGCGCCACGGCCACGAAGTGTCAATCCCCGGCCGTGGTGCCGACCATAGCGCGGATGGGCGATGCCACGACCCATGCGTCGGTGGAACTTGCGCTCCAAATGTTGATGGCGTCGCAGGGCCTGAGCCCGGTGCAGCGGAGTGCCCAGCACTCGGCGTGCTTGTTTCGCTAGAGTGCGCACGGCGGTGTGTGGCGAAATGTGTACGCCTCGCGCCGCCTTGTGAGCGAGATTGCCCACGGTACGTCGGGCAATGCCAGGCACGATCCGCAGCAGGTGCCGAGTCTGGGGATTTCGGTGAAGCACTTTCGCCACTTTCCCGATTCCTCGCGTCAGTCTGGGCGTGGCGATGGTCAGAACTCTGGCGATTTTGGGAAGAGCTCTCTTCGCCATGGGCGCCACAGCCTTGGCTACCACCGGAAGCAGTTTGCTCGCGGCCATGCCGACCAGCGGGAGGAAGTGCTCCGCAGCCTCATCTTCACTCTCCGATTCTGCCGCCAACTCGCCCAGGTGCTCCATCACGGCGTCAGGATAGATTTTGCGGATGGGGCTGATCTCATCCTCCAATTCGTCCTCGCCCTCGAACTCGTCCTCGCCTTCCCCGAGCAGCCCCCCAAGAAAGTCTTCACTTTCCCCAAGGATGCCTCCGAGAAAGTCTTCGCCTTCCCCGAGTATGCCTCCGAGGAACTCTTCACTTTCCCCGAGCAAGCCTCCGAGGAATTCTTCACTTTCCAGTTCGTCTTCCGACTCGTCTTCAAATTCTTCTTCGAACTCATCCTCGAGTTCAGTTTCCAGCTCACTTTCATATGCCATGATGAATCCTCCTGCGAAGGGTGGTCGAATCTAACGGGCCGATTGTGGCTAACGCACTGCATTGCGCCGGCGCCGCGCTGCGAAACGCCGACGCAGACGCCGTGGCCGACGGTAGGCGCGGCTGACCTTGCGGTTGCGCCGGATGGCGGTAGCGCAAGCCTTCGGGCTGCCGAGCACGCGCCGAACCTGTCTGGCGAAGGTGCGTGCCGTGCGCTTGCGGGTGAGCTTGAGACCCTTGGCGCCTTGCCGCTTCAGGCTCTTCACTGTGCGGCGCACAATAGTTGGCACCGCTCGAACTCCCATCTTGGTACGCCGGCGGCGGCGGAGAATCCGGGTTAGAACTGCCGCGCCACGCGTAATACGGGGCATGACACGCCGTAGCGCTCTCCGGTCCTTGGGCGGGACTACAGAGACCGTAGCGGCCCCGGCCATAGCCTCCGCTTCGCCCTCATGAGCCTCGGTGCTGGCCGCTTCCGCCATCATTTCGGCCATCGCTTCATTGTGCGTCAGGGGATGGCGGGCAATCTCACTGGCCACTTCGGATTCGGCTTCATCCTCGAACTCGTCCTCGCCCTCATCTTCGAATTCCCCTTCGCCTAGGGCGCCGGCGGCCATCGATCCCAGCTTGCCGCCGAGAGGCCCACCAATGGCGGTACCTACTATGGGTGCCGCGACCTTAGCAACGCTCTTGAGAACAGGAAGCGCCTTTTTCAGCAGGCCGCCGAAAAATTGTTCGCTCTCGTCTTCGTACTCGTCCTCGCCTTCGCCGAGAATCCCGCCGAGAAAATCTTCGCTTTCGCCGAGAATCCCGCCGAGAAAGTCTTCGCTCTCACCGAGAATACCGCCGAGAAACTCCTCGCTCTCGTCCTCGCCTTCGAACTCATCCTCGGCTTCGCCTTCTCCCTCGCCTTCGCCGAGTATGCCGCCGAGAAAATCTTCGCCTTCTCCCTCATCCTCGCCTTCGAGTTCGCCCTCGAATTCGTCCTCAAGTTCCAGTTCCAGTTCGCTCTCTTGGTCCGCCATTGTACTGACCTCCTTCCGGTGGATGACGACGATTGCGAGGTTAGACCGGGACTGAAAAATCGTCTAGTCACATCTTCACGTGAGTCACTTTGAGTTCGCTGGAATTGGTTTCGCTCGAATGTGCGACAGAGGCAAACGGTGGCCTGGAGCGGCGGCAGAAAGCCACCAAAAGAATCATTCTAAGTAGTTCGCTAAGTAGTTCGCGTCAGAATTCGCGCGATCACGGTGCTAATTGTGGTGATAACCGCCCGCACTCTGGCGCGTGAGAGATTTGGCTGCGGGATGTTTTTCGAAACGCCGTACGGCACGCTCCAAATCTTCCAACAACAGTCCGGCAAGATCGCGGCTCAGGCCCAAGCGCGAGAGAACCCGCTGCACCACCAGATCACCGCGATTGGCTGGCATGGGATAAGCCGGAACCTGCCATCCTTTCACGCGCAAGCGGTCTGCCAGGTCATACAGCGTAAACCCCGGATCTTCGCCCTTGCGGATGGTCCACGTACACCCGGGAACGCCGCCGCGGCCGTCATACACTAAATCAAACATACCCAGCTTTTTCACCTGGTCCGCGAACCACGCCCCAACGTCGGCACATCCTTGAGTGATCTTGGTGTAGCCTTCGCGCCCGAGGCGAACCAGGTTGTAGTACTGCGAGGCGATCTGCCCACCCGGACGCGAGAAGTTCAGAGCGAATGTAGGCATATTGCCACCCAGATACTTCACGTTGAAAATCAAATCTTCCGGCAGATCGACCGCTTCCCGCCAGATGGCCCACCCGCAGCCGAGCGGAGTCAAACCAAATTTGTGGCCCGAGGCGTTGATCGACTTCACTCGCGGCAGGCGAAAATCCCACACCACCGCGGGATGGATAAAAGGCGCAACGAAGCCGCCGCTGGCTGCGTCCACGTGTATGGGAACGTCGAGTCCGCGTTCTTCCTCCAGATCATCCAGCGCCGTCGCCACCGCTTGTACCGGTTCATACTGCAGCGTGTAGGTCACACCAAGGGTCGACACAACACCGATCGTATTTTCATCGCATCGCTTGAGAACTTCCTCGGGCGACATGAGTAGCCGCCGTCCCGCACAGGGAATTTCGCGCAGTTCCACTTCGAAGTAACGTGCAAATTTGTGCCAGCAAATCTGGACGGGGCCGCACACCAGGTTCGGTTTCCCGGACGGCACGCCGGCATGCTCTCGCTTCTTGCGCCATCTCCATTTCATCGCCACTCCGCCCAGCATCGCCGCCTCGCTCGACCCGGTCGTCGAACATCCCAGAGTGCTGGCGGCATCGGGAGAATTCCACAGATCAGCTATCATGTGGACGCAGCGTGCCTCGAGTTCCGCCATTTGCGGATACTCATCCTTATCGATCATGTTCTTGTCGAGGCATTCGTCCATGAGCTTGCGAACCTCAGGCTCTACCCAGGTCTGACAAAAAGTGGCGACGTTCTGCCGCGAGTTGCCGTCGAGCAATAATTCGTCGTGCACCAGTTGGTATGCCGCCGTGGGGTCGGTCTCGTGTTGGGGCAATCGGTACTTGGGCAAGGGATGAGGAAGAAAGCCAGTGCCAAATACTTCGTCGTCAAGGTTGGAGAAAATCTCTTCTTTGCGGTGGATGGCCATAGCCGCTCCTCTTACTGAGCTATTCGTTCCGCGCCGAGCCTAACATTCATACAGCCAGCCGTACGGTAATGCAAATTTTCAATTCGCCATCGGAGTCTTGGACACGAAAGAGAGGAACCTCGGAGGGAATCAGTATATCGATAGGGTGGTTTCACAAAGGATTACAAGCCTCATGCTGGTGGCAAGACCAAAGAGAACCACGTAGAACCCGACCCAAGAACGAGGATGAATTTTTATACCCGGCAGTCAGTGACATTGACTGAACTTCAACGTCCGTAGAGTCAGTTGGTTCATGGTGGGCGCTATAGGATTCGAACCTATGACTTCCACCGTGTGAAGATGGCACTCTACCGCTGAGTTAAGCGCCCACTATGATGCGGTAAGTTCATCATTATACATAAGTTCCTTGTGAAAGAATCTGGAGCCGCCAGCCCGCACCAGCGGGGCCATCCCGACTATGAACC
This sequence comes from Acidobacteriaceae bacterium, assembly GCA_003164855.1. Taxonomy (GTDB): domain Bacteria; phylum Acidobacteriota; class Terriglobia; order Terriglobales; family Acidobacteriaceae; genus Sulfotelmatobacter. The sequence continues at coordinate 14,218 of PLUI01000067.1, forward strand.
GCCGATTCTCCGGGCCGAGGAATTCAATTCCGGCTGCAGCAAAAAAGTCTCCCCTCCGCCGGGCCAATGCAGTTTTGTAGATGGATCACAGTTTGGATAGGGGATAAGGGCGTGATAGCCTATCGGCGGCGGGGGCGGAAACCGGGTTCGGGTTGCCGGTAGCCCATATGCCCAAAGTAACCTCTCAATGCCGGACAAAACCAGGCCACCTCGACCCGCTGTATCCCCATCATCTGCGGGGACTTCCGGAGTTTCGGTGGAACAAGAAAGAGAGCAACTTTCCCGCCTCAGAGGGGTTCGAACAAGTGTGAGCACTGCTGCCATGGATCCGGGCGCGCTGATGGCTGCGATGGGTCCGCATCCTGCCAGCAGTTTTCAGCCGGCGGTCGCGGGCGAGGAGGGCTACACCGACGCCGAGGTGATGTTGCGGGTGAAGGCAGGTGACGAGTCCGCCTTCGATTATTTAGTGCAGAAATATCGCAGGCCATTGGTGAGTTTCATGTACCGCATGGCGCGAAATACGGCGGCGGCGGAAGATTTGGCGCAGGAAGTTTTTCTGCGGGTGTATCGCTCTCGCCAGACTTACGAAGCCAGCGCGAAGTTTACGACCTGGCTGTATCGCATCGCGACGAACTTGGCGGTAAACCACGCGCGCGATACGCGGCACGAGCGGCCAGAAGTGACTGTGAGCCTGGACGAGCCGGACGAGGAAACGGGTACAACGCTGGATGTGCCGGACAGTAAGTCTACGGCCGAAGAGTTTTTGGTGCGGCGCGAGCGGATGCTGGCGATACGGGCTAAAGTGGAAGCCCTGCCCGAGCGCCAGAAGCTGGCAGTGATCATGCACAAGTATCAGCAAATGGATTACAAGCAGATTGCCGATGTGTTGAAGTTGAGTGAATCGGCGACGAAATCATTATTGTTTCGGGCATACGAAACTTTGCGGGAACAGTTAAAAGAATTCGTTTAGAAAGCGCTACTTTTTTGGCAAAGTGAACATGGGCGAAGAAAAACCTGAACATGGGCGAAGAAAAACCAAGGGGAACATGGTTATGAAGTGCGAGGAGATTCGAGGAATGATGCCGGACCTGGCCTCCGGCTTGATGGAAGTGACGCCGGAGATCCGCGGTCATCTTGCGGGCTGCGTTGCGTGCGCCGGAAAAATGGAAGAGTTCCGGCAGACGATGGCTCTACTGGATGAGTGGAAGGCGCCGGAGCCTTCGCCGTATTTCGACGTGCGTTTGCAGGCGCGTCTGCGGGAAGAGATGGCTAAGCCGCAGGCTGGCTGGCTGACTTGGTTCCGGCGTCCAGTGCTGGCCGCGGCGCTCACAGTGCTGCTGGGGCTTGGTGTGGGATTGTTCTTCACCAAGGGCGGCGGGAGATATGGGTCAGCGGATAACGTGGTCGCGGTCATAGATTCTACGGAGCCCGGTACGGCGGTGGGTGATCTACAGGCGCTGGAAAAGAATCACGATCTTTATGCCGACTTCGATTTGTTGGATGATCTCGAAGTGCAGCATGATGTGGTGGCGAATCCGTAAGGGCGAAGCTGAGACAGCGACAACACAAGTGGGACGAGTCCTAAGGGAAGGGAATGCGGCTTAACAATTGCATGGCGGGATGGATGGCGACGGCCTTGCTGGCCGTGGCGACTCTTATGACCGCTCCCTGCCTGGCTCAACGTAACAACTGGCAACACAATAACTTTCGGCCGATACAGGGACGGCCGGGAGGGCAAAATCATCCGCCAGGCCGCCAGGGGCAAGGGCATGCCGGTGACTGGCTGCGGCACTATCAGGGACTACCCCCTGGCGAACGGGAGCGTGCCTTGCAAAACGATCCCGGTTTCCGTCGTTTGTCTCCGGAGCGCCAGCAGATGTTGCGGCAGCGTCTGCAGCACTTCTCAAGTCTTCCGCCGCAACAGCAGCAGCGCATGCTAAGCCGGATGGAAACCTGGGAACACCTCACGCCCGGTCAGAAACAGGAAGCGCGGGAACTGTTCGGCAGGATGCAGCAGCTTCCTCCCGACCGCCGGCGTATGGTCGGCACTGCGGTGCGCGATCTGCGCTCTATGCCACCGGGGCAGCGGGAACAGATCATCGATTCCAATCGCTTCAAGGGGATGTTCTCGCCCCAGGAACGCGACATCATGCGCGGCGCCACCCGGCTGCCGCTGGCTCCTCCGGAAAATGGCAGATCCGAAGAACCTCCGGCTCACGAACAATAAGACATTTTTTGCAGAGGTCGTCTCAGTGGAAATCATGCGAGACGGTTTCGGCCTTGGTGACGAATAGCGGCAGTACGCGCTCCGCCTTGACTGAGATCACATTGTCCTGATTCTGCAGAATCCCTTCAATGGCCAAAAATCGTTCTGAAGCTAACATCAAGCGGTTGCGGTGAAACAAGTCGGGAGCAATGATGGCGTTGGCCACCCCCGTTTCATCTTCCAGACTGAGAAAAACGAATCCTTTCGCAGTTCCCGGACGTTGGCGTACGATCACGCAGCCTCCGATGCGCAGCCGCTTGCCGCTGGGAATGTCGCGCAGTTCGCTGGCGCGGCGAATGCCCATCGCGTTGAGCCACTCGCGGCGATAAGCCATGGGATGCGGTCCCACGGTGAGTCCGGTGCCGTGGAAATCGGCAACCATGCGCTCTTCGTGATTCATAGGCTGGAGTGGGGAAGGTGAATCGGGTTCGTGCAATTTCTCCAGCAGCGGACCGGAGCCGCGCACCGCGCGTTCCACCTGCCAGAGTGCATCGCGGCGATGAAGTTGCGAGTACCGAGTACCTAGTACCGAGTTGCGAGATTCATTCGCCTCTCGCTTGCGCTCGGGGATCGGAATAATAAGGGTTTTACTCGGTACTGGGTACTCGGTACTAGCTACTGCATTCAGCGCCCCGATTTCCGCCAGCGTAGTCAATTCGTCCTTACGCAGCTCCGGAACCCGGCGAGCCAGATCTTCAATCGAAATAAAGGGAGTGCGTGTACGTTCGCGCACTAATGCCCTGGCAGCGTCTTCCCGCAGACCGCGAACGTAGCGCAAGCCAAGCCGTAACGCCGGAGATGCTAGTTGCGAGTACCGAGTACCGAGCACCGAGCAAAATCGAGATTCCTCCGTCCCTTGCGTTCGCTCGGAGGTCGGAATAACAAAGTTCTCTGTAGCTATCAAATTTTCTGGAGTGGGAATGGTTTTACTCGGTACCCGGTACCCGGTACTGGGTACTGTTTCCAGGGTGCAGAGCCATTCTGAGCACATTACGTCCACCGGCAGCATTTTCAATCCATGGCGTTGCGCATCTTTCGTGATCGTGGCTGGAGAATAAAAGCCCATCGGCTGATTGTTGAGCAGGGCGGCGGTAAAGGCGGCGAGATAGTGGCATTTCAAATAAGCGCTGGCATACGCGATCAGCGCGAAACTGGCGGCGTGCGATTCGGGAAATCCGTAGAGCGCGAAAGATGTGATGGAAAGAATAATTTGTTCCTGCGCCTCAGGAGAGATTCCATTGCGCGTCATGCCGGCGCGCAGTTTGGCTTCGATGTCCCTCATGCGGGCTTCCGACCGTTTGAAGCCCATGGCGCGGCGCAAATCTTCGGCCTCGCCGCCGCTGAAATTTGCCGCGATCATTGCAATGCGCAGCAATTGCTCCTGAAAGAGCGGTACTCCCAAGGTGCGTGCGAGCACCGGCTCCAGCGAAGGATGCGGATACGAAACGTTCTCGCGTCCCTGACGGCGCAAAAGAAATGGATTCACCATCTGCCCCACGATCGGTCCGGGCCTGATAATTGCGACTTGCACCACAATGTCATAAAAACGTTTCGGCCGCAGGCGCGGCAGGCACGCCATTTGCGCGCGGCTTTCCACTTGGAACAAGCCTATGGTGTCAGCTTGCTGCAGCGTGGAGTAGACCGCAGGATCATCGGCTGGAAGATGCGCCAGATCGACGTCTTCATCGTAGTGTTGGCGGATGAGTTCGATTGAATCTTTGAGCACCGCCATCATTCCCAGGCCGAGCAAATCGACTTTGATGATGCCCATATCGGCGCAATCTTCCTTGTCCCACTGCACCACCACGCGGCCGGGCATGGNNCCGGAGTGCTGGCCGAGATGGCGCGGCATGTCCTGCACGGCAAGGCAGAGTTCGTAATATTTGCGCAGGCGCGGATGGTTGAGGTCGAGTCCAGCATCGCGGAAGCGCCGGTCGAGCGCGTCGTTCTCGTCGCGAAATTCCCAGGTAGCGACTGCGGCGGAAATTTTGGCGAGAGTTTCCGGATCGAATCCCAGCGCTTTTCCCATTTCGCGCGCCGCCATGCGATTGCGATAGGTAATGACATTGGCTGTCATGGCCGCGCCGCGCTCGCCATAGCGCCGGTAAACATGTTGAATAACTTTTTCGCGCTCGTCGCCGCTGGGCAGGTCGAGATCGATATCCGGCCACTCGCCGCGTTCTTCGGAAAGAAAACGTTCGAAGAGCAGTTCCATGCTGATGGGATCGACGGCAGTAATGCCCAGCGAATAACACACGGCGCTATTGGCGGCCGATCCGCGGCCCTGCACTAAAATGTTTTGCTCTCGGCAGAAGCGAACCAGATCCCACACGATAAGAAAATATCCCGCGAGTTTGAGTTTTTCGATCAGCGCCAGTTCGCGCTCAATCTGGCGCCCGGCCCGGGTTTGCACGTCAGCATTTGCACGGCCATAGCGCTGGCGAAAGCCTTCCCAGGCGCGATCCCGCAGAAACGAATTCATCGTTTCCCCTTCGTGAACGGGATAACGGGGAAACTCGTACCCAAGATCGTTGAGTGTGAATTCAAGCCGCGAAGAAAGTTCGAGTGTGTTGGCGAGCGCTTCCGGCAGATCGGCGAAAAGTTGGTGCATCTCCTGCGGAGATTTCAAATGGCGTTCGGAGTTCCGCGCCAGCAAACGGCCAGCCGTCGACAATGTGCGATGATGGCGAATGGCGGTGAACGCATCGCAGAGTTCGCGATCTTTCGCAGCCGCGTAGCAAACGCCATTGGTGGCGAGCAAAGGAAGATTGAGCGAGCGGGCAATGGCAATGGCAGCGCGGTTGCGGGATTCTTCTTCCCGATGAAAATGGCGCTGCAGTTCGATATACACATTGCCGCGTCCAAACAGTCCAATCAACTGCTCGACTTGCTTGCGGGCTTCTTCGATGCCGCCATGCTGCAAGGCCATCGCCAGCGGTCCGTCCGCGCCGCCGGTTAGGCAGACAAGGCCGCGTGCATGCTCTTCCAATTCTTCTCTCTGAACCGCCCCCTCGCCTTTTTTCGCGCGCAACTTCATTTTCGTAATCAGGCGGCAGAGGTTGTGATAGCCGGCGCGGGAGGAAACGAGCAGAGGCAGGCGAAATAGTTTGCCATTCCGAGCGGAGCGAGGAATCCCTATTTCCTGCACGGCTTGCCGAGTATAGGGATCCTTCGACTCCGCAAGTGCTTCACTTCGTGAAGCACTTGCTTCGCTCAGGATGACAGGATCAGAAAACTGGCATGAAACTTCCGCTCCGATGTGCGCCTTGATCCCGATTTTTTTCGCGGCCATGTGAAAGCGCGGCGCACCATAGACACCATCCGTATCAAGCAATGCCAGGGCAGGCATTTGTAGCCGGGCACAGACACCTGCCAGATCCTCCGGCAAAGAAGATCCTTCCAGGAAGCTAAAAGCCGAGCGCGCGTGAAGTTCGATGTAGGACATCAGTTCTAAAATCGTTCACCACAGAGACACAGAGAAAACCTCTGAATTGTTTTTACTTTTTTGCTGTTCTTTTGTTTTTCTCCGTGTCTCTGTGTCTCTGTGGTGAAAAGCTTTAGATCTCAGTCATACGTGCCTTCCACGAACCAGCCTCCCCCGAGCAGATCGTGTACCACGCGGAACAAAGCGATACCTTCGGCATTCTGCAAAGCGATATCCCACTCATCGCGCGACCATGCTTCCCGCTCCCACCAGTCTCCGGAAGAGCGCCAGGGACCGGCTTTCCACAGAACATTGCCCTGCACTTCTTTTTTCTTCGCGCACACCACGCGTATCATTTGTCCGTTCTCCAGAGTCACTGCGGCTCGTAGCGGCGGACGGAATATGCGAAGGGCGGCGACTGCGGATTTTTCTTCCAGCGGCTTACTAATTTTTGATTTTTCCTGAGCAGCCTCGGGCACGAAGCGCCGTATGCGGAAGCCTTCGGCACGGTGCGTGTCCAGCAACTCCAGCGAGCCCACACGGGATTCGCCAATCAATCCCGCAATACGCGCCAGCGTCAGTTCCAACTTTTCCGGCTCTGGCGATGGAGGTAAAAATAAGCCGCCTTGGGCCGATCGCGGCCGCGCCGGCTCCGCGGCGAGATGAATCTTCAGGATCGGCGCCCCCGGCGGATGCGCATTCAAATCCAGTTGCAGCAGCTTGAGAAAAAGTTTGGGATCCAGCATGGGAAGAGGAAGACTAAGAGTTCTGCAGAATTTACTTTGCCGCCCGGAAATAAAATGTTGAGCCGCCTTTTGAGATGCGTCATGCGATGCGTCGCTCTCGCTAGGAATCCCACAAGTATCGAGTTGAGGATCGACTCCGGCCAAATTCTGCAATTCCAGCGTGAGCCGCAATTGCTGGGTGTTCAGTGCGCGCGAGGCCAATCGCACACAAATCTGCTCAAGCAGACGATTCAACAGAAAGGCGAGTGGCTCCAACAACACGATGGGATATTCCAACTCAATAGCTTCTTCAAATATTGTTGGTGCTTCCACCGGTACCAGCGTGCGCGAAGCCGCGCCCCGCGCCAGTTGCTGCCAGCGCAAGCCTTCCTGGCCAAGGCGCTCGCTCAGCGCAACCTCCGGCAGAGCTGCCAGAGCGCGCAGATTCCGTACGCCCCAGCGATCGAGCGTTGAAAGCAGACGGGCTGATTCTTTTTGCTCCTCGTCTTCTTTCTTCTTCCCTTCACTTCCATTGGCAAATAAAACTTCCACTGATAGAGATCCCAAAGTTTCACTTTCTTTTCCTGGTGGAATCACGGTCACGCCGGAAAAGCCGCGAGCCGCCAATCGAGCTGCATCGGGATTCGACGCTACCGCAACATTCCCATCGAGTCCGAGTTCTGCGGCTCGGCGAAAAATGTTACAGGCAATTTCTGGCAGCGAGCCGAAAAGAGATTCCATGCCGGCCAGATCGAGAATTGCCGTATCCGCCGCAGCATCTTCCACGCACGGTGAGAACGATTGCGCACAATCCAGCAGAGCAGCGTGCGCCACCGACTCCTGCAGCGGAGAACGCGGACGCAGCGTCAACTCCGAACAAAGTTCCGCCTGGGCCTTCGTCATTCCGGGTGCAATACCCAGGCGATCGGCGCTTTCATTTACTGCCGAAAGTTTTTCCAGCGGAGGCTTGCCCTCGAAAATGGCTACGGCTTGCGCGCGCAGTTCCGGTTCTGCACGAAACACCGCGGCCACGGGAAAATTCGGGACGAAGATGCAGGCATAAGGCATAGTGACATTGAGTCATTGAGTGATTGAGTGATTGAGTGATTGAGTCATTTGAAACCCAATCGCTCAATGGCTCAATCTCTCAATGAGTCAATTCCTTCATCCCGCCCACGCGGTTTTGCTGGCGAATATGATTTCGGCGGAACGAACTGGTTTACGCTCCATGCGTGATCGCGCCAACTCCGCCGTGATTTCCAGTTCGCTCAACAATTGCGCGTGGGTTGGCATCGAAAATTGGACCTCCGTATCACTCGCATGACTTTCTGTCGTGTTCAGTTCTAACGATCCCAGCTTGAGCGATCCGAGTTTAATGAATCCGAGTTTAATCAATAACGAAGAGCAGCTTCCGGCGATCGACTGCCGCTCAACTGCCAGTAGCACGGTGGGCGTGTGTTCCACGGCGCGGCGAAAACGGAACCACGTAGTCAGTGGGATGCGTCGCGCCGTCTGCGGCGGCAGATCGCCCAGATCGAGAGCGATCAGTCCGAAGCCTCCACTTTCGAGTAGCAAGTCCGTAACCCGCAGAAGTTGCTCCAGGCGATGCTCGGCATGATGCGAATTCTCCCCGCAGCGCACCCATAGCAGCCGGTCCAATTCAATCCCTGCAGCCACCACCGACTGCGGATCCAGAGCATCACTGGCATCGACGACCACACAGAATTCCCCGCGCCGTGTGGCTGCGGCCAGCGCGGACAACATCAAGGTGCTGCGGCCAGAGGAGGCTGGACCGCAAATTTCCGTCAGGCAGCCGCGTGGCAGGCCTCCCGTAAGCTCATCCATGGCGGCGATGCCGCTGGATACCATTTCTGGCGCAGGATGCACCGCCAGCCGCGAAGCCGGAGTCACACTGGCAAGTCTCGAATCCGTCATTACCCCGGAAAAGAACGCCCCTGGAAGCGCCGCGTCAATCACTCGCTGCGGCGGGCGTGCCTCGGCGAATAGCTCTGGCTGGGAAGGCTGCGGGCAAACTTCGACCCCGTTTTCGTTATCAAATACAAAAGGGCGGCCTTGGGCCGCCGAAGTGGAAAACACTGCGGAAGACATAAATTCCTCGGAAGATTTCAGGGAACACCGGAGCCGGGAAGCTCCGCAGGCGCTTTCGCTTTTTATTCGCCTATGAGAATTGTGCGCCTGGGGCTGGGGATTGTCAAGCCATATCCGGTCGTGGCGGAAAAGTTATGCTCCCTTATTTCCCGCTGTAGCTCACTCTCCAGATCGAGTTCGATCCATCGTCGCTCACTAGCAGCGAACCATCCGCAGCCACGGTCACACCCACGGGCCGTCCCCACACGTTGCCATCCGGCAGCACAAAGCCGGTGAGGAAGTCTTCATAATCACCGCTGGCGTCGCCCTTCTGATGCAGTGGCACGCGGATCACTTCATAACCCACGCGCACCGCTTTGTTCCACGAGCCGTGTTCGGACGCAAAAATGTCTCCCTTGTATTCAGCAGGGAACTGCTGGCCCTCATAGAAAGCAAGCTCCAACGACGCGTTGTGCGGCTGCAGCAGCACATCCGGCACAATCGCTTTATCTTTTAACTCCGGATGCTTGCCCTGGTGCCGCGGATCCTGATGCCCGCCCATGTACCACCAGGGCCAGCCGTAGAATCCACCTTCCTGCACGTGCGTGATGTAGTCGGGGACAAGGTTGTCGCCCAGTCCATCGCGCTCGTTTACCGAACACCACAACTCTCCCGTCTCCGGATTCACCGCAATCCCGCCTCCGGCATTGCGAATGCCGTAGGCATAAACGCTCAGGGTGCAATTCGAGGGATCGCAGACCAGAATGTCGGCACGATTCTTCTCCCGCGGCGAAGTGTCAGGATCGTCCACGTTCGATCCTGAACCTACGGCGACAAACAGTTTTTTGCCATCTTGAGAAAAGGCTACGGCCCGCGTCCAGTGGCCGCCTCCGGCCGGTAGATCGGCGATGTGTTCCGGCGCCCCGCTCGCCTTCAGGTCACCGTTGTGATATGGGAAGCGAACGACCTCGTTCGTATTGCCCACATACAACCACTGCGGATCAGGCCCCGGCGGATAGAACGCCAATCCATACGGTTGTTTCAATCCGCTGGCGAAAATTGCCGACTGCTCCGGCTTGCCATCACTGGTAAGCCCACGAAATACTCGAATGCGCCCGGGATCGCTTTCCGTCAGAAAAATATCGCCGTTCGGCGCCGTGCGCAGAGTCCGAGGATTGTCCAATCCCGAGGCATACAACTCCACTTTGAATCCGGCGGGCGCCGCGGGCCAAACATTATCTGGACGCGCTACCAGTTTCGGACCATTTTCCGCAGATTGCGTCGCATACGGTTGCGGCAAATCATTCACGGTAATCTGGTGAACGGTTCCGGGCTTCTCGTAGCGAAAATCGGTAAAAGGCGGCGTCGGAGGCGCGGCCTTCAGCTTCGACGTGCTCATATCCGGCGGAGCCGGAGCGCTGGCCCCCTGTGAATTCTGCGATGTTCCCATCGATTTCACATAGGTAACAATCTGCCAGCGCTGCTTTGCCGGTAGAGCGGCCCACGAGGGCATCCCGTTATCTTTGTCACCCTTGGTGACGAACCAGAACACTTCACCCGGCGCAACGGAATCGAGTTTCCCGTCCACCAGTGACGGCACGTTGCCCGTGCCTTTTCCCATCTTTCCGTGGCACGATAGGCAATTGCTGGCATACAGCCGCTTTCCGGCTTGTGCCGCCGCATCCTGGCCTTGGTAAGGATTCTTCGTCGCTTTCGCCGAGGCAGGCGCATTGTGAAACTTGGTGTCCACATCTGCCGCAAAGAGCAGAACTGCGGGCAACAGAATCGTTGCTGCGAAAAGGAGGAACAAATCGGAAAATGAGCGCATGAATCCCCTCTGAAAATGATCTGAATCCTGCGATTCAACTCCGAAATCTTGGATGCACTTGGAGTTCGATGGGATTTTGTAATTTGCTTCAGCTGGACTTGGGTGGGGCGCAACTCTGTTGTTTTGACCCTCTGTTTGACGAACTCGCCTCCGTCCCGCTCGACCTCTAGGCGCAGGATCGCGGATACGCCGAGCTCCATCCCAATCTGCTCGCCCTGTGATTACTTCAGTAATTTTCGCGACTAATGCCGCCCCGCCGGGTTGTAACTTTCTGGTCACCGTACAACCTTATTCATCGAAGACTTGATCAGAGTGCAAGAAAGCCGTATAAGCTAAAGAACCATTAACATCCAAACCCAACCCTGCTGACGGAGTTTTCAATGCGATCCTGGAAGTTTATTCTGCCGCTTCTAGCCTCATCTCTGTGCTTCGCCGCCCAGCCCGACCGTATCACCAGCCCCATCGATTCCGGCCAACTCGTGCCGCTCCAGGGCAATATGCACGGCCTTGCCCAGCCTCGCTTTGATCTTGGCCGCACCGACGGTGCCCAGGTGCTCTACGGCGTAACTCTGGTTTTCCATCCCTCCGCCGCGCAGCAGGCTGACCTCAATAATCTTCTTGCTCAGCAGCAGCAGCGTTCGTCTCCGAACTACCACAAATGGCTTACTCCCGCCCAGTTCGCCGACCGCTTTGGAATGACCCAAGCCGACATCGCCCGCGTTACGACCTGGCTCGAATCCCAGGGCTTTACCGTGACTTCAGTCGCCAACAGCCGCAACCAGATTTCGTTCGATGGAACCGTCGCTCAAATCGAATCGGTCTTCGCCACCCAGATCCACAACTATCTCGTGGACGGCGTAATCCACTTCGCCAACGCCACCAACCCCTCGGTGCCCGCCGCGCTTGCAGGAGTGGTGCTTGGGGTGGGACATCTTCACGACTTCGCTCCCAAGCCGCGGGCGAAATTCTCGAGGATGTCCTCGGGTGGGGCGGACCCGCATTTCACCGATCATCTTTCCGGCGATCATTTTTTGACGCCTGCAGATTTCGCCACCATCTACGATGTTCAGCCCCTCTACAATGCCGGCACCAACGGCACGGGCCAGACGATNNCCGGCCTTGCCGCAATGTCTCCGCAGTATGTGCTCTACCCCAGTACTTCGACCCCTACCCGCTGCCCGGGCGATGAGGGTGAATCGGATCTCGATCTGGAGTGGTCCGGCGGGGTCGCCAAGAATGCCAATATCATTTTCGTCTACGCCGGTCTGCTTGCGAGCGAAACTTGCACGAACCGCACGTACAGCGTATGGGACGCCCTTCAGCAGACTGTCGACAACAATTATGCCCCTGTCATCAGCACCAGCTACGGCTACTGCGAGCAATTGCTGCCTGCTGATTTCCCGCAGACCGTCCAGGGATGGGCGCAGCAAGCCAATTCTCAGGGCCAGACC
>PLUI01000066.1 GCA_003164855.1 Acidobacteriaceae bacterium
TCCACCACCATGTTGCCGCTCGGCTCCGTAATCGGCAGGCCCGCTCCAATTGCCGCGACCATGGCCTGCTCCACCAGGTGAACCTCGCTCGCTTTGGCGCGATACGCCGAATCCATAACCGCGCGCTTTTCCACCTGCGTAATCTCCGAAGGCACTCCGATCACGATGCGCGGATGCACCAGCATCTTNNTTGCCGGGCGTGCGGCCCAGCATCTCTTTCGCCTCCTTGCCCACGGCCTCCACTTCGCCCGTGTTCTTGTTGATGGCGACAATGGAGGGCTCGTTCACCACAATGCCCTTGCCGCGTGCGTACACCAAGGTGTTGGCCGTCCCCAGATCGATCGCCAGATCGCTCGAGAACAGGCTGAATAAAGACCTGAGGTTATGGGAACGTGATGAATGAAACCCGTTGCTTGACATGACGAACTCTTCTCTCGCTTTTTGCCTATTCGAACCGTTCGATTTCCGGGCGAACCCGGTCTGTATAATCTCTACGCGAATTTACTGAATAATTATCTTCTTCTGCTGCGTATTCACTCCGCCCACCGACGTCTGCGCCGTTACCGTGATCACCGCTTCGCCGGTGGCCAGCGGCGGCGTAAAGTAATGGAACGTGCCATCCGTACTAATCATCGGCACCTCCCGCCCATTCACCATCACGCGCGCCCCAATTTGGGTCTTTCCGGTTACTTCGATCACATGTCCGTGCTGAATGAACGGATCCAGTTCCAGGTCGATAGCTTCGTTCTGCTTTCCCTTGGGAATAATTGTGAAACGATTTTTCTCGCTCTCGACCGACTCTTTTCCCGACGCTTCGTACGACTGTACCACCCAGTAGTACGCACCTTCGCCCAGGCTTGTGACGGTTACGTCCGCTGTGTTTACTCTCTTATCTACCAGTGTAGAGGAAAAGTAGGGATTCCTCGATATACGAAGCCGGTAACCTGCCGCATTCGCCATCGGCGTCCAGGAAAATTCGACGTCCTTGGTGGTCTCGTCCGAGGTAAAAATCGGCGCCATGTTCGCGGGAGAAATCGGCGTCGGCGGCCCCGTACCCTTCGCCTTCTCCATGTGCGGCTCGGCCCGCTGGAAACTGACTTTCTCCCAGTTCGCCAACTGCACTGTTTCCCCATTGCGCGTGACTTCGCCGGCGCCCTTCTTCATCAGGATCTCGTGCTGATCCAGCTTAGGATCGTTGTGCACCTGCGCCGCCGACTCCGGGGCGAGCGATGCCGTCGCTCCGTCCACAATCACCTGCGATTTCGACCCTTGAGAATAAGTCGCGGTCGAAAGATCCACCGTACCCGTACTCACCGCCACAGCCACGTTGGTTTGCTGCTGATCGTTGGCCGAGTTTTCTTCAATCACGATCAGTGAATCCTGTTTCACGGTGTAGCTGGTGCCGTCGTTGAACACCACCTTCGCCATGCCTTCCGACCCGGTCTGCACAACGTCACCTTTATCCAACGGGACGTTGTAGTCCGCCGCCAGCCAGCTGCTGCTGCTCCCTTTCTTCACCCGCACCGTGCCATCGAGCGCCGTGAAGTGAGCCTGCTGCGCCGTGGACATGCCACTGCCCGCAGGCGGCGCCATCCCTGCCACTCGCTCCAATACTCGGTTCACCACGCCGTCCGCCGCCTTCATGCTGTTCTCGGTGAATTGCGGAAAGGTAAACCGCATTCCCGCCACGAACAGGATTAGACCGGCGAGGATCATCAAGGCCACACTGCGGTAGGTGACCGTGGTCCATGCAATATGGATTCCCGGTTTGCGAGTCGACGAAGACACGTGGACGAAAAACCTTATTCAAGCCTTTTGAATATGCGGTAATTCAAACGTTACCACAAGCCCATCTTCACCAAAAATAGGTAATCAACAGGGAACGTTACCTTCGTTTGCTGTACCTGAGCGCTATTGCTCCGGGGCTTTCGTTCGTTTGACGGGCCACGCGGAACACAAGTCCTCCGGGCAAAGCCGGAACCTGCCATTCCGAATTACGCTGCCATCCGCTGTGCCCATACGTTGAGGCGCTCAACTTGACATCGGAACTCGCTCTCATCAACAATTTACCCGCGCTTCAAAATCGGTTCCTAGAATCACCGGCCCTAAATCGATCCACCAAAAGCTTCCTCGACGAGGTTATTCATGTTGCTCGCAGCTCGCCTGGCTATCTTCCTCTGCCTTCCGTTCGTTCTCGCTGCCGTCCTCTCCGCACAGAAAGTTACGGTTTCTCAGCCCACCATCTGGGCCAACAAGCCGGACGTCGCCGCCTTCGAAAAAATCGAGAACGACCGCCTCGCCGCCGGCCAGCGTGCCATCGACACCCTGCTCGCCGCCAAAGGCCCGCGCACCATTCAAAACACGCTCGTCCCCTTCGACGAAGCCGTCCACCAAAACAACTCCGCCGGATACTTCGCCGGCCTCATGGAGCAGGTCCACCCCGACGTCACTTTTCGCGACCACGCCACGGCCATGCTCACCAAAGCCAGCGCCGCCCAGACCGCGATCTCTCTCAACCACGACGTTTACAACGCTCTCGCCGCACTCGATCTCTCCCACGCCGACGCCGCCACACGCTACTACGTCCAACGCCAGCTTCTCGAATTCCGTCTCGCTGGTGTCGATAAAGACGATGCCACCCGCACCCGCCTCAAGAAGCTGAACGACCAGTCCACCGAAGAGCAGTCGATGTTCGATCGTAATATTTCCGACGGCCAGAAAATCGTCGAGGCCGATCCCTCCGAACTTGACGGCCTGCCCCAGGACTACATCGATCGCCACAAACCCGGCGCCGACGGCAAGATTCACCTCACTACCGATTATCCCGACGCCCTCCCCGTCTTCACTTTCGCCAAAAGCGATTCTCTGCGCCGCCGCGTCACCTTTGCCTTCAACACCCGCGCCTACCCCAAGAATCTCGATGTCCTCACCAGCCTGATGAAGACGCGCTACGAAATCGCCACCCTCCTCGGCTATTCCTCCTGGGCCGACTACAACGCCGCGGATAAGATGATCGCCAAAGGCCACAACATCGCCGGCTTCATCGAGCAAGTCGACGACGCCTCCCGCCCGCTGGCCAAGCGCGAATTCGAGATGCTGCTCGCCGAGAAACAGAAGACCACTCCCGGTGCTAAAGAAATCTGGGATTACGAGCGGCCTTATCTCTCCGAATCTGTTCGCCGCACCCAATATGATTTCGACTCTCAATCCGTCCGCCCCTATTTCCCCTTCATGGAAGTAAAGCAAGGCATTCTCGACACCGCCGCCGATCTTTTCCACGTCAGCTTCCAGCAGGAACAAAACGTTCCCTCCTGGGATCCCGCCGTAGAAACCTGGATCGTCATCGGCGGCGGCAAGCCCATCGGCCGCTTCTATCTCGACATGCACCCGCGCCCCGGCAAATACAGCCATGCTGAAATGGCCCCGGTACTCGATGGCATACTCGGCAAGCAATTGCCTGAGGCCATCCTCGTCTGCAACTTCCCCGCGCCTACAGCCACCGATCCCGGTCTCATGGACTACGGCGACGTGCAAACTTTCTTCCATGAATTCGGCCACCTCATGCACCACATCCTAGGCGGGCAGCAGCAATGGGCCGGCATCAGCGGCATCAGCATGGAATCCGACTTTGTCGAAGCTCCCTCGCAGATGCTGGAAGAATGGATTCGCAGCCCCCAGGTCCTCGCCAAGTTCGCCCGCCACTACAAAACCGGCGAGCCCATTCCCGCCGAACTCGTCGCCCGCATGAACCGCGCCTCCGCCTTCGGACGCGGCTCCTGGGTCGCCCGCCAGAATTGCTACAGTGCCATCTCCTACGACACCTACAAAACCAAGCCCGAGGACGTAAATCTCGACAAAGTCACCGACGACGACGGCCGCCGCTATTCTCTCTTCACTCCGCAGCCCGACACTCACTCGTGGGCATCCTTCGGCCATCTCGGCGGCTACTCCTCCGCTTATTACACTTATCTGTGGGATAAAGTGATCGCTGAAGATTTCTTTCTGCAATTCGATCATCAAAATCTTCTCGCCGGTGACGCCCCCATGCGCTACCGCCGCGTTGTCCTCGAACCCGGTGGATCGATGTCGGCGAATGATTTGGTCAAGAACTTCCTCGGCCGCGCGCAAAATATCACCGCCCTGCAACACTGGATGGCCGAAGAATTCGAGAAACCGGGGCAAGGCTCCCAGTCAGCCGGGAAATAATTGCCCGATCACCGCCGTCGCAAAAAAATGCCCGCCCTTCAAGAAACGAAGGGTGGGCATTCAACCAGATCCGACGATGATAAATCCCGCTATTTGGCCGGAAGATAACTTAAGTCCGGCCGAAACTGAATGATGTCGCTCGTCTCCCTCTCGACCGAGCGGTCGAACCGATCGACAATGGAATCCGCCTCGGCTTGTCCAAACGCCTCTTTGAGCATGTCCCGGAAGGGTTTCGTGTCGGGCTTGTCCTCAAAATCAGCCCAGTTCTTGTGCGGAATGGATAGGACGAACGTTCCCGCTGTTCCACCGTTTACCAGTTGGTAGAATCCGTAATTGACCGGCCACTTGGTTTTAATTGCGGCCTCGTGAACCCGTTCGATCCCCGAGCGAAAATCCGAGTCCTTTCCGTAGCGCACTTGGTAGATAAAGATCTCCGAAAACTTCGCTGGTCCCGGGTCCCCGCTTTCGTTGCTAACCTTGGGCATGAAGTCATAGTAGCGAGTCGTGACCGACTCCACATAGCTTCCGATCACCTTCTGGAACTCTGCCAGGTCCGCCTCGTCGGTGACCACCGGCTTGTCGTAATCGGCCCAGTGCTGGTCGAAGTGGCCGACCAGGAACGTTCCCGTGTCATCGCCGCTGATGGTCTCCCATACAAATAATGGCAGCGGATCGTTCTGCTGCTTGTGCCACGCGGCCTTCTGTTTGCGTCCCGCTTCATATTGCGGCACGTTGCTGATCTTCACTTTCTGGAACTCGATGCTGGCCAGAGTACCGGGTTTACCCTTATCCTGCGCGGCCAGCGAACACGCCAGGAACAACACGATCCCTACAGACGACAGCAGCTGATTGCGTCTCATTGTTTCCTCTTTTCTGTGAATGGTTTTTGTTTCCCACACTGCGAACCGCACGAGCACCCTCGCAGTCGCTTGGCTTGCGAGCTCAAGTTTTCCAGTTTTACCGAGGGCCCCGAGTATGGACGGAAAGGAACCGGGCAATCCTACACGTTTTCCTGCAGACACGGCAACATACCAGAGAAAATGGTAGTGATGCATTTTCAAAATGCATCACTACCGACCCATCCCAATATCTGCGCGATTTTTGGGAGTAACCAGGAACGGATTGGCGACGACCAGGGCTTGCCCTTCATGGTCATCGAATATCTGGACGGCTTAACCCTGAATCAGTGTCAGCTAGGGAAGCCGAGCCCTTCCCCCGTGCGACCTCGGTGCCCCCTGTGCTCAAGACTCTGACTTCCGCCTTCTAGTAAGTGAACGATTGAATCTCCGTCACCCCAGCGTCCGGCCCATCCACATATCCGCTGCGCGTACTCGGATTCAGCGCAATATGCGTAAACACCACGTTGGACGCGTTCGAGAAACTAAACCCATTCAGCGACTCCACCAGCTTTCCCTTCGTGTTATAGACCTGAATGCTGCTTCCCGGCCCGGTGGTCGAGACCGACTGCGCCACAAAGAACAGCTTGTGTATGGGATCGTATTCCACGTCCGATCCACTCTCAATCTGGCTCGTCGCCCCCGGCAACACCACGGCGAACCCCGTCTCCTTCGCCAGATCGTAGAACTCCACTCTGAAATCAACTTCCGTCGTCGTGCAGGCGATCCCG
This sequence comes from Acidobacteriaceae bacterium, assembly GCA_003164855.1. Taxonomy (GTDB): domain Bacteria; phylum Acidobacteriota; class Terriglobia; order Terriglobales; family Acidobacteriaceae; genus Sulfotelmatobacter. The sequence goes on from PLUI01000066.1 coordinate 5,834, forward strand.
TCCTCTGAATCCACGGCAAGCCCATTGATCGATCCCTGTCGAAACGGCGGCGGTCCCGGAATCCCATTGAAAGTGTTCACCACACCCGTCGTCAGATCCACCAGCGCAAACACCGGCGGCGGACCGCCCACCTCGCCATTCGCCGTCGCCACCACCGCCTGATTCGTCACGCTGTCATACGCCACCTGCGGAGCCTCGTTAAAGCCAAAGATCGGGTTCGTCAGATTGACCACCGGCTCAAATGTATTCGCCCCCACGTTCGTACCGAAAACAGACGAGGAGAAATCGTTGCCATCGTTCTCAAAGTAAAGCACCGCCGTGGTCGTGGAAGCCTGGTTGCGGCTAAGTCCAATAATAATGTCGTCACTGGCCAGCGGCGGCGTCCACGTACCCGTGATCGCGTTCGACTTCAGCGGATTCATCACGTCGTAAATTCGATCCGTCACGAAAATTCCAGTCACGATCTCCTGCTCCACCAGCCCCACGCTGGTTCCCTCAATTCCCAGAGTCAGGAAATTGTCCTGATTCTCCGTCGCCGAAACCACCTTCAGAATCTTCCCGCTCTTCTGATCGAAGGTTTCTATCGCCGCCAGCACGTTCCCGTTAGCCAGCAACTTGTCTTCACTCAGCACGCCTTCGGTGCCGTGCTGGTCAATGTCAAAGCCAAAAATCTGCCCGCCAAACTTGCTGTGCACAATCGTCGTGCCCGCGCCAATCGGCCTCTGCGTTCCCTCACCAAAGGCCTGCGCCGCACCCAGCACTGGCTGCCCCAGCCAGTAAAAGCACATCAAAGCCACCGCTCCCATCCGATAAGACAGATGACCATTGATCCATTTCATGAATTGATTCTCCCTTGTGAACAAAATGTCTGGCCGTAGGCCTCTGAACCGGCAGAAAGAGCCTACAGCCGCACCCGGCCGCTGATGTCAGAGGCTTGTAAAATTTGTGTCTCCGGTTGCCCGTAGGGAACGAACGCTCCTGTCCGCAGCCTGTGACTTGGCTTTTCACTTTGATTGTCCGCCTCTCTATTAATTTTCCGTGAAATTCGCCCCATCCGATTGACTCGGAGACTGCGTGCCTTTACTCTGCAAGCCGTGCCCTCAGCCAATCTCGATCAACTCCGTCTCGCTTACAAGCAAGCCGCCGACGAATGGGTCGCCGCCATTCGCGCCGAAGAAGCTCTCGCCACTCCCGACCATTCCATGCTCGCCTGGGAGAAATGGGACGACGCCCACTTCCGCGAACACGATGCCCACACGAAATTCACCGAAACCCGCGAAGCTTACAAAGACGCCCTCCGCACCGTGAACTACGGAATCTAGCCTTCGTGTGGAACGGGCACTCCTGTCCGCGGCCTTTGACCTTCGCTTCTGCCCTAGATCGTTGATTATCACAATCCGGCCAGCGTCATACCGAACCGGCCGTTCTTCGGGCAGCGAGAGTCTGCCCTAAGCAAAGCCGAAGGGGATCTAGCGCATCGCCCACGGCCGCGGTGCACCGTTCCTGCAGTCTGTCATTCCGCTGGAGCCGGAGCGCGAGCCAACAAAGGCTTTGCCAGCCTATAAAACATTTCGATATGGTCGACTCTTCAACCGCGCCCCATACATCGGCTCAATCACTCCCGGACGCAACATATACGCCCTCGCTCGGCAGCAGTGGGTCTCAATGCGTAAAATTTCGCTCGCCGTCTGAAACGATTCTTCCTTTTCCTGCACTACCCATAGTCGGCTGTGGCCGAAAACTTTGTCGAGAAGAAAAAGCCTTTAGGAGGGGATATGTCATTGATCCAAGTAGGTCTGGCGGATAAAACCGGCGAAATCGATGCGGACTTGCTACAGGCCGCGGCGGCCGCTCTGAATATTCAAGTCACGCGCGATTTGACTCAGTTCTGGAACGTGCAGGCCTCCGTAAGGTGCCTGCCGAGTCCAACAAAAATACCGGCGGGGGTGTGGCCGATCTTTCTGGTGAAAAAGCTGCCCCCCGGAGAGGGCGGCTTCCACATGGACAAGCACAACCAGCCTTATGCCGAGGTAATCGCCAGCGCGAGCAGCGCGGAATGGACCATCGACGCCAGCCACGAAACATTAGAGATGCTTGTGGACCCTTACGGCAACCGGCTGCAAAACTCTACCTCGATTGAGATCAACAACGGCAAGATCGAGGATGGCACAGGAGAATTTGCTTATCTGGTAGAAGCCTGTGACCCCTGCGAAGCGGACGATTATTCCTACGCCATCCAGGGCGTTTCGGTGTCCGACTTTCTCACTCCGCATTTTTACGATCCGGTGCAGACTCCCGGAACCCGCTGCAGTTTTACTGGCGCGATCAAGTCGCCGCGCCAGATACTCCCCGGTGGCTATATCTCGTGGGTGAATCAACAGGCTGACGAAGTGCAGCAACTGCTCTGGGTGGATCCTGGCCAGCCGCCCACGATTCAGAATCTAGGTCCGGTTCCCCCAGGCATGAGCCTGCGGGAGTGGGTGGACAACGAGATGTGCAAGAGAAATGGGAAAGCAACCGTCCGCGGTCCAAAGGCGAAACGGCTGAATAAAGAGTTGATGGATCGCCGCGGCACCAAACGAGCAAACATGGAAAGCATTGCGCAGGCGCGAGCGAAGCTGTATCGATGATTGGTCTGTAGCTGATTTGGAGAGCGCTGGGCGAAGCTCCAGCTTCGCCCTTCGTCTCCTATTAGCTCCGGAGCCTGCCGCTCCGTCCGTTCAGTACCGCTCGCGAATGAACTCGCCGATGGAAGCGTAAGCCCTCGTCAAAGTCTTCTCATCCGGCAAAAACACAATGCGAAAATGCTGCGTCCCAGGCTTCTGACCAAATCCGGAGCCGTGCACCACCATCACATGCTTCTGGCGAATCAGTTCCTTGACGAAGACTTCATCGCTTTCAGGAATATCGATGCGCGGAAACGCGTAGAACGCGCCGCGCGGAGCAACGCAACTCACGCGCGGCGTCGCTTCGCACCACTTCTGCGTCAGGTCGCGCCGCGAGCGCAGCTTGCGCCGCACTTCCACCAGATGATCCTGCGGACCTTCCAGCGCCGGCTTGATGGCATATTGCTCGGGATGATTGGCGCACAACCGCGCCCGCAGCAGCCGGTGAATGCCTTCCGTATAGGGCTTCACCGCCGCAGCATCGCCGGAGATAATGCCCCAGCCAATGCGCCATCCCGGAACCAGATAGTTCTTCGACATCCCGCCGAAGGTGATGCAAGGCACATCGGGTGCAACCGCAGCGAACGCGATCTGCGGTGTGCCATCAAGAATAAGCTTGTCGTAAATCTCATCCGAGAAGACGACCAGATTATGCCGCCGCGCAATCTCGGCAATTTGCTCCAGCATCCGTCGCGAGCACAGCGATCCCGTAGGATTATTCGGATTGATCAGCACAATGCCGCGCGTCCCCGGCGTGAGCTTGCGTTCGATGTCGGCCAGCTCCGGCTGCCACGCGTCCTCTTCATTCAGATCGTAAGCGTTCAGCGCGATTCCCAGCTTGCACAACACCGCCGAGTAAAGCGGATAGTCAGGACTCGGCGTAAGAATATCCTCGCCAGGATTTACCAGCGCGGAGATGCACAGATCGACCGTCTCGCTCACGCCCGAAGTGACGAATACATCGCGCACCGTCATGATGCCCTTGCGCATCGCCTCGTCGCGAATCACCTCAATCGCTTGCGGAATGCCCGGCGACGGCGCGTAACCATTCTTCCCATCGCGCATCGCCTTATAAACGGCCTCAATAATGTGCGGCGGAGTTTTGAAGTCGAAGTTGAGCGGATCGCCGACGTTCAGCGGAAGAACTTTGTGTCCCTGTTGAATGACTTCATCCGCTACGCAAGCCAGGTCGCGGATGGCGTAACGAACATTGTCCAACCGCTTGGCGGCGCAGATTTCGTGTACTGATGAAAGAGGAGTCATGAAAGCCTCACCGCAGCAGGCTTGCAGACCGCGGCTCTTTTTTCGGAATTCAGAATACAAGAGGAATTCTAACCGCAGAGGCACACCGCGTGCAGGGAAAACTGTTTCTTCGGGGATTTAGCGCGGGTTGAAGTTGATAGAAACGTCCTCCACGGTTTGCGCCGAGGCGGGAACATACTTCCAGTTCAACACCGCCCTTACCGCGCTTTCCGCGAGGATGGGGTTGCCGCCAACAATGTCCACGCTGGTAACTTTTCCCCCAGAACTAACCGTCGCCTTCAGACGAACCAGGCCGCCGATTTGAGCGTGCCTCAAGAATTCGGAATACTCAGGCTTTACCGATACGAGTACCTTGCGATCCAACTTCGAAGATTTCTGGGCGAGTAAAGCGGGCGCAAGTCCGCTCATCAAGCCCAGGGCTAACATTAACGCCCCGGATGTGACACTTCGCCGAATGCTTCCTGAGGATCGAGAGAGTTGAAGGCTGGACAAAACAAATCCGTGAGGAACCCCGACAGATTGAACCCCAGCAAAGACGGTAGGTCACGGATAGTATGCGTACTAGATTACCGAAGTACTATCGACTCACTCGCATGGGCACCCGCGATCTGCCGTAAAGAAAGCCCGCAGGCTTGCTCCTATTTCGCAGATCCATCCAGGGCATCGATCAAGTTCGGTCCATTGGGACTTCCCCATCCCGTCACCAGGTCATATCCAATCACCGCGTTATACTTTCCGTTGTTGCCACTGGTGATGTCGTGGAAGTCGNNGGACCCGCCGTTGGCGATGGATTGTTGATTCGCCATCGCCGTCATTCCAGCCCACTGCGGCGCGGCATAACTGGTCCCGCCGTTGCCTCCAAAACAGCCGCCGTCAAAGCAGCTATATTGATTGGTGTTCGCTTCCGCAGCCACATCCGGGTAATTGCGCAACGTCGTCGAACCATGATTCGACGAGTTGATAACGCCCGGAAGCTGCTGATAGCTGGGGATCGGAATGCCGTTCTTAGAAGGCGCGCCCGCGCTGCCGTTCCAGCCGGTCTCCGACTTCCAGGCCCCGCCCGGACCAGTAGTCGTCAAGTCCGTGCCGCCAACCGCGGTAACGTAAGGATCATCCGCCGGCCACACCACGTCGCCCGGAGTACCCGAACCGTCGTCCCCAGTCGCGACAAACAAGCTCTGTCCCTGCGCCATGAATTCCTTGAAGATCGGATCGAGAACGCTCTCGTTGTCGCTCCATCCCCAGGAGCAGCTCAGTTGCTTCGCAACATTGTCCTCAGCCATTTTGTTAAAGATGGCAGCATCCGTGTTTCCAACGTAAACAACAACCTCGCTCAGGCCCGGAGCCATGGAGATCGCCATCTCGATGTCCAGCACCTGTTCGCTATCGTCACACGATGGCGGTGGGCAGGTCAGCCTCGCCCCATTCACCGATACTCCGCGCACTGGAACCTTGAGCGGCTCCTTTACTTTCTTGAAGAAATTGATCACGTCGCTGAGTTCGTATCCCGCCAGCTCAAATAATCCAACCAATTGTCCCGCTCCGTCGAGCGGTCCAGAGCCGTAGTAGGCCGCCCGCATATCGCTGCCGATAAAATTTCCGTCCGGACCCGAGCCCGTGCCAACTCCGCCAGTCTGCCGTGAGGTTCTAATGTTCTTAGCGTGCGGCAGAGAAAAGTTGTCGAGGCCGGAAATGTGCAACACCGGCACATCGAGATCGACCGTTGGTTCGCGGTCAGGCGCGTAGAACGTCCGGCTCTCGGTGGGATGCTGATACACTCCGAGGCTCACGTGGAAGGCGTTCTCAATGTTCGACGCTGGACCTTCGACGTCCACCACCATGCGATTCTCGGCAGTATCGATCACCTTCAGACCATTAGCCTGCGCGAAACTCATCACAGCCGCGTAGTCAGCTTCGGCGGGACCAAATCTGCTGGTGAATTCCTGCACGCTGAGGTAGTGGTGATAGTCGGAACTTTGCGGATCGTAGATTCGTTGCAAAAGATCGTCGAGCTCCGCCTGATTACGCAGTGGCAGAGAAATAGCCAGACTCAGCCGCTGCGCACTGGGAAGATGGCCAACCAAGGGCGCGACTCCGCTGGAGACAGCATCGGGAACGTGGGTTGTCAGGGTCGGACGTTGCTCGGCGTTCGCGGCAACTGCGAAGAAAAGTGTCAATGCGCACAGCACTGCAGCGAGCCGCTGCAAGGTAGCTACTGAGATCTTTTTCATGGTCATCTCCCCACAGGCTTGATACTTTACAACCCAACGGGTCGGCGAACAAGCGGAGGATAGTCTCTACTATTGGATCGGGAAGGCAGAGTTTAGCCGTCGAGAACGCAGAGGATGTCCTATCTAACCCTCTGCGCTCTCAGCGCCCTCGACGGTGAAGGCTCGATTCACTCCCCGCGATCGATCTGCGCCTTCTGCAGCGTATCCGAATAATCCACGTACACCGACTTCCACTCCGTGTAGAAATCAATCGCCCCAATGCCGCCTTCGCGGTGTCCGTTGCCCGTGGCCTTGCTGCCGCCGAAGGGCAGATGAACCTCCGCGCCAATCGTCGGCGCGTTGATGTAGGTGATGCCGGTCTCAAGGTCGCGAATGGCGGCGAACGCCTTGTTCACGTCTTTGGTGTAGAGCGCGGACGAGAGCCCGTACTCGATTCCATTGGCAATCTCAATCGCGTCTTCCAGATCGTCGCAAGGAATGATCGACACGACGGGGCCGAAGATTTCTTCCTGCGCGATGCGCATCTTCGGATCGACGTCAGTAAACACGGTGGGCTCCATGAACCAGCCGTATTGATAATCGCCTTTATCGAGGCGATTGCCGCCGCACATCAGCTTTGCACCTTCGTTCTTGCCAATCTCGACGTAGCTGAGATCAGTTTGCAATTGTTTTTCGTTGACGGCCGGACCCATCTCAACCGTTTCATCGAGACCGTTGCCGACTTTCAGTTTCTTGGCGCGCGCGACATAGCGTTCAATAAACTCGCGATAAACGCCTTTCTGCACGATGATGCGGCTGGTCGCGGTGCAACGCTGCCCGGTGGTGCCGAATCCGCCCCAGAGGCCGCCTTCGATGGCGAGATCGAGGTTCGCGTCGTCCAGCACGATCATGGGATTCTTGCCGCCAAGTTCAAGCGAACAATGTTTGAAGCTCTTCGCCGCGATGCCGCCAATGATGCGTCCGACCGCGGAAGATCCCGTGAGCGAGACCGCGCGCACGTCGGCGTGCTCGGCCAGCGGCGTGCCTACGGCTGCGCCGAATCCCCCGACGATGTTGATCACACCTTTCGGCAGGCCGGCATCGGTCAGCGCACGCACCAGATTAAACGTAGACAGCGGAGTATCCTGCGCCGGCTTGATGACGCAGGTATTGCCGCAGACGATGGCCGGCAGCAACTTCCACGAAGAAATTGCCATGGGAAAATTCCACGGCGTGATCATGCCGCAGACTCCGATGGGCTGTCGCACCGCCATGGCGAACTTGTTCGGAAGCTCCGAAGGCACAGTGGGACCAAAAAGTCGCCGGCCCTCGCCGGCGTTGTAATAAGCGGCATCAATCGCTTCCTGCACGTCGCCGCGAGTCTCCTTAAGCACCTTGCCCATTTCGCGCGTCATCTCGCGGGCATAGTCTTCTTTGCGACCAATCAAAATCTCCGCCGCCCGAAAAACCATTTCCGCCCGCCGCGGCGCCGGCACCAGTCGCCATTTTGTAAAGGCTCGCTTCGCAGCGTCGACGGCCGCGTCAACATCGGCCTTCGCNNGTATCGGTTGCCATAATTTCTCCTTATGAATGCCTGAATATTGATGCTACAGAAGGAATGGAAGGTGCGGCAAGGGAGCTTCTTCGCTGCCAACTGCTGGGTTCCAGGGGGCTGCCCCATGCTTGTAGCACCAGAGAAGAGGCTACCCCACTCTTTCGCGTTCTTTGCGAAAGGGTGGGACGCGATGCTGCCGGGAGCGCCGGTTTTGATCCGTGCGGTAAATCGTGGGGCGATCTTTACTTTCCTTCGCGTCCTCGGCGTCCTCGGCGGTAAAAGTTCCCCGCTTTCTCTTTCCCCCCGAATCTGCTTAAATCAAATCAAGCGCAACCTGGATAGGTTACTGGTGTTTCTACAATCGTGGTCGACATACACTCCCATATTCTTCCGGAAGTAGACGACGGCTCGAAGTCCTGGGAAATCTCCGTTGCCATGTGCCGCATGGCGGCGGACGATGGCATCACTCACCAGGTCGCCACGCCTCACGCCAACGACCGATATCACTACGACCGGCCCTATCTTCAGGGACTGCTCGCGCACTTGCAGCAACTCGTGGGCAGTGCGCTCACTCTCAGCCTGGGCTGCGACTTCCATCTTTCGTACGACAACTTGCAGGACGTGCTGGCCAACCCCGCGCGCTACGCCATCGAAGGCTCGCATTACATGCTGGTCGAGCTAAGCAATTACAGCGTGCCGCAACAGATTACGGAATGCTTTACTAAGTTGGGCGACTGCGGCATCACCGCGGTGATCACGCATCCCGAGCGCAATCCGATTCTGCGCGAGAGCCCGCAGCGCGTGGTGGAGTGGGCGGAGCAAGGTTGCGTGATCCAGATGACCGGCTCCGCGCTCACCGGATTCTGGGGCGAACGCGTACGCCGCGCCGCTCACTGGCTGCTCGAACACGATGCCGTCCACGTGCTCGCAACCGACGCCCACGACACCGAGAAGCGCATTCCGGTGCTCTCCACGGCTCGCGATGCCGCGGCTGAAATCTGCGGCGAAGAAGTCGCCGATGCACTGGTGGAGGCCAATCCTCAAGCCATCGTCAACTCGCAGCCTCTGCCTTATTTCCCTCGGCCAGTGACAGGGAGCTACCGAAGAACACCCGGGGCGTAGCGGGCAGCAGTCAGCAATCAGCAGTCGGCAATCAGCCAAGTCAGTTCCGTTTCAGAATTTGAAGAGGTGTAGCTTCGCGGGACAACCACCAGGCCACGTTGGCTGACTGCTCAGTGCTGACTGCTGAATGCTGAATCACTGCGGTCCCGACGAATCATGATCCGGCGCAGTGGCTGGAAGCGGCTCCGCCGAGGGGGCTGGATTCGTGCTCATGCGCGCTCCCGGTTCGGCACTGTGCGAGAGCGGGCTCTGCGATGAGGAACTTAGCGGCACAACCGCATGAGAAGTATTCGGTCCGGTAGTCATCGCGCTTTCCGGATTTAGTAGATGATCGTGGCTGGGTCCCAGTCCTAAGCTGATCAGCGCCCGTGAATCTGGTACGGTTTTCGATTGCCAGCCATGGTCGGCCTGATAGCGGCGCATCGCGTCTTCGCTCGACTGATTCCATGTTCCCGTCGGCTCGCCGCTCATGTAATGTTCGCGCATCAGCGCCTCCTGAATCGCCTGCGCGCGCTCGGATTCTATTTTCTGTTGGCCGCGGGGCTTTCTCTTGCTGTTCTTCCGCGCACTCGCATACTTCGCTTTACTGTTATGCGCGGCAACGGCCGTGTTCGATTTCGCATGCTGACTGGCTGCGGGATGCGATGCCGGATGTGCCTTCGTCGAGGAAGAACTGGCCTTCGAACCGGACGCCGTGTCGTGCTGCTTCGGGCTCACAGTCGTGGTCCCGCTGGTTTTCTTGGCTGCAGAAGTACTGCCGGCGGCGCTCGAAGAGTCCTGCGCAAGCCCTGCGACAGGGAAAAAGTAGAGGCATGCCACCGCCAGAACGCAGGTTGCGCCCAACCATCCCCTCACGGTTTTCGCGCCATGCTTTTGCTCCAACGGCAGACCCTCAAGTTTTCCGCCATATTACCCCGGCGCAAAAATAAAGGCCAAGGGCAAACTGGCATTGCAATCATCCTCTATCGGATGACGCAACGCCAGTTCCCGTTGGCTCATTCAAGGTTACGGAAGTGTCCCAGGTACGAAGATGGTCCCATCCTGCCGCGTCGAACCCCGCGGCCGCACCAGGAATACCACATCCTGACCGCTCTTCAGGCTGGACTCAACCCTGGCGAAGTCGTCTTCGCTGTTAACCGGCTGTTTATTGACTTCAAGAATCACGTCGCCACGGCCCAGATTGATGTCATCGGCGAACGACCCCGGCTTCACGTCTTGCACGATCACGCCTTTGCCGGCGGGCATGTCAAGCTTCTCGGCCATCTCCGGCGTGAGTTTGCGCACCGTGATGCCGAACTTATCCTGCTTGGGCGTGCTCTCGTCGTTACCGCTGTCGTCGTCGTTCAGCCGCGCCGCAAACAGCTTGGCACGATCCGCAATGGTCACGCTCGTGTCCTGTTGTTTGCCGTTGCGCACGAACCCGAGCGCCACTTTCGATCCCGGCTTGCGCGACGCAATGTCTGCCACTAATTCAGATCCCTTTGTTACTTTGTGGCCATCAACAGTGGTAATGGTGTCGCCCACTTTCAAGCCAGCCTCATCGGCTGGACTGCCGGGCACCACGCTCGATATAGTCACGCCCGATCCATTGCCATAAACCCGCGTGATTGCCGGATTTTCGACCGCATCAAACATAATGCCGATCGATCCGCGAGCGACTCTGTGCTCGGGTCCGATCAGCTGGTTGTAAACCTGCACCACGGTGTTTGAAGGAAGCGAGAATCCTACGCCCGCGTAGGCATTGGTTTCGCTCAAAATGGCGGTATTGATGCCGATGACTTCGCCTTCCAGATTAACCAGCGGCCCTCCGGAATTTCCCGGATTGATCGCCGCGTCGGTCTGAATGAAGGTCTGGAACTGGCGGCCGGGCACGATATCGCGGCCCTTGGCCGACACAATGCCAGCCGTCACCGTACCCACCTGACCGAACGGGCTGCCAATGGCCAGCACCCAGTCGCCCACTTCCATGCTGTCGGAGTTCCCCATCTTGGCGACGGGCACCGGGCGCGACATGTCAATCTTAATTACAGCCAGATCGGTCTCCTGATCTTCGCCAATCACTTTGGCATCGTGCTGCACGCCCGGCGGATCATCCTGCAAGCGCACCCGGATGCGGTCCGCTTTCTCCACCACGTGGCGATTGGTCACGATGTAACCTTTCGAATCCACAATCACGCCGGAACCCAGCGAACGCTCGCGGATTGCCGCATCGCCATTGGGACCACCTTGACCGCCGAAAAAGCGGTTGAAGAAGTCATCCATGCCGCCCGGCCCGCCGCCACCGTTCTCATCGTCATCAGGACCTTGACCCGGCACGCTACGACGGCGATGCGGATTCTTTATCGTCGACTCGGTGTTAATGTTGACCACCGTCGGTCCCAACTGCTTGGCGATCTGGGAGAACTCACCCGAAAGCTGCTTGGGAGACGGAACCGTCAAGGGAGTCGCGTCGGAAGACGAAGATTTCTGCCCTTCCTTGCCCTTCACTCCGTAAGAGACCACTGAACCAATCAAAATACCCAGCGCCAGCGTAGCCACAATGCTGAACGAATACACCCAGCGATGGGTTTTCATGCCAAGCCAAAATGCCCGCGAATCCATATACCTGCTTCCTCCGAGGACGTTAAACTGTTCAATTATACCCGTTTGCAAAGGCCCGGATTAAAAATGGGGGCGAGGCCCCCGGCGTGAATCGCAGGAGTGCAATCACGCCTGAGAGCCCACTATTAGGTTAGACGCGCAAATGCGGACTTCCGTTTGAAAGATTTACTTTCCCTCGTAAACCGTCTTCCCGCCGACCACCGTCCGCAGAACCTTGGTCGCGAGAACCTTTTCCGCCGCCGCCGCCGTCACATCGCGGTCAAGCACCACGAAGTCGGCAAGCATCCCCGGCGCCAGCTTGCCTTTTTCTTTCTCTTCGAATTCCGCAAATGCCGAGCCCGTCGTGTAGGCCGTAATGGCCTGATCCATGGTTAGCCTCTGCGCCGGAAAGAACTCCTGCTTCCCGTTCTCGCTCTGGCGCGTGACGGCGGCATACAGCCCGCGGAATGGCGTCACCGGCTCGACTGGATAGTCTGTGCCAAAAGCCAGCGTCACACCCTTATTCAGAAATGCCGCCCATGCATACGATGTCGCCGCTCGCTTCGGCCCCAACCGGTCCTGCGCCCAACGCATGTCATTGAGCAGGTGGCTGGGTTGCATCGAGGCAATCACCTTCAGCTCCTTGAAGCGCGCGATTTGCGCGGGCGTAGTGACCTGTGCATGTTCAATGCGCAGCCGGAAATCGTCGCCGCCATTCGCCGCCTTCACTTTCTGCTCCCGCGCCGCCTTCTCGGCTTCTGCAAAGGCATCGAGCGCCATCTGGACACCCTTGTCGCCGATAGCATGGAACCCCAGCTGGAACCCCGCCAGCACTCGCTCTTTCGCCATGTCGTTCAACTTCGCAGCCTCATAACGCGGCAAGCCGGAATTCTTCGGATCATCTGCATACGGCTCTAAAAGCGCCGCCGTATGCCCGCCCAGCGATCCATCCATAAAGCCCTTCAGCATCCCGGTATGCAACATCAGATCCGCCTGCGGATGCGAGTCGCGCTTCTTCTGCAACTCCTCGATGGAATCGTCGAAAGGCAGCCATTCAGAAATTCGCGCCGTCAGCTTGCCTTCCTTTTCCAGGTCTTCGTAGATTTCAAAATTCTGCCACTCTGGCGAATAATCCTGCGCCGAAGTCACCCCATGCTCGGCCAGATCCGCCAGCGCCACTTCCAGTCCCTGCCTCCGCTTTTCGCGGGTCGGTTGCGGAAGCACCGCGTACACCGCACGCTGCGCCAGGTCGCGCAGAATGCCAGTAGGTTGCCCGTTCGCATCGCGATCGATCTGCCCGCCTTCGGGATCACGGCTGGCAATCGTGATGCTTGCCAACTGCAGCGCCCGCGTATTGGCCACCGCCAGGTGCCCGTCCACGCGATCCAGAAACACCGGATGCCCGCCCGAAACCTCATCCAAATCCCAACGGCTGGGCAGCGTCTTCACCGGCCACAACGTCTCGTCCCACCCTCCACCCAAAATCCAGTCGCCGGGCTTAGCCGTCTCCACCTTCGCCAGCACGCGGTTGCGGAACTCATCCAGCGTCTTCACACCGGTCAAATCCACATTCAACTTTTGCAAACCGGCATCGGCCAGGTGCAGGTGCGCGTCGTTAAACCCCGGCATCACGAAGTGTCCACCCAAATCGATGACCTGGGTCTGCGGCCCCTTCAGCTTTTGGATATCCACATTCTTCCCCACCGCCTGAATGCGATCCCCGCGCACGGCAATAGCCTCTTCGCGCAGGATTGAACTGAATTGCGTGTTCGAGGGCACGCCCGTATACACATTCGCATGAACGAAAATAATATCCGCCTTCGGCTTGGAGTCCGGCGTCGCAGGGACATTCTGAGCCGAAACCGGCGCGTTTGAAAAGATGGCGATAAAAACAAAGATTGAGATTACGAGGACGCAGTCACGAAATGACGTCATGTGAAAGACCGGCGCGGAAGTGCCGGGTGCAGGTACAAAGAAGAAACCAGTCCCGGAGGGACGGCACACCTTCACGCGCCATCTCTCCGAAGCCCTCGGCTTTAACATCTCAAATCTCCCCATCATTCCCCCGCTCCCGCCAGCGCCAGCAGCGTCAACAGGATCCTCTTCAATCCCAACTCCCGCCCATTGGAATCGAACCACTCCTGCAAAGTATGCGCCCCACCGCCCGATCCGCCGCCACCAATCGCAATCGCCTCCAGCCCCAGCGACAGCGGAATGTTCGCGTCCGTCGATGCCCGCTGCACCTGCGCCGCATTATTCAGCTGCGCATCCACCGCCCGTATCACATGTAAAATCCGCGAACCCACCGCCAACTCTCCCGCCGGACGATTCCCAATTGCCACCACTTCGCAATTCACTCCCGATGGCCGCTTCTGCGCCGATGACCGCATCTCCGCCGCCAGCGTCTCATCTTCCACCGCGCGATTCAGCGCCAGCCGCAGCGTTTGCTCCAACCGCTCCATCTCCGCCATCGAGGTCGAACGGATATCCACCTTCATGCTGGCCGACTCCGGAATCGAATTCACTGACGTTCCCCCGCGAATCACTCCGATATTAAAAGTAGTTTTCGGCGTCGCCGGCACCGGCGCCGCGGTAAATGTGTCGATGGCCCGCGCCAGAATCACAATCGGATTCGGCGCCCCAAAGTCGCTCCACGAATGCCCGCCCGGACCGCGCACGATCACTTCAAACCGCCGGCTGCCCAGGGCCTCCGCCACAATCGTGTCCGCCCCCGCCCCGTCGAGCACCACGCTATAGGCAATCGAATCCTTCCAGCGCGGCGTGGAAAAAATATGCCGCATGCCGCGCAAATCGCCCTCACCCTCTTCGCCCACATTCCCGATAAACACAAACGGCAGCGAATGCCCCACCCTCACCGCTCGCAGCAGCGAGGCAATCGCCAGCATCGCCGTCACGCCCGCGCCGTTGTCGGAAACTCCCGGCCCATACAACCGGCTGCCCTGCTGCCGGATATTCAACGGCGTATTCGCCGGAAACACCGTGTCGATGTGCGCGCTTAGAGCCACGTGCCGCTGCCCAAATCCAGGATGCACTCCAAACACGTTGCCCACATCGTCAATGCGAACATCGTCGAGGCCCACTTCGCGAAAGCGCTCCGCCAGCCACGCCCCGCGCGCCGTCTCGCCAAACGGAGGCGCCGCAATCCGCGCCATCTCCATCTGCCACTGCGCCAGTTGCGGCTCCTGCGCCCGCAGCCAGTTGAACGCCGACCGCACCTCCGGCGACGCAGCCAGCCGCGCCACCTCCTGCTGCACCGCAGGCGCAACGTCCGGCAAGTCCGCACGTGGGGGAGTGGGGCTCATGGGAAGTATTGCGTCATCTTACAACGCGTGCGAAAGAAAGGGGATTGGCAAAAGCGGGAACGGGCGGCTAGGGGCTGGCCCAACCGTTCTCTAACACGACACGGGATGCCCCACCCGTGGCAGTTTCACGGGTGGGCTACTGCGAACTCTCCCTGCATGTTCACCGGTTACAGCTAAATCGTCACGCTTGGCGCGGCCGCATACCCCATCTCGCATGTCCCTTCCGGGACAGTGGATTCCACTTTCTCACCCTCGAAAGGAATTGCCAACAAAACTTGCACTTTCCACAGCCCCACTGTGACATCCGACCTTGCCCCCGCTGCCAAATCGCGCGGTCCTACCCAATGCGGGAGCACTGCCACCCGTTTGTTTTAAGCCTTCAGATCATTGACAACCGAATATCCACCGGCAACTCCTGAATTGGCAATATTTTCCAAGCAACCTATTTGCTATCAAGCACTTAGGAAGCGGCCCAAATCACCACTTGCTGATTCCAAAGGACTTAGCGGACACGAACCGCCGCTAACCAACTGATTGCAAAGATTTTACCCACAAGCCATTTAGATTGATGGATTTAGCGAGATTAACCCGGATCGGCAAGCCGCCAAGTGATTGATTCAAGAGATTTTATACGTTTGATCTGGATTTTTTTTTTGATCCGGATCTCACGCCAGCCGAGTCGTCAACCCAGCTCGCTGCTCCACCCCGGCCACCAGTTTCTTCGTCGCCGGAACCTCGATCCCGTGCTTCTGAGCGCCGCGCAGAATCGGTCCTGCAATCGCATCGAGCTCCGGTGGGTTGTGCCGCTCCACATCCTTCTGCATCGAGCTGCGCATGTTTCCCGGCATGGCCAGCGCCGCCGAGAGTACACCCTCAGCATCAAGTCTCGCCCCTTCAGCAACGGCAACCGCGCATGCTTCTCGAACGCAAGCCTCCCCCAAAGCCCGCCATTGCGGATCGGAAAAAATCTCGCCGACAGTTTTATCGGCAGCGGTCGTACTCAGCGCAAACGGCGCCAGAAAAACCAGCTTGCCCCACATCAGCGTCGGCTCGTCATCGACGAAGCGGCACGCAAACCCAATTTTCTGCAGCTCATCGAGCGTACTGCCGAGCAGATCGCGCCCAGCAGAAGCCACATTCAGCCGCGCGAAAGGAGAGCGGTGCACAAAATGCCCCGGGCTCACGCGCTCCATCTCGCCCGCAATGGTCGCCGGAATCACGCGGTTCGCTCCGTACTTCGAGCGCAGCAACGCCACATGGTCGATTCCATTGAGTAGTGGAACAATCGCCCGCACCGAATCCGGATTCTTGAACGCCGCGAGCGCCGGCTCAAGTTGTGTGGCCTTCACCGTAATCCAAAGCGCGTCCACCGGAGGAACTTCGGCAGCGACCGCGACTTCCACCGTGAAATTGCCGAACGCACTTTCCAGCCGAATTTGTTTCGGATACCGCTCCAGCGCCTCGCGCCTGACGATCAGCGTGACGGAAGCCCCAGCGTGCGCCATGCAAGCGCCAACCAGGCCGCCGACGCCGCCGGCTCCGAGAATCGCATGTCGCATTTTTTCGGGCATAAGATTTCAACTTTGCTTTGACACCGCCGCCGGCAGGCACTCCACCACCTCGGCATCGCTCAGCGTGTGGTCGCTCGCTTTCGCGCGCTGATAAATGCGGTCGACCAATTCGTCCGTCGCCGGAATGCCGCGCCGTTCCAGCCAGAACAAAACATTCGACTTTCCGCTCATCGGGCCGACATCAATGATCTGCTCCAGCCCAAACATGTGCGAGGGCACTCCCGAGTAAACCGTATTCGCCAGCTCGATATCGTTTTTCTTGAACGCCTTGATCACCGCCGCGGCATGTACTCCCGTGGCTGTGCGAAACGCGTCCTCTCCCACCACCGGATAATTCGCCGGTATCGGCACGCCCGTGGCCCGCGACACCGCCTGGCAATACTGCTTCAGCTTGGTAAGATCCTGCTCGTCCCACGGCGTGATCCCCATCAGCTTCAGGTTCACCAACATCTGATCGATCTGCGTGTTCCCCACACGCTCGCCGATGCCGATGGCGCAGGCATGCACGCAATTTGCGCCCGCGATCACCGCCGCCATCGAGTTGGTAATCGCCAGCCCGCGATCGCTGTGCCCGTGCCAATCCACGCGAATCTTTTCGCCGGAGGGTTTCACTACTTCCTCAATCACGAACCGCACCAGCGCCAGCGCACCCATGGGCGTGGCGTGCCCGGCAGTGTCGCAGATAACGATGGCCCGCGCGCCGCAATTAATCGCTGTCGAATACAGCCGCTTCACCGTCTCTGGATCGCAGCGGCTCGTATCCTCGGTCACATACATCGCGTCGAGACCGAGCGAAACCGCATACTTCACCGCCTTCTCGGTGGTCCGCAAGAGAAAGTCGTCAGACCAGCCTTCCGTAAAACGGCGGATGGGGCTTGATCCAATGAACATGGCGGCCTCGATGCGCAGTCCCGTCTTTTGCACGATTTCGGCAATTGGACGAATATCGTTTTCGTGCGTGCGTGCCGCGCAGTTGGCGCGGATCTTCATCTTGTGCGCGACGATCTCCCGCGCCAGCGCCGTCACATGCTCCACCGCGCGCGCTCCCGCACCCGGCAATCCAAGATCGAGCGAGTCGATCCCCAAAGATTCCATCAGATGAAGAATCTCAATCTTCTCCGGGATCGAGGGATCGCGCACCGAGGGCGACTGCAGCCCATCGCGCAGACTTTCATCATTGAGCAGCACCGGCCCCGGCGGTTTCAGTCCCGGCGGATAATTCTTGTTCCAGTCGTAGATCAGTTCGGAAGTGTTCATGGAAGAAAGTTGCGAGTACCCAGTAGCAAGCAATTTTGCAGTTGCTCGATACCAGGCACTAGGTACTGGGTACTTTTTCCTTCGGCGGCAGGGTCAACCCGAAAACCGAAATCATTCCTTGCCCCGCCACGTTCACTTTCGCTTCCGCCGGATTCGGCAAATACAGCGTCTGGCAATGCTCGCAGCGGTAAACCTCGGCGTCAGGTCCCCAGGCTTTTTCCGCGTCGCCACAAGCCTGCTCAATCACGTCCTCGGAGTAGAACCAGCGTTTCAAGTGGCCGCCACAGAATTTGCCTTTTTCGTTTTTCTCGTTGCAGGCGCGCTGCCCGGCCTTCTTGATTTTGACTTTATGATGCGGAAGCTGCGCCGGAGTTTGCGGACTCGAAGTAGTGATTTCGCCAGTCGCCAAAGGACTCACCCTCGTTCATGCGGCGCTCGCGCCGCCGGATTCGGCCCTACGAGCGTCATTGTACTCGAAGCCGAAAGACGAGCCCAAGCCCGCGATGTCGTATGCTAGGCGTTATTCTCGTGACCGGCAATCGAATGCCAGAATGAACAATCCTATGAACCGTTCGATGTTCCACAAAATGTTCCGCCCGAAAAGAGCTTTCCTGATTTGCGCAGCAACCCTGATCCCGCTCGGATTTCTTCTGAGCCCGCTCCACGCCCAAACCCCGCGCAGGCAGAGCGACAGTTTCACCAATATTCAACAGGAACTGGTCCGCACCGAGATCGGGTTCTTCGAAGCCTGGAAGATGAAGGACCAAGCCTACTTCCGCGAACACATCGCCGAGAACGGAGTCTTCTGGAGCGACGCCGGCACTTTTTCGCGCGACCAGCAATTGCAGGAGCAGGAATCGTCCGCGAAAGTTTGCAAGGTGGATGGCTATGGCCTTTCCGACTTCGGAGTACTGCCGCTCACCGATGGCGCGTACTTGCTCACTTATAAAGCCGAGCAATATGCCGTCTGCAACGGAGAAAAAGTTCCGGTTCACATGAACGGCAGCTCGATTTACCTTCTCAAGGCGGGCCGTTGGCAGGCAATCTATCGCGCGCAGGTTCCGCTTAAAAATCAAAGTTGAATAATTCGGGCTGAGGATATTCATGATCACAATTGTTTCGGGATTGCCGCGCTCTGGCACTTCGCTCATGATGCAGATGCTGGCCGCAGGAGGGCTGCCTGTGCTCTCCGATGGCGAACGCCGGGCTGACGTGGATAATCCGCGCGGCTATCTCGAGTGGGAACGCATCAAACAACTCCCTAAAGATCCTGGTTGCATTGCCGAAGCCGAAGGTAAGGTTGTGAAAGTGATTTCGCTGCTTCTGCTTTCACTTCCTGAGGGACACGAGTATCGCGTTATTTTTATGCAGAGACCTCTTGCAGAAGTGCTGGCATCGCAAGATGTGATGATGCGCAATCGGGGCACGGCAAAAGCCGCCGACACCTCGATCATTTCCGCAGCATTCGAGAAAAACCTGAGGGCGGTTGATGCATGGCTGGACAGCAAGGCCTACATCAAAACTCTGCGCGTCCCTTACCACGATGTATTGCGTGATGCGAAAACGGTCGCGGAGAAACTTATCAGCTTCCTGGGGATCAAACTGGATGCGCACGCCATGTCGCAACAAGTCGACGACACTCTTTATCGCAATCGCTCAAAATAGTTTGCGATCAAAACTCCCGCTTCGGCGACACTTGCTCAGCTCCAACGCGGCCCACGACCACCTCGGCATCGAAATAACTTTCGCCGCGGACCGGACCTCCAGCCATCCGGCGAAGCGTCGCAATCTGTCCAACGTGCGTCAAGGCGTCGGCCACCGGGCCCTGCAAGAGCTTTTCCGGCGTAGTGTGCAGCCCCTCGGAAGATGCCAGATAGTCGTCGAACTTCTTCAAAGCCGCAAAAAATCGTTCGATTTCTTTTTCCCAAGGCAACGGACTGGAATCCTTCCAAGTCCGATTGCCGCCCGCGATCGAGAGCGCCCAGTCGAATAGATCGCCGATGTGGGCCAGAATCTGTCCGGGTGTGCGCACGCCTTCGGCTGCCCGGAAATTGGCGAAATCGGCAGGTGCAGTACGAATCGCTTTGCCTCCGCGATAAGCCACCGCAGCCAAAGCGTGGCGCAGCAAATCGCGTTTAGGATCTGAGCTCGAAGTGGTGTTCATGGACACAAGATACACTTGATGCCAGCTTAACGAAAAGGAGACAACGGAAAGAAGACAGCAAAAAGGAGACGAAAAAGCATGCCGAAAGATGCCGCACAGCCTGGCTCGGTCAGCCGCGAGAACGCGCAACATTACCGTTGGGGAAGCGACTGCGACGGCTGGCATCTGGTGACAGATGAAAACCTTAGCGTGATTGAAGAGCTCATTCCCCCAGGCGGGTGTGAAGTCCGCCATCATCACCAGAAAGCACAGCAGTTTTTCTACATTCTTTCGGGCGAGGTGATGATGGAAGTGGAGGGGCGCAACACACTACTTCGCGCCGGCAGCGGAATCCGCGTCCTACCGGGAGCGCGTCACCAGATCAGCAATCCATCCTCCGGCCCTGTGCGGTTTCTCGTAATCTCACAGCCGCCCAGCCACGGCGACCGAGTTACGGAATCATGATCAGGCGACTGAGTCCGCGACTACTTCCGCCGGTTCGCTCATCAACAGGTCGGTGAAAACAAATCCATCGCGGGTCACTGTCTCTCCGTTTTGTACTGGGATCCCATGCATAAACATGGGACCGTCATACACAAAAGTATGAAACTCGCCATTTTCTCCGCAAGGATCGATTCCAGGTGGAAATTCATCAACCAGTTTTGCATTCAGATCTCGTCCGGCGAACGAGGCGGGTATTTTTCTGGGATCGAGACAGACGATTCGACTCCGCACTCCGCCGGCCCACATGTCACGTATTAACTGCCGGGTATCGAGCTTCCACACGGGAAACACGGGAGTGAGACCAATTCCACGCATGCGGTCTTCTCGGTACTGCCTCACGTCCTCGAGGAAGAGATCACCAAAGGCAACGGCTTCTATTCCGGCATCGATCGCTTTGGCGCAGGCTGCGCGCATCGCGTCTTCGTATTCTGGATTGGAACAGGGCCACGGCAGTGGAACCTTCCACAACGGAAGTCCGGCAGCGTCGGCCTGGGCTTCGACCAATTCACGGCGAACCCCGTGCATCGCAACCCGGTCGAAGCTGGAGTTGATCGTGGTCAGAAGGCCAACGATTTCGTATTCATTCGATTGACGTAAAACCTGGAGCGTCCACGCGCTGTCTTTGCCGCTGCTCCAGGATACGAGCGCTTTTTTTCTCAAGTCCGTTTCATTCCTTTCACAATCGCTTCCGCCGCATCACGCCGGCAGCGTGCAACGCTCCGCGCAGGCGTGCGCCCCATCCGCGAGCAAACTGCATATCCAGGAATCCTTCCATCTGCTGCGCGAAATTCGCGCCATATCCATACCACCAAACTTTTTTCATCGAAGGCATCAGGTCCACATCGAGATACTTTAGCCGGACCATCTCTTCCAATCCAAAACGACCGTGGGCGCGGCCAATGCCACTTGACTTGCAGCCGCCGTGCGGCGCCTCGCTGATACCGAAACACGAAACCACATCGTTCACCATGACCGTGCCGGCCTGAATGCGCCGCGCTAGCCGTTCTCCGCGGGCGTTGTCGCGGGTCCACACACACGCCGCCAAGCCAAACTCGGAATCGTTCGCCAACCGTACCGCTTCATCGTCTGTGTCGAACGCCACGACGGGCAGCACCGGACCAAATGTTTCCTCGCGCATGATGCGCATTTCATGGGTCACGTCCGCCAGCACGGTGGGTTGATAAAAGTTCGTTCCGAGTTGCGGTAACCGCGAGCCTCCAGCCAGAACCCGCGCCCCGCGGGCCAATGCATCTTCCACGTGCGCTTCCACAATTTGAAGCTGGCGCTTGTGGATCATCGGTCCTACATCAGTGTCACGATCCAGACCACGGCCAACACGCAGCCTCTTCACCTTCTCCGCACATGCGTTCAAAAAAGCTTCATACAGGCTGCGATGCACGTAGCAGCGCTCTACTGACAAACAGGTTTGCCCGGCATTCACGAAGGCTCCCCAAACCGCCGCGCTCGAAGCTACGTCTACGTCGGCATCCTCCAGCACCAGCATGGGATCTTTGCCGCCCAACTCCAGCACTACAGGCAGCAATCGTTCCGCCGCAGCCATGGCAATACGCTTTCCTGTTGCCACGCTGCCCGTGAACACCAGTTTGTCGATCGGCGAATGGATCAGCGCAGCGCCCGTCGCGCCGTCACCCACCACAACCTGAAAAATATCCCTCGGCACGCCCGCCGCGTGCAGGAGGGATTTCAGTTCCAACGCTACCAGAGAGGTGAATTCCGAAGGCTTCAGCACCACCGCGTTGCCGGCCACTAGAGCCGCCAGCGTCTCCGTCGCGGGAATGGAAAATGGATAATTCCACGGCGAAATAATTCCGACAATGCCATAAGGTTCTCGCACCAGCCGCCCGCTCTTGAGTTTGGTCGCAAGATTTCCATGAGGCAGCGGTTCGTCGCGCAGCAGGTGGTAGGCGTAGTCGATCAGGAATCGCGCCGCATCGAGCACCACCAATATTTCGGTGGTCAAAGCTTCCGCGACAGGCTTGCCGGCCTCGCGCGTGATGGCCTCGGCGATCGCGGATCTTTTTCCCTGCAGCTTGTACTGAAACTCGCGCAGCAGCGCGATCCGCTTGCGCACGCCAACTTCAGCCCATTCCACCTGCGCCGCCCGCGCCCGCGCCACCGCTGCCAGCACCTCGTCCGCGCCCGCACATTCCAACTCGCGCAGAACTTCGCCGGTTGCCGGATTCACCGACGAAATCTTTCGCGCTGCGATTTGTAGGTCAGTGGCCATTTCTGAAAGCTTGCTCCCAATTTCGACTAGCAGCGTCAATACTCCACATTCACCAAATACAACCCACTAGCCGGCGCAGTCGCTCCCGCAGCCGACCGGTTACGCGCCTCCAATATGCGCGTCAGATCAGCGGGTTGCAGCGTTCCCTTCCCCACCAGAATAAACGTGCCCACCAGATTTCTCACCATGTGGTGCAGAAAGCCGGATCCCCTCACCGTGTAGACGAACTCTTCCCCACGCCGATCCCAGTTGGAGGAAAAAATGCGCCGTAGGTTGCTGGGAGGCGACACCGGCACGCCTTCGTGTCCCCGCTCGGGATCCACCGCGGCAAAGGAAGTGAAATCGTGCTCGCCCTCCATCAGTTCCGCCGCCCGGACCATTGCCGGCTCATCCAAAGGATAGGGATAATGCCACACATACCTTGCCAGGAACGGCGGACAAATCGCAGCGCGATAGATCCGGTAGCGATAAGTCTTCGCGCGCGCCGAATGCCGCGCATGGAAATCCGCCGCAGCTTCCGTTACCTCCAGAACCCTCACCGACGCCGGCAAAGCATCATTCAGCGCTTTCACAAAATTCACCGTGGGGACGGAAGACTCCGTGACAAATGTCACAACCTGCGCCAGCGCGTGCACGCCCGCGTCGGTTCGGCCGGAACCTTGCGGCAATACCTTTTCGCCGGTGACTCGTCCAATGGCTGAGGCAAGCGTGCCCTGCACGGTCGCAGCGTCGGGCTGCACTTGCCAGCCGGCGAATTCCGAGCCGTCATAGGAGAGAATCAGTTTGAGATTGCGCATGCGATCTTTCGAGTCCCACCGAGGCACGGGGTCATCCAAAGCTTTTCATGGATTCAACTCTGCGCGCTTCCCATTTCCGCATGGTGTGCCCTATGCCGAGCACTTTACCAGTTTCAACATCGGATATACTGTTGCGTTTCACCAACTTTCACTCGGGTACGGGATTTTCGCGCAGCCTGTTCCACGCAGAAAGCAGCCGCCAGAAAGACCGAATTGCAATTGCAAAACGCTTCGACGCACCTTTCCAGAGCATTCGTTCTTTTCAGGGAGTCTTTTTCAGGAACTTGGATACCTGGGATTGCGTACTACCTTCTGAGCGGAGCTTTCATTGGAGCGGAGCGTCAGATGATAACCGGCTCCTTATTGCAGCACGATCTTAACGAATCAGATTCTTAGCATCAGTTCTCAGGAACGGAGATGAGTAAATGCCATTCGCACGCATAGCCTCCAACATCCGGCTGGCCTTGGCCGCAGCTTTATTTGGGA
Source organism: Acidobacteriaceae bacterium (assembly GCA_003164855.1). Classification (GTDB taxonomy): domain Bacteria; phylum Acidobacteriota; class Terriglobia; order Terriglobales; family Acidobacteriaceae; genus Sulfotelmatobacter. The sequence goes on from PLUI01000066.1 coordinate 29,559, forward strand.
CGCTGGCGCTCGCAGCGTGGGCTCAGGAACCACCCGCCGCGCCCACGCCCCAGAATACGCCGGAGGCGCGGCCTCTGCCCATGCTGAACTACTCCCAGCCCGCATCGCATTTTCCTAATCCGGTAGCACCCTACACGCCGCGGCACGTGGCCGCGCCCAATCTGGCCAACACGGCGCGCATCGATTCTCTAATGCACGATGGCAAACTTTATCTCTCGCTTAATGACGCCATCGCTTTAGCGCTCGAAAATAATCTTGACGTCGCCATCGCCCGCTACAACCTGAACATCGCCGATACTGACGTGCTGCGCGCCAGAGCCGGCGCTCCCATTCTCGGCGTCAATGCTGGAGTGGTGCAGAATACTCCAGGCGGCGGCGTCGGGGGTATAGGCGCGAGCGCAGGAGTTTCCACTGGCGGCACCAGCCTGGGCGCGGGCGGCATCGGCGCCGGAACCAACGGCTTGGTAAGTTCCACGCTTGGCTTGGGACCACAAATCACCAGCTTCGATCCGGTCATCACCGGGACATTACAGGACGATCACTTAAGCCAGACAGCCACCAGCCTCTTTCAAGGCGTTCTCCCCAACACCAGCCTGGTTCAGAATACTGGAACGGTCGACTTCGCTTACAACCAGGCCTTCCATTGGGGTATGAATCTTTCGGTGGGCTTCAATAACACGCGACAGACCACGAATAGCTTCTTCTCCAGCGTGAGCCCGGCTCTGAACTCCAACTTCAAAGCTACGATCACCCAACCGATTCTTCAGGGTTTCGGATTCGCCGCGAATACGCGCTTTATTCGTATCGCCAGGAACAACCGCGAACTGACCGACGTGGCCTTCCGTCTACAGATCATTGACTCGGTGGACCAGATCGAAAACATCTACTGGGATCTGGTTTACGCCTACGAAAACGCCCGCGTGCAAAACGAATCGCTGGCCTTCGCGCAGAAAACTCTGTCGGATACCAAGAAACAGGTCGAGATCGGTAGCTTAGCCCCGATCGAGACGGTTCGTGCTCAAAGCACCGTCGCTCAGGATCAACGGTTGGTAACCACGGCGCAAACCAATCTGCAGCTTGAGCAGCTGTTGATGAAGAACGCGCTGACCCGAAGTTTGAAAGATCCCGTGCTCGCGACCGCCGAAGTCATCCCCACCTCTACGATGGAAATTCCCGCGCAGGAAGAGGTTGTGCCCACCGAAGATTTGATTAACGATGCGCTACGCCATCGCGCCGAATTGGTTGAAACCCGTATCGACTTGAACAGCCGCGATTTGAGCAACAAAGCAGTTCGAAGCGCTCTGCTGCCTACACTCAACCTGTTCGGCTATTACGGTGGCGCAGGCGTTGGCGGGAACCAGAATCCGATCAACACTTGTGCCTTGGATCCTGTCCCCGCCTTCGGCTGCGCCGCTCCAGGCCCCCTCAGTCCCACGAACCCAGAGCCATTCTTTCCTACAACCCCTATCGGACCCACGCTCAATGAATTAGTGAACTCGACGAACCCCGACAAAGGGATCGGCCTGACGCTGAATATTCCCATCCGTAACCGCGCCGCCCAGGCCGTGCAGATCCGTTCGGAATTGGAATACCGGCAGGCTCAGATGCGCCAGCAACAGATCGAAAACCAGGTCAGCATCGAAGTCCGCAGCGCGCAATATACCGTGCAACAGAACCGCGCCAGCGTGGACTCCGCCAAAGCCGCTCTCGACCTGGCCCGCCAGTCGCTTGACGCTGAACAGAAAAAGTATCAGTTTGGCACTTCCACCACAACGCTGGTGCTGCAGTATCAGAGTGAGCTGGCGACCGCCCAATCTACTCTGGTGAATGCTACTGTTGCCTATGAAAAGTCGCGCATCGAGCTCGACCGCGCTACCGGAACGCTGCTCGACCACAACGGCATCAGCGTAGATGATGCCGCCCGCGGCCAGGTCACGCGTATGCCCAACGTGCCTTATATCGCTCCGCGCAAGGAGTTGCCATCGGTCGCGCAACCCGCGCCGCAGGCGACTGTTGCACCTCAGTAGGCAGCCCGAGAAAAAGCGGGCGCGGTTACTCGCCGCGCCTCATTTCTTTTTCTTTTCTGACAAATCTTTACAACGGCCACCCGCTTTATCCCGCTCCATCCCGCTAAGATGGTGTGACGCAGTGCATGACCAGTGCATCCAAAATTCTAAACTCATTTGTCCGCCATACATTGCATCATTTTCCTTGTTCAAGGAGACGAACTATGTCTTTGCTCTTGCGCCGCTGGACCGCAGCCCTGTTGCGCTCTAGCTTGCTACTGACGAGCACCACGCTTTTAGTTGGCACGCAATTGCCGCCGTCGTTGTGTGCGCAGAATGTTCCCGCCGCTCCCACGCCACAGCCTGCACCGCCTGCCGCGCCGCCACAATTGGTTCACTTACAGGATTACTCGAAACCCAGTTCGGCGTTTCCCCACATCCTGCAGCCTTACCGGCCGCAACAGTTGGCGCAGCCCAATCTCGCGAACTCGCCGCGCATCGATTCGCTGATGCGCGATGGCAAAATCTATCTCTCGATTGACGACGCCGTCGCCCTGACGCTCGAGAACAACCTCGATATCGATATTGCGCGCTACAACCTGAACATTGCCGACACGGATTATTTGCGCGCCAAGTCTGGCGCCAACATCCTCGGCGTCAACGCCGGCATTGTGCAGAACACTCCCGGCGGCGGCGTTGGCGGTCTCGGCGGAACTGTTGGCTCCGGCACCGGAGGCACCACCGTCGCCCCCAGCGGTGTGGGCACCGGCACCAACGGCTTGGTCAGTTCCACGCTGGGTATCGGCTCGACCATCACCAGTTTCGATCCCATCGTCACCAGCACGCTGCAACTCGATAAGAACGATACGGAATCCACCAGCGTAGACAGCGTGCCCATACTTTCCCAGAACACTTACACTGCCGATTTCGCCTACACCCAGGGATTTGAGTGGGGCACCACTCTTAACGCGGGATTCAATAACACTCACTTCGCCACCAACAATCCCATCAGTCTGTTGAGCCCAGCCATCAGCTCGAACTTCCAGGTGCGCGTCACGCAGAATCTTCTGCAGGGCTTCGGCTCTCTCCCCAATACTCGCTTCATTCGCATCGCAAAAAATAACCGCGAGATTTCCGACGTCGCCTTCCGCCTGCAGATCATCACGACCGTCGATCAGATCGAGGATATGTATTGGGACCTGGTCTATGCCTACGAAAACGTGCATGTGCAGCAGGAAGCTCTCACCTATGCGCAGAAGGCGCTGGACGACTCCAAGCAGCAGGCGCAAGTAGGCACCGTGCCGCCCATTCAGGTGGTGAGCGCGCAAAGCACAGTCTCGACCGACCAGCAGAATCTGATCCTGGCGCAGAACAACCTGGAACTGGAAAAATTGCTGGTGAAGAACGCTCTTAGCCGCAGCATTGAAGATCCAGCGCTGGCCGAAGCCGACGTGATACCTACCTCTACCATGCTGGTCCCGCAGGAGGAAGCGGTCGTTCCTACCCAAGATCTGATCAATCAGGCCCTTGATCATCGCGCCGAACTCGTCGAGTCGCGCATCGATCTCAATTCCCGCGACCTGAGCAGCAAGGCCGTCCGCAACGCCATGCTGCCCACGCTCGACGCCTTTGCTTATTACAGTGGATCGGGAGTGGGCGGGAACGTCAATCCCTCGGTGCTTACACCACCGTGCAATCCCGCCGTCTCAAGCTGCTTCAGCAGTTCCAACGCCCCGCCTCCCTTCGTCAACGGCGGCCCCGTCGGCTACGGCAGCACGTTGAACCAACTCTTCAACGGCACCGCTCCCGACAAGGGCGTCGGACTCTCGCTGACCATTCCGCTGCGCAATCGCGAGGCGCAGGCCAATCAGGTGCGCGCGGAGCTGGAATACCGCCAGGCCCAGGTTAGGCTGCACCAACTCGAAAATCAGGTGCGCATCGAAGTGCGTAACGCGCAGTTTGACGTGAAGCAGAATCGCGCCGCCGTGCAGGCCGCCCAATATGCGGTTGACTTTGCCCGTCAGACTCTCGACGCCGATCAGCAAAAACTGAAGGTCGGACTCACCACAACAACTGCAATCTTGCAGGATGCTTCGGTCCTGACTACCAACGAGTCGAATCTGGTCTCGGCCAAGGCGGCGTACGAGAAGTCGCGCGTCGAACTCGATCGCGCCACGGGTTTGTTGCTTGACCACACCGGCATTGACATCGCGGAGGCAACCCGCGGCCAGGTTACGCACTTGCCGCAGGTGCCCTATGTCGCGCCGCGGCAGGATAAAGAGGTGTTGCCGAGCCCCCAGCCCTCATCAGCCCCTTAGATTCTTGTCATTCCGACCAGCGAGCGAAGCGAGCGGAGGGAGGAATCCCTGCGTCAACCGCGTAACTTTAGGGAGATACCTCGCTGTCAATTCTCTCTCCGTGCCCCAACGTTGTATCCTTCCTCCCGTGACCTTGTCTGTCGTCATCATCACGCATAACGAGGAAGCCAACCTCGGCCGCACGCTCTCAGGCGTGAAGGCGCTGGTTAGCGGCGGCAAGGGGGAAATCATCGTCGTCGATTCTGCCTCGACTGACCGCACCGTCGAGATCGCGAAATCTTTCGGCGCGAAAGTCTTTGTCGAAGAATGGAAAGGCTACGCGGCGCAGAAGAACTCGGCCATCGATAAAGCTACGGGCAATTGGATTTTGAGTTTGGACGCGGATGAGGAAGTGAGTGACGGGATGCGTGAATTCCTTTTGCTCATCCTCTTTGGCTCGCACTCTGGAGAATTCGTAAATTTTCGTGGCGGAGTTCTTTTCGGAAGGCGCAATTATTTCCTTGGGCGGTGGATTCGGCGCGGAGGTTTCTATCCCGACACGAAGATACGTCTTTTTCGTCCTGGGACTGCTCGTTTTGAAGATCGCCCAGTTCATGAAGACATACAGTTGGCAACGGGCCTTCCGAAATACGATCCTCAGCCGACCTACAACATGGGTGACGCGATCGACATCATCCACCACTCCTACCCCACGCTCTCCGACTACATCGAGCACATGAACCGTTACTCTTCGCTAGGCGCGGAGATGGTCGTGGCCAAAGCCAATGGCAAGATCCGCTTCAGCGTCGCCAACATTGTTCTGCGTCCGCTTGCAACCTTCGTCTACAACTACTTCCTCCGCCTCGGCTTCCTTGATGGACGCGAAGGCCTGCTGCTGCACCTATACCACGCGGTTTATGTGTCGTGGAAATATGCCAAAGCGTGGGAGCTTTCGCGCCAGCAACAGTGACGACCTAACCGACCGGTCGTTCCAACTACGCTTTCGTGCCTTGCCCGCCGACGCGCGCTTCCCTATCATCACAAAAGCACACTGGGGTCCGTATGGAGAAAAAGAAGTCTAAGCCGCAAGTGGCTGAAAGTCCTGTCGCTGACGTTTTCGAGAACCGGCATCCCTCCGCCGCGGAAAAGAACTGGGCTGAGAAAACCCTTGCGCCCACCCTCGAAAAGGCTCCCGAGCACGCGATAGGTTCGCCCGCTGGAATAAACGTAGACGAGCACGGCCACGCCCGCTTCACAACAATTTCCGGGGTGCCCATCCGCCGTCTTTATACTCTGGCCGATCTCCCGGAAGACTGGAGCGAGGAAAAATATCTCGGTTATCCCGGCCAAGCGCCCTACACGCGCGGCATCCATGCCACGGGGTATCGCGGCAAATTGTTCACCATGCGGCAATTCTCCGGCTTCGCGTCCCCGGAGGAAACCAACCAACGCTATAAATATCTGCTGGAGCACGGCGGCGGCGGGCTTTCCGTGGCATTCGATCTACCCACACTGATGGGCTACGACTCCGATCATCCGGCAAGCGAGGGTGAAGTTGGCAAGTGCGGCGTCGCCATCGATTCGCTCGAAGACATGGAAATTCTTTTTGGCGGCATCGATCTGGAAAAGACCACCGTGTCGATGACCATCAATTCGCCCGCATCCGTGTTATGGGCAATGTATCTGGTGGTAGCCGAGAAACAAGGCGCGGACTGGAAAAAGATTTCGGGCACGATTCAAAACGACATTCTGAAGGAGTACATCGCGCAGAAGGAATATATTTATCCGCCGGCTCCATCGATGCGGCTGGTCATCGACACCTTCGAGTTCGGATCGAAGTTCACACCGCGCTTCAACACAATTTCCATCAGCGGATACCACATTCGCGAAGCCGGTTCCACCGCTCTGCAAGAACTGGCGTTCACCCTGTATGACGGCGTGGAGTACGTGGAGTGGGCACGGCGGCGCGGGCTTGATGTGGACGATTTCGGTCCACGTCTCAGTTTTTTCTTCAACGCGCACAACGACTTCTTCGAAGAGATTGCTAAATATCGAGCCGCCCGCAAGATTTGGGCTCAGGTAATGAAAGAGCGGTTCGGCGCAAAGAACGCACGCACCTGGCTGATGCGATTCCACACCCAGACGGCGGGAGTTTCGCTGCCCGCGCAGCAGCCTATGAACAACATTGCGCGGGTAGCGTTGCAGGCTTTGGCTGCAGTGTTAGGAGGCACTCAATCGCTGCACTGCGACTCCTATGATGAAGCGCTGGCCCTGCCCACCGAGGAGGCGGCGCGGATCGCCTTGCGCACGCAGCAGATCATTGCCTATGAATCGGGCGTGACCCATACGGTTGATCCGTTGGGCGGGTCATATTTCCTGGAAGCCTTGACGCTGGAAATGGAAAAGGGTGCGTTCGATTACTTCGGGAAGCTGGATGCGATGGGTGGCATGGTGAAAGCCATTGAGCGCGGCTATCCGCAGAAAGAAATTGCTGAGGCCTCCTACCAGTACCAGCGAGCGGCTGAGGCCAAAGAGAAAGTCATTGTCGGCGTGAACGAGTTCGTGGTGGAAGAGGAATCCCCGCACATCCTCTACATCGGCGAAGGCGTAGCGCGGCAACAGTCGGCCAAGCTAAAGGCGCTTCGGGCCCGGCGATCGAATGACGGAGTGCGACACGCTCTCGACGCGCTGAAGAAAGCCGCGGCGCAGGATCCGAAGCTGGGCGCCAATGCAGCCATTTCTCCCGCCAATACCATGCCTTATATCGTAGACGCTGTGCGCGCCTACGCCACTGTCGGTGAAATTTCCGAGGCTCTGCGAGAGGTGTATGGGACCTATACGGAAGTGAGCATTACGTAGGCGAGGGTAAAAGCGTCAGCCGGATTTCAGCACGAAAACATTTCGTTTAAGAGCAGTTTCCCGGGCAAATCAAAATGGGAAGCCGCGAAAAGTTTATGGCGTTATCGATGCCAGTGTTATCCGCATTCGAACTATGATTGAGGTCACACAGTGACCTCCATGAAAAAAAGAATAAGTGCAACGCTCCTCAAGATGCCGAAACGTCGTTTGACGCCAACTCTTGCCGTGGAATCGCGGGTCCTTATCCTCCGCCATCAGAGGGTGATTCTCGACGTCGATCTTGCTCAACTTTATGCCGTGCCAGTCAAGCGGCTCAATGAGCAAGTAAGACGTAACCAGGAGCGGTTTCCTGCGGACTTCATGTTTCAGCTGAATTCGAAAGAGCACGAAGCTTTGAGGTCGCAAATTGCGACCTCAAAGAAGGGCCGCGGCGGTCGCCGATATACGCCGTTTGCGTTCACCGAACACGGTGCGATCATGGCTGCAACGGTGCTCAATTCCGAGCGCGCCGTTGCGATGAGCGTTTTTGTCGTGCGCGCGTTCGTGCGTTTGCGGGAGATGCTGGCCACCAACCGCCGCCTCGCGGGAAAGATCGATGAACTGGAGAACCGGTTGGACACCCACGATTCCACGATCCAGGATTTGATTGAAGCGATCAAGGAACTAATGACGCCCGAGGATCCGCCGCGCAAGCGCATTGGATTCCAGCTTCCGGCAGGAAGGTCGCGAGCGTAAAACTCCGGGAGTTCCATCCCAAGCTAAGACACGCCAGGACACCTAGCTGCGATTCTTGCCAGCCTGAGATTCGTTTTTTGTTCGCTGCAAAACTGATTTTGTGATAAAGATAAAGCTAAAAACCCATGAGGAAAGCTGTCAGCCATCTCAAGAAATCGGACCCGGTGATGCGAACCATCATCGAGCGCATTGGGCCGTGCCGCATGCAGTTTGGACCGCCCGAGTTTCACAGCCTGGCAGAAGCCATCGTCTATCAACAACTGAACGGCAAAGCCGCGGAAACAATCTTCCAGCGTTTTGCCGCTCTGGCCGGCGAGCCGCTTACCCCAGAAGGCATCCTAAAACTGAGCGATGAGCAGATGCGCAGCGCGGGATTGTCGAAGCAGAAGTCGGCGTATTTAAAAGACCTTGCGGCAAAAACCGCCGCCGGTTTACTGGATTTTCCGCGGCTGTCGAGCTTGCCGGACGCAGAGGTGATTGAGCATCTGACCCAGGTCAAAGGTATTGGCCTGTGGACGGCCCAGATGTTTCTGATGTTCTCGCTGAAGCGCGAGAACGTGCTGCCCACAGGCGACTTCGGCGTGCGCATGGCAATGTACAGGCACTATCTCGATGTGCAGCGGGCAAGAGCGGCGAAAAAAACTGCGGCTAAGAATGCACGCAAGCGGAAGATTAAGCTACCCACTCCGGGACAGATGGAGAAAATCGCGAAGTGCTGGGAGCCTTACCGCAGCGTGGCATGCTGGTACTTGTGGCAGAGCATCGACACAAAAACGCTTTGATCAAAGCGGGCTCGGCACTTAAGTCTCTGTGCTCGATAACGGCCGTTGTGTTTAAATGAATAGCGATGGCTGATCTCAAAATTCGCGTCCTGGTGGCGAAGCCCGGCCTCGACGGTCACGATCGCGGCGCCAAGGTAATTGCGCGTGCCTTGCGCGATGCCGGCATGGAAGTGATTTACACCGGATTGCGGCAGACCCCGGAAATGATCGTGAGCGCAGCGCTGCAGGAAGATGTACAGGTGATCGGACTGTCGATACTTTCGGGCGCGCACAATGCGATCGTCCCCCGCGTAATGGACCTGCTCAAGCAGAACAAGATGGACGATGTTCTGGTGCTGGTGGGCGGAATCATTCCTGATCAGGATATCGATGCACTGAAGAAACTCGGCGTGGCCGCCATTTTCCAGCCCGGCACCGCCATGGATGAGATTGTGAAGTTCATTCGAGCCAATGTGAAGGGCGCAAGCGTGCCAGCAGCAGGTTGATTGAGTAGTTGGGCAATCGCGTAAGCCTGTAATTTGACATGCTCCGAGATTTCTAATTGCCCAATTTTCTTGCATGGCGATCCCAAACCTAACCAGCATCCGTCAACAACTTGAGCGCACAGTTGGTCCCGCGCCCTGGTATTGGAAAACATTTCCGGTATTTCATTCTGCTGCCGGACAGCGCTTGTTCTGGACACATCACGGTAGCGAAGGCCCCGTAGGATATCTCGTCTCGCTGGCGCTGGAGCAGGAAGCCGATCATCCGCGGCTAGCGCTGAACACGTACTCCCGGCCATTTATAGTATCGCCGCGTTGCCTGGGAATCTGGTGCCCGGAAGGACGCAGTATTCGTTTTGCCGGGTTCAATCCGGAGCGACTCGAGCCTTTCGACCTGGCAGAGATTGCAGGATGGTTCAAGCAGTCTTCCGATCGCATCTATTCGAAGACCCCACCCATCGCGGAATTCGAGGTGCCTCTTACTCTCGGCCCTGGAATGCACAAGATCAATCCACCGCCGGAACTGGCTGCAGTCGACGAACTGATCGTGCCCACCAGCTACAAGGCGATGTCGAATGACGATCCGGCATTCGCACTCTTTGTCCTTTATCTGCAGGCCGGACTGGTGGAAGTTTTGCCGCAGAAATGGTTCACCGCTTCGCAGTATCAGGTCGGCAAACAATGGATTTCACGCGCGGCACGCGATCAGGAGTCGCATCGCATCTTCGGGGAATGTTATGGCGCGGGAACCTTCTTGCTGGAAGAAGATGGCTGCCGGCTGGCGGAGTGGATGGACAGAAAGTCTTAGGTCTTAGGTCCTGGGTCTGGGTCTTAGCTCCCGGTTCTTGGGTCTTGGAAGCCAGCATCGCGCGAAGCGCCAACCGAGGCGAAGCCGAGAGCCTAGAACCTGACACCGAAGACCTGACACCTGCATCCGCGAATGTCCCCATCTCTTTTCCACCCCGACGATCACAATGGCGTGTCGATCTTGCGTCTCTGTTCGGAAGACGGCACAAATCGCCTGACGCGGGCGTGCGTGCTGTCTCTCACGGCAGCGATCCGTGAGCTTACTCAGGACCCTGGCCCGCTGGTCCTCACGGGGAATGCAAAGTTCTTCTCTGCAGGGGCGGAACTCAGAGAGATTGCCGCTCTGGACGGTCCGTCAGCCTACGAGTTCGCAAAGATGGGACAGACGCTCATGCGGGCGCTGGAAGAGTTTCCGGCGCGGGTGTATGCCGCCATCTCGGGATACTGCATGGGTGGAGGCTTGGATCTGGCGCTAGCCTGCCACCGGCGGATCGCCTCTCCCGATGCTGTCTTTGGACATCGCGGGGCGGCCTTGGGATTGATCACAGGATGGGGAGGCACACAACGCTTGCCACGGCTGGTGGGCAAGGCCGTCGCTCTGGAAATGTTTGTGGCGGCGGAGAAGATCCGCGCGACGCGGGCGCGGGCAATCGGGCTGGTCGAAGCAGTAGCCGATGACCCGGTCGCCGAAGCTGTACGAAGGATCAAGGCACACGGATAAGAAAGATAATCTTAAGCTGGTGCCGTTGGCGGCACTGGGGAGGGGATTCGTTACCCCCCAACTCAGGTTGCTCAACGCAATTACGAAGCAGTTTCGCCCTCTCCCCCGTAGCTGTTTGAGATCCAAGCTGGAAAGCCGTGAATCCTCCCCCTGTGACCCCGCTTGTCCGCTCTGGCCGCAGGTTGACGGCTCCAAAAAAGAACGGCAAAGTCCTAAGTGCGGTGCTTGCGAGACACCTTGCAACACCCGGAATCTCGGAAAAAGGTGGCCCCCACCACCACGTTCGTGGTCTAGCGAGCCCTCGAGAGACTCGGCTAGTATTGCGCCCGAACGCATTTCCAAGGTATGCCGCGTGATGCGCTACGTACTGTGCCCCACGCGGTTGCTGGAAGTCATTAGCAGCTCTCATTTTTTTCTGAAGGTTTTCTCAGGACTCGTAATGGAAAACGCTGTCAGGCAATTGTACGAATTTGGCCCCTTCGTTCTGGATCCCGGCGAGCGCCTGCTTCGCCACGGCGCCGCCCGAATGGAGTTACCTCCTCGGGCCTTCGACACCTTGTTGGCGCTGGTGGAGAACAACGGCCACCTGCTGGAAAAAGACGCCCTAATGCGAACCGTGTGGGGCGACACCGTGGTTGAGGAAAATAATCTCAGTCAAGTCGTCTACCTGCTTCGTAAGGCTCTCCGGGACGGAGAAGACGGCTCCCGCTACATCGAGACGGTCCCCAAACGCGGCTACCGCTTCGTCGCTGGAGTTCGCCCCGTCGAGGCAGCGGAAGTGACCGGAAACAGTCGAGAGGCTCTTGCCGGCTCAGATGCACCGTCCTCTTCTCCCGCCAATCACTGGGACTCAATTGCAACCCCTGCGGGCGCGAGTTCGGCATTGCAGGGCAATTCCGAGACCGAGTCCGGCTCTGGCTCATCCGATGTCGAACCTCAAATCCCACACTCCGGTGTGCGGAACGGCTGGAAGAAAACCCTGATAGCTGGTCTGGCCATCGTGACCCTGGTAGCTCTGTTGGGAGCAGCCGGCTGGAGGCAGGGGCTGTTCGGCGAAGCGGGGCCCAGCCTGATTCGCTCGGTAGCGGTACTGCCATTACAGAATCTTTCCAACGACCCTAACCAGGAATACTTTGTCGACGGAATGACCGACGAGCTTATCACCGATCTGGCACAAATTCGCCAGTTAAAGGTCGTTTCCAAAACCTCGATCATGCAATACAAAGGCACCCGGATACCACTTCCCCAGATTGGCCGTGAGCTGGGGGTCGATGCCGTGGTGGAAGGCTCGGTGCTGCGGTCGGGCGATCGCGTGAGAATTACGGCTCAGTTGATTCGCGCCGCAAGCGATCGCCACATCTGGGCAGCGGCATACGACGGCGACCTCAAGGACGTGCTATCGCTGCAAGCCCGCGTCGCCGAAGCCATTACCGACGAAGTCAAGCTAAACCTAACCGTCGAGGAGAGCGGCCGCCTGCGACGGGGCCAGGCCGTGAATCCGGAATCTTTCGACCTTTATCTGCGCGGCCGCTACGCCTTGAATCAGAGGAACATCCCAGGCTTTGAAAAGGCGATCGAGTACTTCAACCAAGCCATCGAAAAGGATCCAAATTTTGCCCTCGCCTATTCGGGCTTAGCCGATTCCCACACGCTGCTGGTGCTGTACGGGGGAGGTCCAACGCACAGCACCGAGGCCAAGGCAGCCGCCGAAAAAGCTCTGGCCCTTGACGGCTCCCTGGCGGAGGCCCACACCTCACTGGCCGCAGTGAAAATTTTGCAGGATTGGGATTGGACGGGGGCAGAGCAGGAGTTTCAACGAGCCCTCGATCTGAATCCTAGTTTCGCGCAGGCCCACCATTGGTATGGCAACCTGCTGCTCGGTCCCGAAGGACGCCATGACGAAGCCATTGCCGAACTACGGCGCGCGCAGGAGCTCGATCCCATCTGCCTGATCATCAACGCTGACACCGGCTTCGCGTATTATCTGGCGGGGCGATACGATCTGGCCCTGCAGGCCTATCAGAGAGTTCTGGCTACCAATCCCAACTTCGTCCCGATTCACTTCTACCTGTCCAAATACTATAAACAGACTGGACAATACGATCTCTGGCTGAAAGAAAGCATTGACAATGATCGGCTTTCGGGTTTTTCCGGCCGGTCGCAGTACATGCAGGAACTTTATCGCCAGGGGGGATTTCGGGCCCTAATGCAGGAAATGGCTAAACCCGGAGAATCAAGCAGGCTGGCGAACTACAAGGATCTGCACTTGAATGCTTGCAGCGCAGCGGAAGCTGATGCGGTCCTGGGCAGAAACCTGCGAGCGCTGGACTACTTGGAGAAATGCTACCGGGAAGCCAGCGTCGCTCTCATCTACGTCAAGGTCGATCCCGTCTGGACGAACCTCCGCCCGGAACCGCGCTTTCAGAGCCTGCTTCGCCGCATTGGGCTGCAATAGCATTTCCCAGGCCGCGGATTTTCTTTAGGCGCCGCCCTTTTCACCGTTTCCTCTGCTTCTGTGTTTGTTTCCTAGCCCTCGCGGACGCAGCCCGCGTTGCGCGCCCCCGCGGGAGTGTTATACCGTAAACAGTCCGCTCTCTTGAATTCTTATCCATGGCCGATCGCAGCGAAGCTCCCGCCGACCCTACGTCTCAGGCGTCTAACGTCCTGGCGACCAAAGTTGATCCCACCTCGGCACGGTTCGAGGCCAACATGCGTTTCCTGGCGGACCTCATGTCACAGGTACGCAACGAAGCCGAAAAGATTTGTGAAGGCGGCGGTGGCAAGGCCATCGAAAGCCAGCATGCTAAGGGACGCCTCACCGCCCGTGAACGCATTGAATTGTTGGTTGATCCTAAGACCTTCTTCGAATTGGGCATCTATGCCGCCCATGGCATGTACGAAGAGTGGGGCGGAGCGCCCGCCGCAGGGGTGATCACCGGCTTGGCGCGCATTCACACGCGCATGGTGATGATTATCGCCAACGACGCAACCGTGAAAGCGGGCGCATTCTTTCCCATGACGTCGAAGAAAGTAATCCGCGCCCAGAACATTGCCATCGAGAACCGTATCCCGACCATCTATCTGGTGGATTCCGCCGGAGTTTTCCTGCCGCTGCAGGAAGATGTATTTCCCGATACAGACGACTTTGGCCGAGTCTTCCGCAATAACGCCGTCATGTCGGCCCTGGGCATTCCACAGACCGCCGCCATCATGGGAATGTGCGTGGCCGGTGGCGGATACCTGCCGGTGATGTGCGATCACGTTTTGATGACCGATGGCAGCGGACTATTTTTGGCCGGACCGGCCTTGGTACAAGCGGCGATTGGACAAAAAGTTTCGGCGGAAGATCTGGGCGGGGCGGCCATGCATGCGGGCATCAGCGGCACGGTCGATTTCCGCGAACCGGACGATCCCGCGTGCCTGGCGCGCATTCGCTCGATCGTCGAGAAGTGGGGATACCGCCGCCAATCTCCTTGGGACCGCAAGAAACCCGTCGAGCCGGCGCTCGCCGCCGAGGAGATTTATGGCATTTACGATTCCTCGCCCGCGCGTCCCTACGACATGAAAGAGATTCTGGCGCGCGTGCTCGATGGCAGCCGCTTCGACGAGTACAAACCGGAATATGGCAAAACGCTCATCTGTGGTTACGGACGCATCGGCGGATTCGCCGTCGGCATCGTTGCCAACCAGAAAACGCACGCTCATCAAACCGATCACGAAGGCCGCAAGCGCGTCGAGTTCGGCGGTGTGATCTATACGGAGTCGGCAGAGAAGGCGGCGCGCTTCATCATGGACTGCAATCAGAATCTGATCCCGCTCATTTTCTTCCACGATGTGAACGGTTTCATGGTGGGTCGCGACGCGGAGTGGAGTGGCATCATCAAAGCTGGCGCGAAGATGGTGAATGCGGTGTCGAATTCGGTGGTTCCGAAGATCACCGTGATTGTTGGCGGATCGTTCGGCGCCGGACACTATGCGATGTGCGGCAAAGCCTTCGATCCACGATTCGTATTCGCCTGGCCAACGGCGCGCTACGCAGTCATGAGTGGCGAATCGGCCGCGGGAACTCTGGTTGAGATCAAGGTGAAGCAACTGGAACGCGGCGGCACCAAGCTGGGCGAAGAAGAAAAGAAAGAACTGTACGAATCGGTGAAGCGTACTTATGACGAGCAGACCGATCCGCGCTATGGCGCGGCCAGGCTGTGGATCGACAAGATCATTGATCCCATCGAAACCCGTGACGCCATTACCCAGGCTCTGGAGGCCGCAGCGCTGAACCCCGAGGTGCCGGAGTTCAAGGTGGGAGTACTGCAAACGTAAATTGGCCACGGATTTACACGGATCCACACAGATAAGGAGCAGAACGGGCAACGATCTGAGTTTTCTCGAAGGGTTTTGATCCGTGAGAATCCGCGAAATCCGTGGCAGGTTTTGATATGTCCGAACTGGTGAAACTGATCGAATGTCCGCGCGATGCCTGGCAAGGGCTGAAGGGACAGATTCCGTCCGACATCAAGCGCGCCTATTTGCAGGCCCTGATCAGCGCGGGATTCAAACACATCGACGCAGTCTCGTTCGTTTCGCCCAAAGCCGTGCCGCAGATGGCGGACTCGGAAGAAGTATTAACAGAACTCGATCCGCCCGACGACGTGGAGATCATCGGCATCGTGGTCAACGAAAAGGGCGCGCAGCGGGCCATCGATACGCACGCAGTGCACACTCTGGGCTTTCCGTATTCGATCTCGGAAACATTCTTGCGCAAGAATCAGAACCAATCCGCTGAAGACGCGCTCGACGAACTGGAGAAGATTCAGAAAAAAGCCGACGATGCCGCGCTCGACGTTGTGGTCTACATCTCAATGGCTTTCGGCAATCCCTACGGCGATCTGTGGAACGTGGACGAAGTGATCGAAGCCATCTCGCTCATGGAAGTCGACAACCTGCGAATGATTTCTCTCGCCGACACGGTTGGCATCGCCACTCCAGAACAAGTCAGCGAACTCGTCGGCGCGGTGATGGCGAAGTACGATTATCTGGAAATCGGAGTCCATCTGCACAGCCGTCCCGAGCATGCTATGGCGAAGGTTCTCGCGGCTTACGACGCGGGGTGCCGCCGCTTCGACTCTGCGATAGGCGGGCTGGGCGGCTGCCCCTTCGCGCAAGATGCGCTGGTTGGCAACATCGCGACCGAGAAAGTGATTGAAGCCTTGAAGCAGCGTGGTGCGGAATTGCCGCCGATAAAACGATTAGACACGCTGCTACGAGCAACCACCGAGATGGGCGCGAGATATTCGAATGCCCTCAGCGACGATTAGCGGTTTCAAAATATGAACTACAAAACGATCCAACTCAGTTACGATTCCGGCGTCGCCACGATCACGCTGAACCGCCCGGACAAGCGCAACGCCATCAGCTTCGAGTTGATTGACGATCTGCTGCGCGCGCTCGAGGAAGTGGAGACATCCGAGGCGATTGTCCTCATCCTAACCGGCGCCGGCAAAGCTTTCTGCTCCGGCATGGACCTGGAAAACTTAAACACGCTGATCGGCCGGTCGCCCGTACAAAATCTCAAAGATTCCGAAACCATGGTCCGACTGTTCCGCTCACTTTACGAATTCCCCAAGGTGACGATTGCGGCGGTGAATGGCGCAGCCATCGCGGGTGGCACCGGACTGGCGTTGCTGTGCGACTTCACTTTAGCCGTGCCGGAAGCCAAGTTCGGCTATACCGAAGTGCGCATCGGCTTTGTCCCCGCCATTGTTTCCACTTTCCTGCTGCGCCAGGTGAGCGAAAAGCAGGCGCGCGATCTTTTGCTGACGGGAAGAATTTTCGGTGCGGAAGAAGCGGCGCGCATGGGATTGATCAGCAAAATCGTCGCTCCGGAAAATTTAATTGCCCGATCTCGCGAACTGGCAGCGCTGCTGATCGAAAACAGTCCAGCTTCTCTGCGAGCGACCAAGAAACTCCTCACCGATCATGGCCGCGCCGAACTTGATGCGCAGATCGATGATGCCGTGCGCGAGAATGCCGCCATCCGCACCACCGCCGACTTCCGCGAGGGAATTGCATCATTTCTTGAAAAGCGCAAGCCGGTATGGACCGGGAAGTGAGGAGCGGGGAATGAGTTCGAAGCCACAGGCAGTCAATGAAACCCGGCTGCGCGTGCGTTACGCCGAGACCGATCAAATGGGAGTGGTGTACCATTCCAACCATTTCATCTGGTTCGAAGTGGGACGCGTCGAATTGCTGCGCCAGCTGGGCTTTTCTTATCGCGACATGGAGAGCAAAGATGGATGCTTCATCGCCGTGGCCGAAGCCAGATGCCGCTATCGTGCCCCGGTGCGCTATGACGAGGAAGTCACGGTGCGCACGGAATTGTTGAATGTGCGCGACTCGGTGGTCCACTTTGGTTATGAGTTGCGGCGCGTAGACGATGGCACTCTGCTCGCCGAAGGGGAAACCACGCACATCGTCACCGACGCAGACATGAAGATTGCCGTGCTGCCGGAAAAATACTTGCAGGTGTTCCGCGCCGCGGTGGGGAAACACCAAACCGGTCACTAGAAACTGGAAATAGGAAACGGGAAACTTATTTTGAACGCACTTCACATCAGCGGCAACGACCTTACTCTGGAAGCGGTTCTCGAAGTTGCGGCCCAACGCCGTCCCGTGCTCCTATCCGCCGATGCCCGCGCAGCCGTCGATCGCGCGCGCGCCGTCGTCGATGAGATTGTGGCGAACAATAAGCTCGCCTATGCCATCACCACCGGCGTAGGCAAGCTCAGCGATGTGCGCATTGTGGGCGACCAGATTCGCGAATTGCAAATCAACCTGGTGCGCTCGCACGCTGTAGGCGTCGGCGACCCGCTCTCTGCAGCCGAGACCCGCGCCATGATGCTTCTACGCGCCAATTCTCTGGCCAAAGGCTATTCGGGAGTGCGCGCAGTCGTCATCGATACACTCTGCGAAATGCTGAACCGCGGCGTTATCCCTTATGTGCCCTCGCAGGGCAGTGTGGGCGCGAGCGGTGATCTGGCTCCCCTGGCTCATCTGGCATTGACCTTGATCGGCGAGGGCGAGTGCATCGACGCTGCAGGCCTGCGCATCTCTAGTGGCGACGCCCTGCAGCGGGCACAGATCAAGCCGATCGTGCTGCAGGCCAAAGAAACCATCTCGCTGATCAACGGTACGCAGGCCATGCTGGCCCTAGGTACGTTGGCGCTGCTGGCTGCGGAAACCCTGGTCGATTCCGCCGATGTGCTCGGCGGTCTCTGCTGCGACGCACTGAAAGGCACCGACGCGGCCTTCGACGAACGTATCCACAAAGCGCGCCCGCACAGCGGACAAATCAAGACGGCCGCGAACCTGCGCAAGATGCTCGAAGGCAGTCAGATTCGGGAATCGCACCGCGAATGCGGCCGCGTGCAGGACGCTTATTCCCTGCGCTGCATTCCGCAGGTGCACGGCGCGGTGCGCGATACGCTGGCGCACTGCCGCGAAGTGTTTGAGATCGAGGCGAACTCCGCGGTGGACAATCCTCTGGTCTTCATCACCGACGCGGAGAATTCCGCAGGCGACGTCGTCTCCGGCGGAAATTTCCACGGCGAACCGCTGGCCTTCGCTCTGGATTTTCTTGGCATCGTATTAAGCGCTCTCGCAGGAATCAGTGAACGAAGAATCGAGCGCCTGGTGAATCCCGCACTCAGCGAGGGGTTGCCGCCATTCCTGGCCCAGGGCGCGGGATTGAATTCCGGTTTCATGATGCCGCAGGTCACGGCCGCTGCGCTGGTCAGCGAGAACAAAGTGCTGGCTCATCCCGCATCGGTGGATTCGATTACTACATCGGGCAACAAGGAGGACTACGTCTCCATGGGCATGACGGCGGCAAACAAGCTGAAGCGCATCGTCGAAAATACGCGCAATGTGCTGGCCATCGAAGCCATGGCCGTGGCCCAGGCAATCGACTTCCTCGCCCCACTGAAAACTTCAAAACGCGGACAGGCCGCACATACGGCGATCCGCTCGGTGTGCCCCACGATGGAGAAGGACCGCGTGATGTACAAAGATCTCGCTCGCATCTCGGAAATGATCGCGACGGGGAAGATCGCGGAAATTATCCACTGAAAAATCAAACGATTGAACCACGGCGTCTCTCACGCTGCGGTAGATTGACACAAGATTCACGCACATCTAGTCTGGCTAGACTTCCTGATGGCACCGCCTACTGAGAGCTTCCAGAATCAGCATCCGAGCATCCATTACCTACTTCTTGCAATAGCCGTCCTCGCCTGCCTGCTCCCGTTTGCCGGCAGCGCTTTCAAAGTGGACGACACTTTATTTCTCTACGTCGCGCGGCACATCGCGAAGCATCCGCTTGATCCCTATGGATTCAAAGTCAACTGGTACAGGGACGCGGTCCCCATGGCGGTCGAAACCAAGAATCCTCCGCTTGCTTCTTACTATCTCGCTGCGGCGGCCAGCATCTTCGGATGGTCTGAACGCGCATTGCATCTCGCCTTCCTTCTGCCCGCGCTAGCGGTGGTGCTGGGCACATATCGCCTGGCGCAGCGCTTTACGAATTCACCCCTGCTTGCTGCCGCGGCCACGCTTCTCACGCCCGGATGTCTAATCTCTGCCAATAGTGTGATGTGCGACGTCTCGATGTTGGCGCTATGGCTTTGGGCAATTATTTTCTGGATTGAAGGCATTGAGCCGCAGAAACCTGCCTATCTGATCACTTCTGCCCTGCTTATTACGTTGTGTTCCTTGGCAAAGTTTTTTGGCATCGCTTTGATCCCGCTGCTCGCCGTGTATTCCTTGGCACGGCAGCGCCGTCTCGGCAACTGGGCTTGGTACCTGCTCCTACCGATTCTGGTTCTCACTGGATTTCAATATTGGACCAAGGCCGTCTACGGAATCCGCATGATTACCAGCGCCGGCCATGTCTCTACCGGCATTCGTCAGGAGAGACAAGCTTCCACCCTGGCCAAGCTATTCGTTGATCTCAGTTTTGTTGGCGGATGCATGCTTCCCGCGCTAACCCTTGCTCCGCTGCTTTGGACGCGCCGCAAAATCCTAATCGTCTGTGCGCTGAGTGCAATCGCGGGATTTCTCCTCGCCACCGGCCAAATCGGTCTCGGTGGAATCCTCGGGCCGCCTCACTTTTATCACCATAGTTTATCGGTTGGCATTCACTTGACGCTCTTCATCGCCGCTGGATCCTCTGTAATGGCGCTGGCGGTCGCGGACGCATGGAAGCGAAAAGATGCCAACGCTCTTTTGCTGATGCTTTGGGTAATCGGGACATTTATTTTTACCGGCTTCTTGAACTGGACCATCAATGCCCGCTCCGTACTCCCATTGATTCCCGCCGTCGGCATCCTGCTGGCGCGCCGCGCCGACGAACTCCGCGCAACTTCGATCCGCTGGCGCCCAGCATTGGTGGCATTATCGTTAGCCGCAGCGGGCGCGGTATCGCTCTGGCTCACCTGGGCTGACTCCGAACTGGCGAACTCGGCGCGAACCGCCGCCGAAATAATAGAGCAGCGAACCCGAAACCAGCCGGGCACAGTCTGGTTCACCGGCCATTGGGGATTCCAATACTACATGGAGGCTTTCGGCGCGCGCCCCGTTGTGCTCGATGACCCGCCGCACCGCCCCGGAGACTTCCTCGCCGTGTCTCCACAAACATCTCTCTTCGAAATACGTCCGAACTTCGTAACTTCAACCGACGTTATTCGAATTCCGATGCGTCTCGGTATCACCACCATCCAAGGCGAGCTGGGCGCGGGATTCTACTCCTTCGATTCCGGCCCCTTGCCTTTTGCCATCGGACCGGTGCCCGCAGAGGACTACAAATTAATTCAGTTGGGAACAAAGCCCGTCTTAGAGGCATCGCCAAACGATTTGCCTCCAGGGACGCCGTCGCTTTAAGGGGACGCGACGACCTTCGCCGCACTCCCGTCCAACCCCAACTCACCAGCAATCCCCTGCAGCGCCTCAATGCAAAAAGAAATGTGCTCGTCCAAATCCACTCCCAGAGCAGCAGCGCCGTGCACAATGTCGTCCCGATTCACCTTGCGGGCGAAGGCTTTATCTTTCATTCTTTTTCGCACAGACTTCGCGTCCACCTCGGCCAGAGATTTCCCCGGCTTGATCAGCGCCACGGCAGTAATAAATCCGGCCAGTTCATCGCAGGCGAACAGACATTTTTCCATCGGCGTTTCGCGGGTCACTCCGCTGTATTCGGCATGCGACATAATCGCTCGGCGAATCACTTCCGGCCATCCCCGCTCCTTCAGAATCTCGCTTCCCCGGTACGGATGATCTTCCAGGCTGGGATATTTCTCGTAGTCGAAATCGTGGATGAGTCCGACAATCCCCCAAAGGTCTTCCTGGGACAATCCGAATTCCGGCAGCCCAAGTTCTGATGGCCCAGGGTTCCCGGAACCGGCCGCAAGCTTACGGGAACACGCTCTCATGCAAGCCTCGACCGCCAGCGCGTGCTTGCGCAAGCTTTCCGACTGTGTGAACTCAGTTAGTAAACACCACGCGGACTCGCGATTAATCATGCCTTTGCCTTGCCTGAAGCGTGATTTCACCGTCTACTTCCGGCTTTCGCCGGCAAAGTGTACGGCTTTATGCATTTTAACCTTGACTTCCACAGGCTTCATACCGCAGATTGTCTCTGCAGTCAGAACCTCTTCCCCCGTTGTTAGGTTCGATTGTTAGTAAGGAGTAGCCGGCTCTGGCACTCCCACAACCCGATGGCCACGACTCTTGCCCCAGTAGATTCTAGGGAAGTCGTCCGTTGCGATCATTGCCTGTTGGTTCAATTCCGTACGGTCAACAATAACTGCCGGCGCTGCCACTCGTCCCTGGACGAGGAACCCGAGCCTGAACCCGTGGTGATGGCGCCGCCGGTAATGATGCCCATGCCCGGCATGGGCCGCGGACACCTGAACCTGGCGACCTCCATCCGCTCACTTCGGCTGCGCAGCGGATTGAGCCAGCGCCAACTGGCAGGACGCATGTCCGTACCGCGGACCTACGTTTCTAAAATCGAAAACGAAAAAGCCACGCCCACGCTGTCTTCCCTGGAGCGGCTGGCGCGAGCCCTGGAGGTAACCGTGCCCGAACTGCTTAGTGGCGGCGAAAAGAACCGCCAGGACGAAATCAGCGAACTGATGAAAGATCAGTTCATCGCGGAGATTCTGCCCTTCGTGTCGCAACTGAACGGAATGCAGATGTCAAGCATCCTGACCCAGGTGCGGGATTTAACCATACGGCCGCGAAGGACCGCGTAGACTTTATCCGGGCAACCAGCCAACTCAACGCCGGGACCAGACCTTGGTCCCGGCTTTTTTCTCTGTCACCCTGGCGATGTTACCCAGCGCGTAGCGCGCGGCAGCGCAGTCGAAGGGTCCCTACCTCTCGCTGCGACCGCCAGCGCCGACGCGCGCGCTGAATCCCGCGGAATTCCGTGGACATCTATTGACCATGCACCTGGAAGAGATTGGAAATGCGTTTTCCGAATTGTCTGCCGGGGCGACGCCGGCCT
Source organism: Acidobacteriaceae bacterium (assembly GCA_003164855.1). Taxonomy (GTDB): domain Bacteria; phylum Acidobacteriota; class Terriglobia; order Terriglobales; family Acidobacteriaceae; genus Sulfotelmatobacter. The sequence continues at coordinate 51,808 of PLUI01000066.1, forward strand.
CGACACTTCCACATGCCGACGATTCCCTGCTCGATGCCTACTCCCGCGCCGTCACGGGCGCAGTCGAACGTGTCAGCCCCTCCGTTGTGAACATCGAAGTACATCAATCCGCAGGACGCACCCGCTCGGGCGAGCCGCGCGAACGGCGCGGTGGAGGATCGGGTTTCGTGTTCACTCCCGACGGCCTGATTCTCACGAATAGCCACGTCGTGCATGATGCTCGCCACATTGAGGTCACGCTGGCCGACGGCCGCCGCATGCCGGCAACCGCTATCGGCGACGACCCCGCGAGCGACCTCGCCGTGATTCGAATCGATAACGCACGTGTCGACGAACCCGGACTCACCGCCGCCGCGCTCGGTGATTCTCAGCAGTTGCGCGTGGGACAACTGGTGGTCGCCATCGGCACCCCCTACGGATTTCAATCCACGGTAACCGCTGGCGTCGTGAGCGCTCTGGGACGTTCGCTGCGATCGTATTCCGGACGTCTGATTGATGACGTCATCCAGACAGACGCGGCGCTCAACCCCGGCAACTCCGGCGGTCCACTCGTAGATTCCGCAGGACGTGTGGTCGGCGTGAACACCGCGACTATTTTGCCCGCGCAGGGAATCTGTTTCGCCATTGGCATCAATACGGCAAAGTTCGTGGCCAGCCGCCTGCTGCGCGATGGACGCATCCGCCGCAGCTATATCGGCGTCTCGGCGCAGACCGTGCCCATCCATCGCCGCGTGGTGCGCTTCTATGATCTGCCGAAAGAATCGGGAGCACTCGTTTTGTCTGTCGAAGAGAATAGTCCAGCCAAGCGCACCGGCGTCCGCGAGGGCGACGTGATCGTCGCGCTCGAAGGCCATCCTGTAGCGGGCGTCGACGACCTGCACCGCGTGCTGACTGACGTTCGCGTGGGTGCGAGTTGCTCGCTGACACTCCTGCGGCACACGGAGAAGATCGATTTGAAGATCGTGCCGGAAGAGACAAAGTAGCTCGTGTGGCGCGGGCGCCCTCGCCCGCGAATGCAGACACTCGATTGGCTGTGTAAGGCACAGCTCAGGGCGGTGCCCTTCCTCTCATTGCAAGCCCCTTCCCGCCCGTGGTAGCCTCAACCTTCGGAAGGGGATAAGCCTTGCAGGCAAGAATTCCCGCCGGTCTGGATCGCAAGGAAAGCGAAGTTTACCGGCATCTCGATCCAGCGCGGCTCCCAAGACACATCGCGATTATCATGGACGGCAACGGGCGCTGGGCCAAGCGGCGCCACATGCCGCGCGTCGCCGGACATCGCGCCGGTGTCGCCGCCGTGCGCTCCACCGTAGAGACGGCGGCCCGCATCGGCATTCATGCGCTCACGCTCTATGCTTTCTCCGAAGAAAACTGGAAGAAGCGTCCGAAGAGTGAGGTCGATTTTCTGATGCGCCTGCTCAGCCGCTATCTTAAGGCGGAAGTCCCCACGCTGAACGAAAATAATATCCGCCTAGAATATATCGGCCGCCAGCACGAACTCCCCGAAGATGTGCAGGAGCGCGTGGAGTGGGCACGCAAGAGCACGGAGAAGAATACCGGCACCATACTCACGCTTGCGCTGAATTACAGCGCACGCAGCGAGCTGGTCGACGCGTTTCGCTCCATGGTCAACGCAGCTTCGCAGAACGGCGGCCTCGAGCACCTGCGCATTGACGAAGACACCGTCGGCGAACATCTTTACACGCGCGACTTGCCTGATCCCGATCTGGTGGTCCGCACCTCGGGCGAGATGCGCCTCAGCAATTTCTTGCTCTGGCAACTGGCCTATGCCGAGATCTATGTGACGCCAACGTTGTGGCCCGACTTCCGTGGCGTGCATCTGCTCGAAGGCATCGCCGAATATCAAAAGCGCGAGCGCCGCTACGGCGGGTTGAATCACGGCGATTCGCACGCCCATCCCGAACCGGTAAAGGTCCCCAAGTAGACTCATCGCATGCTGAAGCGCATCGCGACCGCGCTGGTCCTGATTCCGATTGTGATGCTGCTGGTGCTGCGCGCCCCGGTGCCNNCTTATGACGTTCAGCCGCTGCGCCTGCCCACTTATATCTTTGCAGGATTATTTTTTCTGCTGCTCGCCGCCAGCGCCGCGGGCGAAACTCCCCAGCTTTCCGCAGTAAAGTTCGTCCTCGGCGCGGCATTCGCCTGCGCGATTTCTCCTTTTATTTTTCTAACCATCGCTATGCGACGGACTCAAATGAGCGGCGCATATCCGGCCGCGGCCGCCTCGGCGTTCGCTTTTGCCTACATCGCTCTGCCCATGGGAATGCTGGTTCAGCTCCGCCAGCAGTGGGCGGGCGCATTTTGGATACTCTACCTGCTCCTCGTGGTTTGGGCGGGAGACATCTTCGCTTACTTCGTTGGCCGGTCGCTGGGAAGGCACCTGATGGCACGCCGCATCAGCCCGAAAAAAACCTGGGAGGGCGCTGCGGCTTCGCTGTTGGCCAGCCTCGCGGTAGGCATTCTGCTCTTCAACCACTCCCTGCAGATCAGTTCGTTTTTTCTGCGTATAGGACTGATTCAGCGTCGCGACGGCTTGTTCGGGCTGGAGAAGCCGGAGATGTGGCCCATCATCCTGCTCACCGTTGCTCTGAATATCGCCGCGCAGCTCGGCGACTTGGTGGAATCGCTGATCAAACGCGGAGCCGGCGTTAAAGATTCTGGCACCATTCTCCCCGGCCACGGCGGCATGCTTGACCGCATCGACGCCCTGCTCTTCGCCGCTCCCGTGCTGTGGTACTATGCGGCTTGGCGTGTCATGCAGTAGATGATCCGCTACTTCGGTTTGTCCCAACTGGACCTTGCACGGTCGAGCGAGTGTCTCAGATGGGAACCCAGACCATAGGCGGCAGCTTGTTCAGAGAGGATCTGCCACAAAACATCGTCCGGGTACCTATCGTGACCCAGCCCAAGTGCAACGATGTGACCGCTGATTTGATGTTGGAGTTCGTTCAAGCCTTTGAAGCCTCGGCTTTGCTGTTCTCCCGGTGGATGAAGTCCGAACTCACGGCCATGAATTGTAAGGTCGCTGGAAACAAGGGCGAGAAAGACCTGCTTGTGGGAGTCAGTCAGGGCCAAGTACCAATCTCTTAGATCGTCGTTATTCACGATGCGGTCTCCTGTCTTCGTTGTTCCCTAAGGTTCTTCAGGGGCTGTTACGTGCTTTTGGAAGGGAAATACGCGGATGGGGGCGAGCGCGGGCTTAGGGCGCAGACACAGCGAATTCTCTTGAAATAGTACTCGAAGGAGCCAGAGCAGTCGAGCGGAAACTAATTGTTGCCCTTCAAATGGCGGAGCAACCGCCTCGCCGATCAACTTTCGACACCTAAGAGCCGAACCATCGTAGAATTAGAGTTTGTGTGGGGGCTCGCGGGGGAAAGTCTCTCCTTCTCATGAAACGCATCGCCATCCTGGGTTCCACCGGCTCCATCGGCCGCAGCACTCTCAGCGTGGCGGAGTCCTATCCCGACCGCTTTCAGATCGTAGCCTTAGCCGCCGGCTCGAATCTCGATGCAGCGTTCGAGCAAGCCTGCCAGTGGCGGCCGAAATTGGTCTCCATGGCTGCCGAGTCCGATGCCGATATCCTGCGCGCGCGCCTCAAGCAAGCGGGATTGAAAGAAATCGAAGTCGTCCACGGCACGGCGGGCACAGTCGCAGTCGCTACCCATCCCGAAGTCGATTTCGTGGTCAGCGCCATCGTCGGCGTAGCCGGACTCGAGGCCACTTACGAAGCCGCCAAAGCCGGCAAAATTCTAGGCCTCGCCAACAAGGAATGCCTGGTNNCGCATCTGGCTCACCGCTTCCGGCGGCCCATTTCTCAACACGCCGCATTCCCAGTTCAGCTCCATCACCGTAGAGCAGGCGCTCAATCATCCCACTTGGAAGATGGGCAAGCGCATCACCATCGACTCGGCAACCTTGATGAACAAAGGCTTCGAAGTGATCGAAGCTTGCAGACTGTTTCACATACCTCCGGCTAAAGTGGAAGTCCTGGTCCATCCTCAATCGACAATTCACTCCATGGTCGAGTTCATCGATGGCAGCATCCTTGCTCAATTTTCAGTCACCGACATGCGGCTGCCGATTCTGTACGCTCTAACATATCCCGAGCGCATTCGGTCGGATATGCGCTTCCCGGTGGGTAACCTGCGTCATCTGGACTTCTGCCCCCCAGACATGAGTAAATTTCCTTGTCTCCGTTTAGCGTACGAAGCGGCTGAAGCGGGAGGGGCGAAGACGGTCGCCCTCAACGCCGCTGATGAAGTCGCCGTCGCCGCGTTTCTTGAAGGCAGCATCGCATTCGATGAAATTCCCAGAATCATCGAAGACGCGGTTTCAGCATCTAATTCTGGGAAGCTGGGTTCGATTCAGGAAGTGCTTCAAGCCGATTCGGAAGCCCGCCGATATGCTCAACAGCGAGTCGGCAGGTTGAGCGGTTCCGAGCGGTCGCAGGCAACTTCTTTCATCTAAACTTGTTTTCATCTAACGTGTTTTAATCGAATATGCAGGTTTTGGAATCTAACAGACTGCGGAGTACGTATCTCAATCATGCCTGATTTTCTGATTTCGCTGATCGCCGTCGTCGTCATCCTCGGCTTCATGATCCTGATCCATGAATTTGGCCACTATGCCGTCGCCAAGTGGCTGGGTGTCAGGGTCGAAGTGTTTTCCATTGGATTCGGCAAGCGCCTGCTCGGCTTCCGCAAGGGCGAAACCGATTACCGCATCAGTGCAATCCCCCTGGGCGGCTACGTCAAGATGAGCGGCGAGAATCCCATGGACGAGCGCACCGGCGATCCCGCGGAGTTTCTCTCGCATTCGCGCTGGCACCGTTTCCTCATCGCCATTGCCGGCCCCGCCATGAACATCATGCTGGCCATCTTTCTGCTCACCACCGTATACATGGTGCACTACGAATATCCGGTTTTTATGGACAAGCTCGCCGTCATTGACGGAGTCAAAGCCAACTCCGCTGCGGCCCTGGCCGACATCCAGCCTGGCGACCGCATCATCAAGATCGACGGCATTGCCAACCCAACCTGGGAGCAGGTGCAGCCCCGGGTGATGATCAGCCCCAATCAGCCTCTCGCCGTTACCGTTCAGCGGGGAGACAAAGTCCTCGAAAAAACCATCGTCCCCAAGCCGGTGACTTCGTCCGAAGTCGGCTCCGCCGGATGGTATCCCGCCGAACCCGTCATCGTGGGCAAGCTGGACGATGACATGCCCGCCGTCAAAGCCGGAATACAGGAAGATGATCGGGTGGTCGCAATGGACGGCAAGCCACTCGGCTCGATCGAAGCCATGATCGAGCAACTGCAGGAGACCAAGGAAAAGCCCGTCGACCTTGCGGTGCTCCGTGGTAACCAAACGCTCAGCTTTCACCTGCAGCCCGTGCTCTCCAAGACCGAAGATCCCAAACAGCAGCGCTATCGCCTGGGATTTCTCAACAAGGAAGACACCATCGTCACCAGGTTACCCTTCGGGCAAGCGATCTCGCTCTCCCTGAGAGAAAACAAGAAATACTCTTTCCTGCTTCTAGAACTCGCCAAAAAGCTTGTAGAAGGAAAAGTCTCGCCCCGCATGGTCTCCGGCCCGATTGGGATCGCCCAGGAGGCCGGCTATGCGGCGCAGCAAAAAGGCTGGACCCCTCTCCTGGCACTCACTTCAGGCATCAGTCTGAATCTCGGCATCTTTAACCTTCTTCCCATCCCCATACTCGACGGCGGCGTGATCTTCTTCCTCCTCATCGAGAGCTTAATGGGCCATGACATCAGCCTCCGCATCAAGGAACGCGTCTATCAAGCCGCGTTCGTCTTCCTGGTGTTATTTGCCGTTATGGTCATCTTCAACGATCTGGTAAAGACAATTCCAGGATTAGCTGACCGGCTGCAATAGCAACTCATACAGCGCCACAAACCATCTAGAGAAAACCATGTAGAGACAGCCGCCCCGGCTGTCCGGCGGCCCGGGTTTATCGGGCTGCGTTGGGCCGATTCGGGGCGTTCTACTGCAGTCGGTTTTGCCGTTCGTAGAACACCTTACCAGCGTGGGGACGTCAACGTTCCCGCATGTTAAAATAAAGGCTCCCATGGCTATGATTCCACGCAGGAAAACCGTGACCGCCGTCGTCGGTGGCGTGCGCGTCGGCTCCGATGCACCAGTTGTGGTGCAGTCGATGACCAATACCGACACCGCAGATATCCCTTCAACCGTTCAGCAATGTGCCGTGCTCGCCAGGGCCGGGTCTGAACTGGTCCGCGTCACCGTCAACAATGAAGAAGCTGCCGCCGCCGTTCCCCGCATTGTCGAGGGACTCGACAAGCAAGGCATCCGCGTACCCATCATCGGCGACTTCCACTACAACGGACACGTCCTGCTCACCAAGTATCCGGAGTGCGCCCGCGATCTCGCCAAGTACCGCATCAATCCCGGCAATGCCAGCATTGGACGCACCGGCGATTCGAATTTCCGCACCATGATCGAAGTCGCGGTGAAGTACCAGAAACCGGTGCGCATTGGCGTGAACTGGGGCTCGCTCGATCAAGTCCTGCTCACCCGCATGATGGACGAGAACTCGCGCCTGGCCGAGCCGCTCGATGCCCGCGCCGTCACCATGGAAGCGATGGTGG